>NZ_JBHUMF010000029.1:0-54106 GCF_042684945.1 Bacillus seohaeanensis | reverse complement strand
AAGTTAAGCTCTTCAGCGCCAATGGTAGTTGGGGGATCTCCCCCTGCGAGAGTAGGACGTTGCCAGGCAATTTTAAGAAAGCAGCTCATTTTTATGGGCTGCTTTTTGTTGTATGAATAGATAGTGGGGTATAAACTTTAGATAAGAGGGGGGAGTTATGGTGTGTGCCTACTAATCATAATTACCTGCCTAGTAAATACAAAGGGTTGTTCAGTTGGCTACAATGGAGGGATTCAAACCTCAATTTTAACCAAACAATACAATTTTATATAAAGACATACACAGACAGGATTCTAGGCACATAAGATAAATGACAGTATACTTTTTAGTTGTTGTAAATTTCGAATTATGTATACAATTCATAGGTTTTGAGCAGAATAGGTTGTATGGAGGTGGAGAGACACGTGGTAAATATAAAGAATAATCTTGGGGAGAAGTGCATTGTTTGCAATGAAGTAAAATCTTTGGGGATCCATCTATACACATCATTTATCTGCACAGAATGTGAAAAGGAAATGATTCATACGGAAACAAGTAGCCCTTACTATAAATATTATGTTCAAAAACTTAAAAAGGTAAATACTCCAGAAATATACTCTTGACCAAGTCAAAAAGGCTTGGCTTATTTTTTTTGCTTGATAAAAGGCGTGATTATAAGGTAATTATTCACCCATCTTTACATACAAAGTTATTTTTAATTCTTCTAGGTCTTTTTGATACTAGTTTTAGATTCTAGTGTGATTTTTTCATTTTTTTAGAATTGCTTACTAGAGCTATTTCAGCTACCTTTTCTTTTTGTTACGATAAAGTAGAATATTGTTTTTAGGAAGGAAGTAACAATGATTAGTGATCAAAGTCGAATGCCGCTTGTAGAAGCGATGGAGGGGCATATGAAAGGTAATCCTATTTCCTTTCATGTACCAGGTCATAAAAATGGTTTATTAATAAAAGGGGACCGTCAGCAGGAGTTTTTGAGGTGTGACTTGACAGAGCTATCAGGACTTGATGATTTACATGAACCGGCCGAGGCAATTGCGGAGGCAGAGCAGCTATTAAGTGATTATTATAAAACGAAAAAGAGTTATTTTTTAGTAAATGGGAGCACGGTAGGGAATCTTGCTTCTATCATGTCTTCTTGCAAACAAGGAGAGATTGTTTTTGTTCAAAGGAATTGTCATAAGTCGGTGTTGCATGGAATAAGGCTCGCTAAGGCAGTGCCAGTATTTTTAGAAACAGAGTGGGATGCAAAATCACAAACGGCATTAGGGGTATCGCTAGACACAGTGAAGAGTGCCTTGGAACAGTTCCCACAAGCTAAGGCTTGTGTCCTTACCTACCCAACCTACTATGGATTAACTTATCCGATTCAAGCTATTATAAAAGAGCTCCACAAGTGCGGGATACTTGTTATTATTGATGAAGCACATGGACCACACTTCGGGGCTTGGAAGGGTTTGCCGCTTTCTACATTGCAAATGGGGGCTGATCTTGTTGTTCATTCTGCTCATAAAATGTTGCCTGCTATGACAATGGGGTCGTTTTTACATATTAATAATGATCGAGTGAATAAGGATATAGTAAAAAGTTATGTGAGTATGCTGCAGTCCAGCAGTCCATCCTATCCAATTATGGCTTCTTTAGACTATGCTCGTTACTATATTGCTTGTCTTTCAAGGGAAGAAATTAGACTGAATCAAGTACTAGTTGATAAATTTATTCATTCGTTAGAAAGTATCGATACAATGTTAAAGGTTGTTCGTACGGATGACCCGCTAAAGGTTCTTGTTAGGTGGGAAGGCGTATCTGGATATGACTTTCAACGTGCATTGGAAATGGAAGGGGTATATACGGAGTTGGCAGACCCGTATCAAGTATTATTTATCTTGCCATTAGTAAAAACAAAGGTTGATTTTCCTTTTAAAGAAGCGTTAGAAAAAATCAGTTGTGCTATTAAAAATGCCAATATAGATAAAAGGGAAATAAAATTGTTCGAACCGCTACCTAGAATAAATAAAATTTCTTCTTTAGCTTTATCACTTGAAGAGATGGAAGTGAAAAAGGAGAAGTGGATAAGGCTAGAGGATTCTATTGGTTATATCTCTTCTCAAATGGTTATTCCTTATCCACCTGGCATTCCAACTCTTATTCCGGGAGAAAGAGTGACAGAGGATAAGGTAAAAATAATGAAAAGCTATTGGGAAAATGGAGCGAAAATACAAGGGAATCATAGATTAGACGATGGGCAAATTGCCGTTTACGATATGTTGGAGGTAGAAGGATGAAAAAAGGATTATTTATTACAGTGGAGGGACCTGAAGGAGCTGGTAAGTCTACAGTTCTTTCCCAATTGGGTCAAAAGCTCGTAGAAGATGGCCATCATGTTGTCCAAACAAGGGAGCCCGGTGGTATTTCGATTGCAGAGCAAATAAGAGAGGTTATTTTAAATAAAGAGAATATCGAAATGGATGAACGGACGGAAGCACTTTTGTATGCTGCGGCTAGAAGACAACATTTAGTGGAAAAAGTAATTCCTGCAGTAAAAGAAGGAGCTATTGTCATTTGTGACAGGTTTATTGACAGCTCACTTGCTTATCAAGGGCATGCTAGAGGCATTGGTATGGACGAGGTACTCGAAATTAACCAATTTGCTATTAAAGACACAATGCCGGATTTAACATTATACTTTGATATTTCCCCGGAGATTGGATTACAGCGAATTAAAAAACATAGTGGAAGAGAAGTAAACCGCCTCGATTTGGAGAAAATTGAATTTCATGAAAAGGTAAGAGAAGGCTATCATATTTTATTGAAAAAATTTCCGGATAGAATGAAGACAATAGACGCGAGTCAACCAATCGATCATGTATTGAAAGACAGTTATGATATCGTTGTAAAATTTTTACAAGGGTAATATATCTAAGAGCTTATAATTCCGCAAAGGAAACGATTGTTTACTAAGATACTCGCAATTCCGTTTTAACCTTGTTAAATCATATTTTTTAGTAAAATCAATAAGTTAAATTCACTATTGTCTTGTCTAGATAAACAATTCCCATGTATGAACATCGTTTTTCTTGCTATAATGAAAAAAAGAAACGAAACGGAGGAAGTATGGATGAAGCTTATAATGGCTGTGGTGCAAGATAAGGATAGCAACAGACTTTCAAATGCTTTAATGGATCATAATTTCCGTTCAACAAAATTGGCAAGTACAGGTGGCTTTTTGAAATCGGGTAATACTACTTTTATTATAGGCACAGATGATATTCGAGTAGATAAGGCTCTTCAAGTTATTAAAGATAACTGTTCCTCAAGAGAACAAATGGTCGCACCTGTTTCCCCAATGGGAGGAAACGCTGACTCATATGTTCCGTACCCTGTGGAAGTGGAAGTCGGTGGTGCTACAGTGTTTGTTATGCCAGTCGAACAGTTTCATCAATTTTGATGGATGTATGGAATCAGTCGATTCTTAGTAGATTGAACTAATAGAGGATATGTTGAACGAATAAGAGCATTTAGTAATATGTTAAAGACAATTAGAGAAATCAAAGGTTTGCTTATCAACCTGTATAGGTAAGAGAGTGGTAATTTTATGTTAAATTGGGAAGAACTTCAGCAATCGCAACTAGTTGTGTTGCAAATGATTCAAAACAGTATGAAAAAAAAACGTGTGGCTCATGCGTATCTTTTTGAAGGGGAAAAAGGTACAAGGAAAAGAGATGTAAGTCTCTTATTTGCTAAGTCAATACTATGTGAACGACCGGAAAATGGAGTAGCATGTGAAAGCTGTTCGAACTGTAAAAGAATAAATAATGGAAATCATCCTGATTTACATCTTATTGAACCAGATGGATTATCAATAAAAAAAGAGCAAATTAAAAACTTGCAAGCAGAGTTTACTAAAACAGGTGTCGAATCGAACAAGAAAATCTACATTGTAGTGCATGCGGATAAGATGACGCCCAATGCAGCTAATAGCTTATTAAAATTTCTAGAAGAACCTTCCTCTGAAACAATGGCGATATTGATAACAGAACAAGTTCATCGGATTTTGCCTACTATTATTTCAAGGTGTCAGATGATTTCCTTTAAGCCTCTTCCTAAAGAACAGTTAGAAAAACAGTTGCTAAATGAAGGAATCCATCCTAACCTAGCAGTGTTGGCTTCCAATTTAACCAATAATTACGAGGAAGCTGTAGAAATATGTCGTAATGAGTGGTTTGCACAAGCCAGATTAATAGTGTTAAAATTGTATGAAGTCCTCCAAAAGAGTCCTTTTCAAGCAATGGTTAAAATTCAGGAGGATTTTATGCAGCATTTTAAGGAGAAAGATCAAATTGAACGGGCATTAGATCTTTTACTTCTAATATATAAAGACTTACTTCAAATCCAGTTAGGTAAAGAAGAACATTTAATTTTTCCAGATCAACAAGGACTATGGAAGTCAAACGCACTTCAAGTTTCCACGAGTCGTCTTTCCAATAATATGACGTCAATACTTGAAGCAAAACGTAAATTGAACGCCAATATGAATTCTCAGCTGTTATTGGAACAGCTTGTGCTAAGATTGCAGGGGTGATTTCCTTTGTACGATGTTGTTGGAGTACGCTTTAAAAAAGCGGGCAAAATATACTACTTTGATCCCGGAGAGCTAGACGTTCAGAAGGATAGTTATGTGATCGTCGAGACTGTCCGAGGAGTGGAGTACGGTAAAGTCGTCGTAGCTAGAAAGCAAGTTGAAGAAAATGATGTTGTATTGCCTCTTAAAAAGGTAATTAGAATTGCAGATCAAAAGGACAAGATGATTGTCGAAGAAAATAAAATATCTGCAGTAGAAGCATACAATGTCTGTACAGATAAAATTTCACAACATCAACTAGATATGAAGCTAGTCGATGTCGAATATACATTTGATCGTAATAAAGTCATTTTTTATTTTACAGCCGATGGGAGAGTGGATTTCCGCGAGCTCGTAAAAGATTTGGCATCCATATTCCGTACACGCATAGAGCTTCGTCAGATAGGTGTTCGTGATGAAGCGAAAATGCTTGGCGGTATCGGTCCGTGTGGCCGTATGCTTTGTTGTTCTACCTTCCTAGGAGATTTTGAACCTGTTTCTATTAAAATGGCGAAAGACCAAAATCTCTCCTTAAATCCTACAAAGATTTCTGGTTTATGCGGTCGTCTTATGTGCTGCTTGAAGTACGAGAACGATGAGTATGAGACAGCAAAAGAGGAACTTCCAGACATAGGAGAGGTCATCAAGACGCCTCATGGAAAAGGAAAAGTGGTAGGTCTGAATATTCTTGAACGCGTTCTTCAAGTGAAGATTAAAGAAGAAGATCGAGTATTAGAATTTACATTAGATGAAATAATGAACGATAATCCCGTATCATTTTAAGCCACAGAATGAGGTGTAATTTCGTGGATAAAAAAGAGTTCTTTGATTCAGTCAGTAATATGGAAAAACAAATGGGAGATCTATATAAACAATTAGGTGAGCTAAAGCAAGTTCTTGCAGGGATGCTGGAAGAAAATACGTCTATGCAGCTTGAAAATGAACACTTACGAAGAAGACTGGAGCAGACGGAGAACTCACCGAAAAATTCCCTTGCTGGCAATGATACTATTGCTGAAAATATAGAGCACAATCATGAAAAAGTAATGGATATTGGAGAAGGTTATGACAATCTTGCCCGTTTATATCAAGAAGGGTTCCATATATGTAATGTTCATTTTGGAAGTCCCCGAAAAGACGAAGATTGTCTATTCTGCTTATCTTTTCTTAATAAAAAGTAAGAAAACATGCTTTTCATACATTCGGCATAAAGTGAAACTTCAATCAGTTGGGAGTCTTTCTTCTTTAACTGATTGTTAGTCCTGTTTTACTGTCGCTAAGGCTCCACTTTTCAATGGAAGCTTAACTGACAGTACGAACCCGATTGGTTTAACTAAACCTCTGCTGACGCATCGGTAAGTTTTACTTTATCTCACCAATCGGGCATTTATGGGCAGTTATCCCCCACCTAGCTTTGGCGGTTTCTCTAAGCCTTGAGGTGGGGATTTACTGCCCGTTAATGCGGGATAAAATAGGACCTCCCCTATCAAGGTAAGAGCATATCTTTTAGGGGAAGGTCCTTTTATTTTGGAAAAAGCGAGGGAACATCATGTTAAAAGCAGATGAGAGATTGGACTACTTACTAGCGGAAGATTTAAGAATAATACAAAGTCCGTCTGTTTTTTCTTTTTCACTTGACGCTGTTCTTTTGGCAAATTTCAGCTATGTCCCATTTCAAAGAGGAAAAATAGTTGATCTTTGCTCAGGGAACGGAATTATTCCGTTATTGCTAAGTGTCAGAACAAAAGCTGAGATTACAGGGGTAGAGATTCAGGAAAGATTAGTGGATATGGCGGAAAGAAGTATTCATTATAATCAACTGAATCATAAGATTAAAATGGTTTTGGGTGATGTTAAGGAAATAAAGGGTTTATTGGACCATAGCAAGTATGATGTTGTAACATGCAACCCACCTTATTTCACAACTACTCCAGGAAACAAAAAGAATATGAATGAACATTATGCTATTGCCCGTCATGAACTTCTTTGTACACTAGAGGATGTTGTAAAAGCAGCAAGCTTTGTGTTGAAGCAAGGGGGAAAAGCAAGTTTTGTCCATCGTCCTGGTCGTTTAATGGATCTACTATCTTTAATGAGAAAATATCGATTAGAACCAAAAAGGCTTCGTTTTGTTTACCCAAAAGAGGGAAAAGAAGCGCATACTATACTAGTGGAGGGAATTAAGGATGGTAAGCCAGACTTGAAGGTTCTTTCTCCATTATATGTATATAATGAGAAAAATGAATATACGAAGGAAGTGCATGAAATACTTTATGGAAAAGAGCAATAACCATTTCTTTTATGTACTCGAATGCAGGGATGGGTCGTATTATGGCGGCTACACAACAGATATTAAAAGACGATTAATACAGCATAATAAGGGAAAAGGGGCAAAATATACTCGCTCCAGAGGCCCTGTCCATTTGTTACATTGCAAGGAATATCCTTCACAAAGGGAAGCGATGCAGGCAGAGTACCAATTTAAACAATTGACAAGAGCGCAAAAAGAAAAATATTTACATGAAGAAAGAGGGTGACAATCTAGTGAATCAACAAAAGAGTTATCAAGAAAGCAACAAAGGCAGTCTCTATTTAGTACCGACACCAATTGGTAATTTAGAAGATATGACGTTTCGAGCTATTCGAATGATGAAGGAAGCAAATTTCATAGCAGCAGAAGATACGAGAAATACGAAGAAGCTTTGTAATTACTTTGAAATAGATACGCCTATCATTAGTTATCATGAACATAATAAAGAGGAGAGCGGTGCCAAATTATTAGAAAAGATGGCGAGTGGAGAAGTAATTGCATTAGTAAGTGATGCCGGGATGCCATCGATATCAGATCCTGGGTATGAACTTGTTGTAAGTGCAATTGAAAAGGAGATTCCCGTTATTCCATTACCTGGAGCAAATGCAGCTCTTACCGCTCTAATAGCGTCAGGATTAGCACCTCAGCCATTTTATTTTTATGGTTTTTTAAATAGAAACAAGAAAGAGAAAAGAGCAGAATTAAAGTTACTTGGAAAATTGACAGATACATTTATTCTTTACGAATCGCCACACAGACTAAAAGAAACATTAAAGGAATTACATACAGCGCTAGGCAACAGACAAATAGTTATTTGTCGTGAGCTTACGAAAAAATTTGAAGAGTTTGTAAGGGGAACGCTAGAAGAAGTAATGGAATGGTCCAATGACGGGGAAGTTCGAGGTGAATTCTGCCTTCTAATTGAAGGAGCTAAAGAAACGGTTAGTGAGGAAGAATTGTACTGGTGGCAAGAACTTTCATTACGAGAGCATGTCGAACATTATATAGAGGAAGATGAACTCCCCTCTAAAGAGGCAATTAAAAAAGTCGCAAAAGAAAGAGGAGTAGCCAAGCGCGAAGTATATCAGGCTTATCACGTGGATTAAGAATAAATACTATTGACCCTTGGGACCTTGAGTTAGTAGATTAGATACTAATACGAAATTTTTACACTCTTTTATCTTTTAAGAAGCCTGTTATCTGTTTGTGGGAAATAGACCGTTCCTTTCTGCTCCAGCCCATTCTATGTTTTCAACTGCTGTTAAAAGTAACATGCTTTTAGAATACAAGCCTTTAAAAAAGGACAGGATTCATCTTGTGAATCCTGTCCTTTTTTCATTATAACAAGTCGTCTATTATTTATTGAAGCTGTCTTGGATTTCTTTAATTAATTGTTCTGCACCTTCACGGCTTAAAATAAGTTTTCCGTCTGCAAGTGTGATATTATCATCAGAAACTTCACCAGTGATTTGGCAAGTCATGCTTGGTTTGTATTTTTTCAAGATGATACGATCATCATCAACATAAATTTCTAGTGCATCTTTCTCAGCAATACCTAACGTACGGCGTAGCTCGATAGGTATAACGACACGACCTAATTCATCAACTTTTCTTACAATACCTGTAGATTTCATTCAATATTCTCCTCCTAATATATTATTAGTTCTCTCTCTATCTATTAATTCGCCAACATTCGACAAAATTCTTAATGTTTCTTTTATCATATCAGTGATTCCAATATTCGTCAATAATTAAATTTGTAAAATTTTATCTAATTTGCGAATGCAGAATGTTGATTTAACGGGAATTTGCAGTGGACAAAAAAGCCTATAATTCCAATTAAACCCTTATCATATAAAGGTTTTAATTAAGGATAATTTCATATAACAAACTAAAATTAACTTAATTCGACAATATTCGACAATTACTCATTCTTATTTTAATAAATTCGACAAACAATAGGACTTGGTTGCAGAAATGGCTTATTTTAGGTATATTTTGATGATATAAGAGGTTATGATGTAAGTTAGTAGTAATGGATTAAAAGAGGTTTATTCAAAAAGTCAAAGAAACATAATTAACGGATTTTTATGTTAGTATAACCTTAGTTGCTCATGCAGTAAATGTTAATGATTTTGAAAGAGTGAGCTGGCATATTCTTAGACTTTTTGATTCTTTTTGTACCCTTTTTTAACATATTAAAAAACATTTAATTCATTACATAACATTAGTTTTTGTACCCCACTATACTTTACGTACAGATGTGTTTGTTTTTAAGGGTAAAGTAAAAAATGTTAAAGGAGGAATAAAATATGGAAGATAAATTAAAAACCTTCTATATAACGACACCGATTTACTATCCAAGCGGGAACCTACATATTGGACATGCATACACTACCGTCGCTGGAGATGCTATGGCTCGTTATAAGCGCTTGCGTGGATATGATGTTAGATACTTAACTGGGACGGATGAACACGGTCAAAAAATTCAAAGAAAAGCAGAAGAGGAAGGCATTTCTCCACAAGCTTATGTTGATGGAATTGTGGCAGGGATTAAAGACCTTTGGGAAAAGCTAGATATATCTTATGATGACTTTATTAGAACAACGGAAAAAAGGCATAAAGATATTGTCGAAAAAATATTTAATCGACTAGTAGAACAAGGAGATATCTACTTAGATGAGTATGAAGGCTGGTATTGTACTCCTTGTGAATCCTTCTTTACAGAAAGACAATTAGAAGATGGAAATTGTCCAGACTGTGGAAGACCGGTAGAAAAGGTAAAAGAGGAATCTTATTTCTTTAAAATGAGTAAGTATGTTGATCGCCTTTTAGCTTTCTATGAGGAAAATCCAGAGTTTATTCAACCAGAATCTCGTAAAAATGAAATGATCAACAATTTCATTAAACCAGGTTTAGAGGATTTAGCAGTATCGAGAACGACATTTGATTGGGGAGTAAAAGTTCCAGGAAATCCAAAACATGTTATATATGTATGGATTGATGCATTATCAAACTATATAACTGCTCTTGGGTATGGTAGTGAAAATGACGCTAATTATCTTAAATACTGGCCTGCAGATGTGCATTTAGTTGGGAAGGAAATTGTTCGGTTCCATACAATCTATTGGCCAATTATGCTAATGGCATTAGATCTTCCACTACCGAAGAAGGTTTTTGCCCATGGTTGGTTATTAATGAAAGATGGAAAAATGTCAAAATCAAAAGGGAATGTAGTAGATCCTGTTACATTGATTGACCGTTACGGATTAGATTCCCTACGCTATTATCTATTGAGAGAAGTACCGTTTGGATCGGATGGAGTATTTACGCCAGAGGGGTTTGTAGAAAGAGTTAATTTTGACCTAGCGAATGACTTAGGAAATCTATTAAATCGTACTGTTGCGATGGTAAATAAATATTTTGATGGTGTAATACCTGCTTACAAAGGTTCTAATGGTGAGTACGACAAACAGTTGCTTACAATTAATCAAGAAACGGTGAAAAAATATGAAGAAGCAATGGAGAGCATGGAGTTTTCTGTTGCACTATCCAACCTATGGGTACTTGTTAGCCGAACGAATAAATATATCGATGAAACGCAGCCGTGGGTTCTAGCAAAAGAAGAAAGTCAAAAGGATGAATTAGCAAGTGTTATGACACATCTTGCTGAATCCTTACGAAGAATTGCTGTTTTATTAAAGCCATTTTTAACGAAAACACCAAATAATATCTTCGAACAATTAAACATTCATGATGAAGGGTTGAGAAGTTGGGAGAGTTTGGAGAAATTTGGCGTGATTCCAGAAGGTACAGAAGTGGTGAAAAAAGGGGAACCTATTTTTCCACGTCTTGATTTAAAGGAAGAAGTAGAATACATCAAAAACAAGATGCAAGGGTCTAGTCCAACTACTTCTGAAAAGGAAGAGCAGAAACAAACGGAAGAACAGCAGGAAGAAATAACGCTAGATGACTTTATGAAGATTGATTTAAGAGTAGCAGAAGTAGTAGCTGCCGAACCAGTAAAAAAAGCCGACAAACTTCTCAAGCTTCAACTCGATCTTGGTTACGAAAAACGACAAGTTGTGTCAGGTATCGCTAAATTTTATCAACCAGAGCAATTGGTTGGAATGAAAGTAATCTGTATTACTAATTTAAAGCCAGTAAAGTTACGTGGTGAATTATCTCAAGGAATGATTCTTGCAGGGGAAGAGGATGGAGTGCTTTCCTTAGCTTCTGTTGATCAAAGTTTACCAAATGGTGCAAAGGTAAAATAAGAAAACGTGGTTACGTATATTCCGTTTTTAACAAGGGTGTTTCACGTGAAACACCCTTGTTTTACATAGAAGAAATAGTTTTATACTGAATACTATTTGGGAATAATAAAATCTTATATGTAATTTAATTGTTATATTTTTGTTATGCTTGTCATCGTTTTTTATATTAAAATTATCTTTTAATAAGGAGTGTTTTTGTTGTTATTTGATACTCATGTTCATTTGAACGCAGAACAATTTGATGAAGATGTAGAAGAAGTAATGGAAAGGGCAAAAGAAACGGGAGTAGAATACATGGTTGTTGTTGGTTTTGATCGACCGACAATTAATCGTGCCCTCGAGCTTGTTGAGAAATATGACTTCTTATATGCCAGTGTAGGATGGCACCCTGTTGATGCAATTGATATGGAAGAAGAGGATCTACAATGGATAGAAGAACTTGCTTCCCATCCTAAAGTGGTCGCGATTGGAGAAATGGGTCTTGATTATCACTGGGATAAATCTCCAAGGGACGTACAACAAGATGTTTTTAGAAAACAAATCCAACTAGCCAAAAGGGTAAAATTACCAATCATTATACATAATAGAGAGGCAACTCAAGATATTGTCGATATTTTAAGGGAAGAGAGTGCACAGGAAGTAGGCGGTATTATGCACTGTTTTAGCGGTAGTTCGGAAGTTGCTCAACAGTGTATTGACATGAATTTTTATATATCACTTGGTGGACCGGTAACATTCAAAAATGCGAAGAAACCAAAAGAAGTAGCAAAGGAAATTCCGTTAGATAATATGCTCGTCGAAACAGACTGCCCATTTTTAGCACCCCATCCGTATAGAGGGAAACGAAATGAGCCTGCTTATGTAAGGCTAGTAGCACAGCAAATTGCAGAGATAAAAGAGATCACTGTGGAAGAAGTCGAGGAGATCACGACCGAAAATGCAAAAAGATTATTCGGCATAATGTGATAGATAATGTTGTCGAAACTTGGGGGGACTTGTCCAAATGGTTTCCAAAAACAAAAAGTTCTACAAGGCTTATTCATTTCATAGGATAACCGTGTCGATAAATTCCCCTTTCTTTTTTTTCTAAGCTTCGGCATAATTATGGTTATGTTCCCAGTTGGTTCCTTATTTTACTAGATTACTAAAATGGGTGTTTGGGTTGACAGTCAAAAAAATACTCTATATAATCACTCCGAGTAAAGGAGGCGTATTTCATGAACCTTAAAAACATGAAAAGCCTGTTTTCCAAGTCTTTGAGTCGAAGAAAAGGGGTCATCGCTACTGGAATGCTTGTAGCCTTTGCTGCAATAGTAGGCTTCTTGTTCTATGAAGGAACGAAGAAGACGGTGGCGTTGACCTTAGATGGTGAACAGAAGGAAATAAGGACGCACGCAAGTACGATTAAAGATATATTGAAAGATTTAAAGATTTCAACCCATTCACGAGATTATTTATACCCGACTGAATCAACCGAGGTAACAAATAATATGAAAGTAATTTGGGAACCGGCGAAACAGGTGAAGGTTTTAGTAGGAAACAAAGAAAAAAGTATTTGGACTACTGCTGATACTGTAAAGGAAATGCTCTCGGATAAAGAGATAGAATTAGGAGAGCACGACAAAATTTCACCAAGTCTTGATCAAAAGATAACTGGGAATATGAAGGTGAAGATTGATACCGCTTTTTCATTTAAGTTAGTCGATGGTGGAAAAGAGAAAAAGGTGTGGTCTACTTCGACTACGGTCGCTGACTTTTTAAAGCAACAAGGAATTAAACTTAATGATTCAGACCGTGTTGAACCAAGTTTAGACAAAGTAGTGAAAGCTAATGATATTGTAAAAGTCACTCGAGTTGAAAAAGTCACCGATGTAGTGGAAGAGCCAACTGATTATGCCGTTGTTACAAAAAAAGATTCGGACCTGTCAAAAGGGAAAGAAGAAATTGTTCAGCAAGGTGAAAAAGGTCTTGTTGAGAGAAAATACGAAATTGTAAAGGAAAATGGCAAAGAAGTCTCCCGAAAGTTACTTAGTGAAAAGACGTTGAAAGAAAGTAAGGATAAGGTTGTAAATGTAGGAACAAAAGTGCTAGTTGCACAAGTCTCCCGTGGAGCTTCTGATTCAAGCGGTGGTGGGCAGGAGTTTTATGTTAATTCGACTGCTTATACAGGTAGCTGTAATGGCTGTTCAGGTGTAACGTCTACAGGGATTAATTTAAACGCGAATCCAAACGTAAAAGTAATCGCAGTGGACCCTTCCGTTATTCCATTAGGGACAAAAGTATATGTAGAAGGATATGGGTATGCTGTAGCAGCAGACACTGGTTCCGCTATTAGAGGACATAAAATTGATGTATTCTTTTCCTCTAAATCGGATGCATATCGATGGGGAAGAAAACAAGTGAAAGTAAAAATACTTAACTAATCAT
Source organism: Bacillus seohaeanensis (assembly GCF_042684945.1). Taxonomy (NCBI): domain Bacteria; kingdom Bacillati; phylum Bacillota; class Bacilli; order Caryophanales; family Bacillaceae; genus Bacillus; species Bacillus seohaeanensis. The sequence continues at coordinate 40,473 of NZ_JBHUMF010000029.1, read as the reverse complement.
GAAGCAGGGGGGATTCTCCTGCTTTTTTTCTTGTTCTAGTTGCAGTGGCTAGCCCCTCGAAGATATTTTAGCTTTTATATTTAGTGTTTGTTGATTACTTACAGTGTCAGTCCCTAGTAGACGACGGCACGTTGTTAAAGGGGGAGTCATCATTTTTTTAAAAGAAATAGGGATAGACTCCTTTTCCTTTTTAATAGGTCATCTTTACCAAGCCGCTTCCACTTTTCGTTTTTGTTCTAGTTGCAGCGGCTAATTCGCTGTGAAAAAGATGATCGCTCTCTAAAGGCAAAAAGCACCTTTTGAGAGCAATCCCTATTTTCTTCACGAGTTGATCAAGCCACTTCCACTTTTCGTTTTTGTTCTAGGCGATAATAATCGTTATAATAGTAAAAAGTCTTCTCGTATATTAGACGGTTATGTTAGAAAAATGTTTCAAGTATTTGGAGGAAAAAATGAAAATAAAAGAAATTATTGTAGTGGAGGGTAGAGATGATACAGTCGCTATTCACCGAGCTGTTGAAGCGGATACGATAGAGACGAATGGTTCAGCTGTGTCCCGCTCTACTTTAGAGAAAATTAAACACGCGCAGGAGAAAAGAGGCGTTATCATCTTTACAGATCCCGATTATCCTGGAGAAAGAATAAGAAAAAAGGTTAGTGAATATGTCCAAGGGTGCAAGCATGCGTTTCTACATAAGAAAGATGCTCTTCCTAAGCATGGAAGGGGAATAGGAGTGGAGCACGCCACGCCAGAGGCGATACGAGAGGCGCTTAGTGAAGCCTACTTAGTAAACGAAGTGCTTCCAGAAGTGATAACAAAGGAAGACCTCATGGATGCGGGTCTTATTGGAGGTCCAAAAGCAAAAGAACGTCGAGAAAAGCTTGGTGAGAAATTGCGTATTGGATACACTAATGGAAAGCAGTTACATAAACGACTAATGATGTTTGAAATTAGTAAAGAAGAGTTTCGCCAAGCACTAATGGGGATTTTACAGGAGGAAAATAATGCTTAAAGATATCGCAACACCTATTCGTACAAAAGAAATTCTAAAGAAATATGGGTTTTCATTTAAGAAAAGTTTAGGGCAGAACTTTTTAATTGATCCCAATATTTTAAGAAATATAACAGAGCACGCAGGATTGACGAAAAATACTGCTGCTATAGAAATTGGTCCTGGAATTGGGGCATTAACCGAACAACTTGCAAGAACATCTGGTAAGGTTCTTGCTTTTGAAATCGACCAACGTTTAATACCAATTTTAAAAGATACATTGTCTCCTTATAATAATGTCACTATTGTCAATGAGGATGTTCTTAAAGCAGATGTGAAAGCGGTGATGGACCAAGAACTCCAAGGGTTTGATGATATTATGGTTGTTGCTAATCTTCCTTACTATGTAACGACACCAATTATTTTAAAGCTATTAATGGAAAAACTTCCGATTCGAGGCATCTGCGTTATGCTACAAAAGGAAGTCGGAGACCGCATTTCAGCAAAGCCTGGAACGAAAGAATATGGTTCTCTTTCAATTGCTATTCAATACTATACAGAAGCAGAAATGGTTATGACCGTACCGAAAACAGTGTTTATGCCGCAACCAAATGTTGACTCTGCTGTTATAAGGCTTACGAAGCGAGAAAAACCTCCTGTTGATGTTAAGGATGAGGATTTTCTATTTTTTATTACTCGTTCCTCCTTTGCTCAAAGACGGAAAACGATTCTTAACAATTTAACAAGTCAGCTCCCAAATGGAAAAGAAAAGAAAGAAGCGATACTCGAAGCGCTTCAATCCGCTGGGGTGGACCCAACAAGAAGAGGAGAAACTTTGTCTATTGAAGAATTTGCTCTGTTAAGCGATCATCTTTTGCCTAATTTTAAAAAATGAACAGGTTAGGAAAATAACATTACACCTCGTACTTCCTTTGTGGAGTACGAGGTGTAATGTTTATTTGGCGATATTTGTATAGGTTCTATTCATTCATGATGCCAATTCTCTGCCTGATTTTTAGGGATAAGACTGATGGGGAATAGTGGCTATTCCATATAGGAAATCACTTATCTCACCTATGCTGCATAAGTTATCAAAGGGAATTAATAAGTAATGATATGGAATGATGTGTTTGTCGTTACCTCTCTTCCCGAGGGTACATGATCTTGATGGGAGAATGGCCATCTCCACTAAGGAAGGATTTGCTGTACCCCTGAATACTTGTCTTTCCCTCTCTGTGGAGTATAACGCTCCACAGAGAGGGAAGTTTCACTAAATCCAATGGAGTTGACGTGGATGAATATTGTAGTAGGTGCTTTGGTAGGGCGTCTTTCTTATAAATGTGATATTTTATTCCGGGTAATTGATATAAGAGAGACGAATGGCCAAAAAACAGCTATTTTATACGGAGAGGATTACCGATTAATAGCCGATGCCCCCATTCAAGATTTAAAATTACTACCTCCTTTAGAAAAGCATAGGATTGCAGAAGAGTTTCACTCCATGCAAGAACAGTCACTGGAGCTCTTTCGTCAAGATATAGATTTACTAAAGAATAAACAGGAATTCAACTTAACCAATGCGTATCGTGAGGATTTAAGTTATTTTCAAATGCCTGGAAAAGTACTGCATCTAGATGGAGATCGTAACTATTTAAAAAAATGCTTAGATATGTATGAAAAAATAGGTGTACCAGTAAAAGGGGTCCATTGTAATGAAAAAGAAATGCCTGAGCAAATTGGAAGTCTAATTGAAAAGTATCGTCCCGATATTGTGGTCATTACGGGTCATGATGCTTATTCTAAAGCAAAGGGAAAAAAATCAGATATTAACGCTTATCGTCATTCAAAGTACTTCGTAAGAACAGTTAGAGAGGCACGCAGGAAAATCCCGCATTTAGACCAACTCGTTATTTTTGCCGGTGCATGTCAATCACATTTTGAATCACTTATTCATGCAGGGGCAAACTTTGCTAGTTCTCCGGGGCGAGTAAATATTCATGCGCTAGACCCTGTATATATTGTTGCTAAAATAAGTTTTACTGGTTTTAAAGAGTCTATCAACGTATGGGACGTAGTAAGAAATACATTAACGGGGGATAAAGGGCTCGGCGGATTAGAGACAAAGGGTGTTTTACGTACTGGGATGCCATATAGTATGGTAGATGATGATGAATAAAAAGCCATTGCCGATAGTTTTGCTACCGGCTTTTTTCTTCTCCATTTTTGGTGCCTATTTTCTCTGAGGTCAAACCGTTCCTGATAAAATAACTCGAACTGAATGTTTATCCCAATACTTTGCGTGAAAAGAGTATTTTGAAGCGGGTAGTTGTAATTTTCATTCCGTCCAACAGGCTTTGAGAAAGGCTGAAAGGTTTTCCATCTTTGTGTTAGAAACAGTAAGAAACATCATTGAAATAAGTTTACATAATTTCTCTTTTTAAGGGGAAAGTAGTAATAATGTAGAAAAAAGTGAAATTTTGTTGAATAAAATATGTTGACAGGGAATAAAATTTCTTGTTAAAATAATAAATTTATTTGACTAAAAATTAGTGGTGTGTTATACTTATTTTAGTGAGGTGGAAGCGAAATGCCAAAAACATTAGCCGACATTAAAAGATCCCTTGATTCTAACTTGGGTAAACGTTTAATGCTTAAAGCCAACGGTGGGCGTCGAAAAACTATTGAACGTTCAGGCGTTCTTGCCGAAACGTATCCTTCAGTATTTGTGGTTCAGTTAGACCAGGAAGAGAACGCGTTTGAAAGAGTTTCTTACAGCTATGCAGATGTACTCACTGAAACTGTTCAATTAACTTTTTACGATGAAGCAACAGGTAATATCATCTTAAGTCAGCAGTAAACATTTTTATGTTTACTGTTTTTTTATTGTTAGGCGAATTATAAAATAGCTGCATGTAGATAACTCAAACTTTAAAGGGGCTTCCGCTTTTATTTTAAGGCGTTTTTTTAAAAGGTTCTTTGAGAAGATACAAACTAAACTACATAATAGGTACAAAGAATGCTTGTATTCCCTTACTAGAAAAGCTGGAAATACTGGCGGACATCTACTAGTAAGTAGTTCTTTCTTTTTACATATAGTAAGAATGTGTGGTACTGAAAAATCAGGAGGGATTCCGTGAGCAGAAGAAGAGGAATAATGTCGGACAAGCTAAAAGAAGAGATAGCAAAAGAATTAGGTTTTTACGATGTTGTCCAACACGAAGGATGGGGCGGCATTAAATCTAGAGACGCAGGTAACATGGTAAAAAGAGCTATCGAAATAGCACAGCAACAACTAACACAACGTCAATAGTCCTGACTATTGCTCGGTATAAAGTGCCGCATTTTTAAAGGGGCCCCATTTTTAGCAGTTATTTTTGCTTTTAATGGGGTCTTTTTTTCAAACACTTACTAATTTTAAAATAGCCAGTCTTCCAAATGCTTCAGCTACATGATAAAATTATTTACTTGTATAAGTACGTATTTTGATGATAAGCAATTATTCTTTTTAATGTGCTAAAATAGACGTAATGAGTAATTTTGTAAGAAGGTGATAATTTGAGGTTATTAATAAAGGCCCCGGCGAAAATTAACCTGTCACTTGATGTACTACATAAACGATTAGATGGTTATCATGAAGTAGAAATGGTTATGACAACGATTGACCTGGCAGACAGGTTGGAGTTAGTTCCATTAGAAGAGAATGTAATTAAGATTCTTTCTCAAAATCGTTTTGTTCCAGATGATCAGCGAAATCTAGCATATCAAGCTGCACAAGTTTTAAAAGAAAAACTGAATATTAAAAAGGGCGTTGCAATTTCTATTGATAAGGTTATTCCAGTTGCGGCAGGGTTAGCAGGTGGAAGTAGTGATGCAGCAGCGACGTTAAAAGGTTTGAACAGTTTATGGAACCTTGGTTTAAGTCTTGAAGAGTTGGCAGAAATCGGTTCTGAAATTGGATCAGATGTCTCCTTTTGTGTCCATGGGGGGACAGCTCTCGCTACAGGAAGAGGGGAAAAAATCCAACATATCCCGAGCCCTCCAAGTTGTTGGGTTATTTTGGCAAAGCCGACTATAGGTGTCTCTACAGCAGATGTGTATCAAAATTTGGACTTGAAAAATGTTCAACATCCGAATACGCAAGCAATGATTTCTGCATTAGAACAAGGAAGTTATAAAGGAATATGTGAAAACTTAGGTAACGTTTTAGAAAGTGTTACATTAAAGATGCATCCGGAAGTAACGCAAATTAAAAATCAAATGGAACGTTTTGGAGCGGACTCGGTATTAATGAGTGGAAGCGGTCCGACAGTATACGGATTAGTCCATCATGAATCGCGACTTCATCGCATTTATAATGGTTTACGTGGTTTTTGTGATCAGGTATTTGCGGTTAGAATGTTAGGAGAGTAAGGACTCTCTTGCTTAAATCCGGATATTAGTGGTATATTTACTTTAAATATTCGGATTTAGGGGGTAGGTGTAGTGAAGTTTAAGCGTAGTGAACGTTTAATAGATATGACCCATTTTTTATTAGAGCGTCCTCATGAGTTAGTACCCTTGACTTTTTTCTCCGAGCGATATGGCTCAGCTAAATCTTCTATAAGTGAGGATTTAACGATTATTAAAGAAACTTTTGAAGTGCGCGGGGTTGGAACAATCCAAACCGTTCCTGGTGCCGCTGGAGGAGTTAAATATATATCAAAGGTCAATGTGTCTTCAGCAAAGCAAATGATTGAGGAACTTTGTGGACACTTGGAGAATTCTGAACGTCTGCTTCCAGGAGGATATCTGTTTATGACAGATTTACTAGGTAATCCTCAATTGATGAACAAAGTAGGTAGGCTATTGGCATCTGCTTTTGCGGATAAAGAAATTGATGTCATTATGACTGTGGCGACGAAAGGGATTCCTATTGCAACGGCAGTAGCTAACTTTTTAAATGTTCCAGTTGTCATTGTCAGAAGAGATAGTCGTGTAACAGAGGGATCTACAGTAAGTATTAATTATGTATCTGGTTCTACTAAAAGAATACAATCGATGGTTCTTTCAAAAAGAAGTTTAAAAGAAGGTTCGAAAGTACTAATTGTAGACGATTTTATGAAAGCAGGAGGAACAGTTAACGGGATGAAGAACTTATTAGAAGAGTTCTCTGCATCTGTTACTGGTATCGGTGTTCTAGTAGAATCGGAAAGTGTGGATGAACGCTTAGTGGATGATTATATTTCTCTATTAAAGTTGTCAGATGTTAATGAAAAAGATAGACAGATTAAAGTAACCGAGGGGAACTATTTTCAATCTAACTTGAGTTTTTTAAGTTGAGGAGGAAAAAACATGCATGTTGTATCAACGAAAAAAGCACCAGCGGCAATTGGTCCATATTCTCAAGGTATAGTAGTAAATAATCTCTTTTATAGTTCTGGACAAATTCCACTTACACAAGAAGGCGTTATGGTGGAAGGAGATATAACAGAGCAAACACATCAAGTGTTCCAAAACCTTCAAGCAGTTTTAGAAGAAGCGGGTGCATCGCTTGAAACAGTTGTGAAAGCTACTGTTTTTATAAAAGATATGAACGACTTTGGTTCTATTAATGAAGTATACGGACAATACTTTGATCAACACAAACCTGCTCGTTCTTGCGTAGAGGTTGCTCGCTTACCAAAGGATGCTGGAGTAGAAATAGAAGTAATTGCGCTCGTGAAGTAATTTCATGGGCGTCTTTCTCTACCATCTCTATTAATGACTAAATAGCTCTTAATTTTTCTGAATTATTAGTAATGTTGGTGCTTTCAAACTATTTTTTTAAAAGTTTTTTAAAAAATTTTACAATTTAAGAAGGAAAATCTGAAAAACACGTTGAATACATACAATAGAATTTCATCTAGGAAGAAAAGGTGGTGAACAGAATGGAAGTAACAGACGTACGATTGCGCCGAGTGAATACAGATGGCCGCATGAGAGCTATCGCTTCAATTACACTTGATAATGAATTTGTTGTCCATGATATTCGTGTAATTGATGGGAACAATGGTTTATTTGTAGCGATGCCAAGCAAGCGAACTCCTGATGGGGAATTTCGCGACATAGCTCATCCAATTAATTCAGGTACACGTGGTAAGATTCAAGATGCTGTTCTAGCCGAGTATCATCGTTTGGGTGAACTTGAAGAGGTAGAGTTAGAAGAAGCTGGGGCTTCATAAAAGAATAATTGACAACAAGAGCCTTTCCTTAGTGAGGCTCTTTTTTTTTGCTCAAATTTAGTGGATAGCTCCTTGAGCCATAAGCCAATCATCCCAAAAAGGCGAAAAAACACCTTTCCGATTTTCTGATAAAACAGTCTTTTTTGACGCTTTTAAAAAGATTGTTACCCTTTCCTTCATGTCCTTTACTAATTTCCCTCTTTCGTTCCTTGACAAATATTTGTACTTTTCCTTACAACCTTGAAATGGTACTATTTTTAAGATATATTCGTTATGGATAATAAGGTTATTGGAGGACCAAAAATGACGACAAATAGATATGCTGTTATATTAGCTGCTGGACAGGGCACTAGAATGAAATCGAAGTTGTATAAAGTTCTTCACCCGGTTTGTGGTAAGCCTATGGTAGAACATGTAGTCGACCAAATTTCAACTCTACATATAAATGAAACAGTTACGATTATTGGACATGGTGCAGATTTGGTAAAAACTCATTTGAACGGTAAAAGTGAGTTTGCTTTGCAGGAAGAGCAACTAGGCACTGCCCATGCTGTTATGCAAGCGGAAAGTGTTCTTGGTAACTTAGAGGGAACTACACTAGTTGTTTGTGGAGATACTCCACTAATTAAAGCAGAAACAATGGAAGCATTACTTCAGCATCATGAAGATCAAAACGCAAAAGCAACAATTTTGACCGGATATGCAGAAAACCCTACTGGTTATGGAAGGATTATTCGTAATAACACAGGGTTAGTGGAGCGAATTGTGGAGCATAAAGATGCGGCAGAAGAAGAGAAAAGTGTGAAAGAAATTAACACTGGAACGTATTGCTTTGACAATAAAGCACTATTTGATGCCTTAAAGAAAGTTTCCAACGATAATGTTCAAGGTGAATACTATTTACCTGATGTAATTGAAATTCTTCAGTCAGAGGGTGAAATAGTTAGTGCCTATCAAACGAGTGACTTTGGTGAAACATTGGGTGTTAATGACAGAGTGGCGTTATCTCAAGCAGAAACTATTATGAAACGTCGTATTAACGAGCAACATATGAGAAATGGCGTTACGATTACAGATCCAAATAATACATACATCGGTAGTGATGTGAAAATTGGACGAGACACACTTGTACTCCCAGGAACTGTGCTGACAGGAAACACTGAAATTGGCGAGGATGCTATTATTGGACCTTCTACAGAAATTAAAGATTGTGTCGTAGGTTCAAGAACAACGGTTAAACAGTCTGTAGCTCATAATAGTTCGATTGGTTCCGATGTACAAATTGGACCATTTGCTCATATTCGTCCAGAATCATCAATTCATGATGAAGTGAAGATTGGTAACTTTGTTGAAGTGAAAAAGGCGGAATTTGGAAAAGGTAGTAAAGCGTCCCATCTTAGTTATATAGGAGATGCAGAGGTAGGAAAAGCTGTTAATATTGGCTGTGGTTCTATTACTGTAAACTATGATGGGAAAAATAAACACTTAACTAAAATTGAAGATGGTGTTTTTGTAGGCTGTAATTCAAACTTAGTTGCTCCTGTTACTGTTGGTAAAGGTGCTTATATTGCTGCTGGTTCTACCATAACAGAAGACGTACCAGGTGAATCATTATCTATTGCTCGTGCTCGTCAAGTGAATAAGGACAATTATGTCCAAAAATTAAACGATAAGAAATAATGGAGGTCCACGATGTCAAACTCTTATACTAACTCGAAATTAAAAATATTTTCATTAAACTCTAATTATGACCTTGCCAAAGAGATTGCTAACGAGGTAGGAGTAGATCTTGGAAAATGTACAGTAAAACAATTTAGTGATGGTGAAATTCAAATTAACATAGAGGAGAGTATTCGTGGATGTGATGTATTCGTCATTCAATCTACAAGCTACCCAGTTAATGAGAACTTAATGGAACTTCTTATTATGATAGACGCTCTTAAACGTGCATCAGCTAAAACGATTAATATTGTAATGCCTTATTATGGTTATGCCCGCCAAGACCGTAAAGCAAGAGCTCGTGAACCAATTACAGCGAAGCTTGTAGCGAACCTTTTAGAAACTGCTGGGGCATTCCGTGTTATTACGCTTGATCTCCATGCACCGCAAATCCAAGGGTTCTTTGATATTCTTATCGATCACCTTATGGGAGTTCCGATTCTTGCAGACTATTTCGAAGAGAAAGGGTTCAAACAAGAGGATATCGTTATCGTTTCACCAGACCATGGCGGAGTGACTAGAGCACGTAAATTGGCAGAAAGATTAAAAGCACCTATTGCGATCATTGATAAACGTCGTCCAAAACCTAACGTAGCGGAAGTAATGAATATTGTCGGTAATATTGATGGAAAAATAGCCATTTTAATTGATGATATTATTGATACAGCAGGAACTATTACATTAGGTGCCAATGCATTAGTAGAGAATGGTGCCAAAGAAGTATACGCGTGTTGTACACATCCTGTACTTTCAGGTCCTGCGATTGAGAGAATTGAGAATTCAAAAATTAAAGAGTTAGTGGTAACGAATTCTATTCCACTATCTGAAGACAAACTGATCGGTAAAGTAAAACAATTATCTGTTGCCCGACTTATTAGCGAAGCAATTATTCGTGTATATGAGGAACAATCAGTAAGTACATTATTCGATTAATACTTGAGTGAAAAATGCCCAATGACTTCATTGGGTATTTTTTTATTTGGAAAAGAGTAGTATAAGTTATGTTTATTCTTTACCAAATTAGGGCATTTTTTATATAGAGGATATTTTAATGATGGAGGGTGTTGTTTTTATGTCAACCGATTTGAAAGCAAATAAAAGAAGCGATTTTAAGCGGTCATCACTAACGGAACTTCGAAGACAAGGAAATATTCCTGGTGTAGTGTATGGTTACAAAACAGAAAATACACCAATAAGTGTCGATGCAATTACATTTATTAAAACAATTCGTGAGTCAGGAAGAAATGGAATTATTTCTTTAGAGGTTGATGGAAATAAACAAAATGTCATTTTAAATGACTATCAACAAGACCATATTAAAGATGAAATCACTCATATAGATTTCCTTGCTGTTAACATGTCAGAAGAAATGCATGCGAATGTGCGTATTGAACTTGTAGGGGAAGCACCTGGTGTGAAAGACGGTGGAGTTCTTCAACAGCCGGTATTTGAGGTTTCTGTTACAGCAAAGCCTTCTGAAATGCCGGATTATATTGAGGTGGATATTTCCGAGTTGCAAGTTGGTGAAACAATTACCATTGGTGATATTCGCAATAAATACAGTGTGACAATTAATGAAGAAGATGACACACTTACAATTGCCTCTATTTTAGCACCAAGACAAGAAGAGGAAATCAGTTCGGGTGAAGAACAGGAAGCAGGGGCTCCTGAAAATGAAGAAGGAAGAGAAACAGAGGCAAGTAATGAGAGTGAATCGGATAAAGAATAAAAAACTTAAGGGAGTAATGGAGTTTGCTCCCTTAAATTATTTAACCATCTGATGTTAGATCAGGATGGTTATTCTAGTATAAAATTTTTTTGCGTAACCTTTTGCAGGTTGCGCTTTTTATGTATATGCTAAAGGTACGTAGAAAAAATGAGGTGGTAGTAATGAAGTTAATTGTAGGCCTTGGAAATCCAGGAGCGCAGTTTGAAAGGACAAGACATAATATTGGGTTTGAAATCATTGATGCTCTTTCTGAACGTTTGCAGACTCCTCTAACGCAATCAAAGTTTAAAGGGGTTTTTGGTACGTATCATTATAATGGAGAAAAAATCATTTTACTAAAACCCCTTACATATATGAACTTATCTGGTGAATGTATTGTTCCGTTAATGGATTATTATGATATACCTGATGAGAATCTACTCGTAATTTATGATGATTTGGATTTACCAGTAGGGAAAATTAGACTTCGTCAAAAAGGAAGTGCTGGTGGTCATAATGGTATTAAATCAACCATTGCTCACTTAGGAACACAAAATTTTAACAGGATTCGTATTGGAATTGATCGTCCGAATGCGGGAATGAGTGTCCCTGATTATGTTTTAGGAAAGTTTAGTAAGGAAGAATGGGATAAAATGCAAGATGTTATGAAATCCTGTATTGATGCATGCGAATCTTGGATGGACAAACCATTTATTGAAGTCATGAACGAATTTAATTAGAATACAATTTGAATAAGTCCCCTTAAACAGGTTCATACTAGTAATATAAATTGGAACTTCAATTAGTGCGGAGTTTCTTTTCCCCACTGATTGTTGGTTGAGCGAATGGAGCATTGATGGACAGTTGTCTCCTACTTATGCTTTTTTGTTTCTCCCTATAATTTTAGGGTGGGAGATTTACTATCCGTTAATGCAAGATAAAACTGTTTGGAGGGGATAGAACATGACTATCCATTATAATTGTCGTCATTGTGGAGTAAGTGTAGGCTCGTTACAGCAAACATCAGTTCAGTCTGAAAAGCTTGGCATTAACAAGTTAACGGAGGAAGAGCGATTGAACATGGTCAATTATCAGGATAATGGAGACATTCATATAAAGACAATTTGTGAGGATTGTCAGGAGAGTTTAGAACGTAATCCAGACTATCATTCATTAGACTATATTATTCATTAATAAGCTTTGGTCCTATAAGCCAAAGCATTTTTCTGTTCTAACTGAGCTGATACACAGAAAATCTAGTTCAAGGGTTAGAAGCATGTTAGAAGTCAGACTTGTGAGATTAAGAGGTAGGAATAAAGGTTATCCTTCATCCTTTGATCTCCGTCATCCAGAAGGGGAGGAGCGTAATTTTGAAAGGTATATTAAAGGAAATTCATGAAAGTGAAGAAATACAATCTATTATTGCCGGATTAGAAGAAGGATTATCAGAACAATTAGTTGCAGGGTTATCAGGATCTTCTCGTGCTGTATATATTGCGTATGCCTATGAAAGGACAAAAAGGACAACAATGGTTGTAACGCATAATCTTTTGCAAGCGCAAAAAATTTACGACGATCTTGTACAATTTTTATCAGAGGATGAGGTATTTCTTTATCCAGCCAATGAACTAATTGCTGCGGAGTTAAGTATCGCAAGTCCAGAATTGAGATCGCAAAGAATAGATGTGTTAAATCAACTAGCAAATAATAAACAAGGTGTGTACATTGTTCCCGTTTCGGGTCTTAGAAAAATACTGCCATCTAAAGAATTGTGGAAAAGCCATCAGTTTGTCTTTTCTGTTGGGGAGGACATTGATTTAGATGAACAGTTAAACCAGTTGGTGCAAATGGGGTATAACAGAGTAGGAATGGTGAGTGCACCCGGAGAGTTCAGTATTAGGGGAGGAATTCTTGATATTTATCCTCTTACTGTAGCAAATCCTATTCGAATTGAGTTATTCGATACGGAAATTGATTCTATTCGTTCCTTTTCTGCGGATGATCAACGCTCTATTGGAAAATTAGATTCAATAGAAATAGGTCCGGCTACCGAAATACTTCTGAAATATGAACATATGGAAAGATTAATAGACAAGCTGGAAGCAGGATTATCTCAGAGTTTAAAAAAGATTAAAGCATCGACTGTTAAAGAAAAGCTTACAGAATATATTGGACACGAAGTGGAGCAACTCCAAAATGGACAAACTCCGGAGCAAATTTTCAAGTATCTATCCATCGCCTACCCGTCGGTTACTAGTTTACTAGACTATTTTCCGTCGGATTCTTTTCTGTTTTTCGATGAGTATAGCCGTATCCAGGAAATGAATGAGTCATTAGATACGGAAGAAGCAGAATGGTACACTTCCTTGCTTCAAGAAGGACAGATCATCCATGATATTACTGTCTCACACTCATTGCCGTCTTTATTTTCTAATACAATGTTACCTAAAGTATATTTTTCTTTGTTCTTACGACATTTACCGAATACAAGTCCGCAAAATATTTTTAATATATCAAGTAAACCAATGCAAAATTTCCATGGTCAGATGCATGTATTAAAAGCAGAATTAGATAGATGGAAGAAAGGTAATTTCACTGTTGTTTTACTAGGACCTGATGAAGAACGAATTAAGAAGTTACAACGGGTATTAGATGATTATGAAATAGAAATTGCCTATGTAGAAGATGGGGGAAAATTACTTCCAGGAAAAGTACAAATGATTGATGGCAGTTTAACGAGTGGCTTTGAATTTCCACTACAAAAATTAGCTGTTATTACAGAAGAAGAGTTATTTAATAAAAAGACCCAAAAGAAACCTAGAAGACAAAAAATGTCCAATGCAGAACGGATAAAGAGTTATTCCGAATTAAAAATTGGCGATTATGTTGTCCATGTTAACCATGGGATAGGAAAATACTTAGGGATTGAAACATTAGAAATTAACGGAGTTCACAAAGATTATCTTCATGTGAAATACCAAGGAAGTGATAAGTTATACGTACCTGTAGAACAAATTGAACTTATCCAAAAATACGTAGCATCTGAAAGTAAAGATCCAAAGCTGTACAAGCTTGGAGGGAATGAATGGAAGAAGGTTAAATCAAAAGTCGAATCTTCCGTACAAGATATTGCAGACGATTTGATAAAATTGTATGCAGAGAGAGAATCGGCAAAAGGATATGCTTTTTCACCGGACGGTACGATGCAAAGGGAATTTGAAGCTGCTTTTCCTTATGAAGAAACAGAAGACCAACTGCGTTCGATACAGGAAATTAAAAAGGATATGGAAAGAGAAAGACCGATGGATAGACTGTTATGCGGTGATGTTGGTTACGGCAAGACAGAGGTAGCGATTCGTGCTGCATTTAAAGCAGTAGCGGATGGAAAGCAAGTAGCGCTTCTTGTGCCGACGACGATATTAGCACAACAACATTTTGAAACAATGAAAGAACGGTTTCAGGATTTTCCTGTTGAAATTGGTTTATTAAGTAGATTCCGTACAAGGAAGCAGCAGCAAGAAACGATGAAGGGATTAAAGAATGGAACAGTAGATGTCGTTGTGGGAACACACAGGTTGTTATCTAAAGACATTGAGTATAGAGATTTAGGCCTTCTTATTGTGGATGAAGAACAACGTTTCGGTGTCACACATAAAGAGAAAATTAAAAAATTAAAAACAAATGTGGATGTATTGACGTTAACAGCGACGCCAATTCCGAGAACGCTTCACATGTCGATGCTTGGTGTTAGAGATTTATCTGTAATTGAAACGCCACCTGAAAACCGATTCCCTGTCCAAACATATGTAATGGAGTACAATGGAGCATTGATCAAAGAAGCAATTGAAAGAGAAATGGCTCGTAATGGTCAAGTGTATTTCCTTTATAACCGTGTAGAAGATATCGAGAGGAAAGCAGATGAAATATCTATGCTTGTACCAGAAGCAAGAATTGCTTATGCACATGGACAAATGAGTGAAAATGAATTGGAGTCCGTTATTCTCGGTTTCCTTGAGGGAGAATATGATGTTTTAGTAACAACGACTATTATTGAAACAGGTGTAGACATTCCAAATGTAAACACATTAATTATTTTTGACGCGGATCGAATGGGACTTTCTCAGCTGTATCAGTTGCGGGGGCGTGTTGGTCGTTCTAACCGTGTTGCCTATTCTTATTTTACGTATCGTAAGGATAAAGTATTAACGGAGGTTGCAGAGAAACGTTTGCAAGCTATCAAAGAATTTACCGAACTTGGTTCAGGGTTTAAGATTGCAATGCGAGACTTGACGATAAGAGGTGCTGGAAACTTGCTTGGGGCACAGCAGCATGGATTTATTGACTCAGTTGGATTTGATCTGTATTCCCAAATGCTAAAAGAAGCGATTGAAGAGAAAAAAGGAGATCTTCCGAAAAATAACGAAAAGGCATTAGAAGTCGACATTGAAGTGGATGCTTATATACCGGACGATTATATTAAAGATGGTCATCAAAAGATAGAAATGTACAAGAGATTCCGTTCATTGTCTACTTTATTAGAAGTGGAAGAGTTACAAGAAGAAATACTTGATCGTTTCGGAGAATATCCAGAAGAAGTGAGCTACCTATTTCTTATCTCGGAAATGAAGCTATATGCTAAAAATACGGAGCTTGAATCGATTAAGCAAGATAAGAAAACAGTAAATATTTTAATGTCTCCCGAAGGAACTAACAAGATTGATGGCTCAAAAGTATTTGAAATATGCAATAAACACGGTCGAGCAGTAGGATTAGGATTAGAAGGTTCTAAGCTTAAGATTTCTATTAACACATCTAGACTTTCGTCAAAAGAATGGTTTACGAAGGCGTATGACATCATTAAAAACCTAGATAAAGCATTAAAAGTAGAACAGGAACAATCATGATAGTTGTCATTTAGTTGTAAACAAACTGTAAATGCGCCCGTAGTTTTGTTTCTATATTATAAGGGTAGTAGTATTTATGCAGCTGCCAATAGAGGAAAAAATATCTTGCACTATAATAAATTGGAATATAGAGAAAAAATAACGGATAGTGTATAGAACTTCCCATATGTAGGATACTAAACTCAACAATGGTAATGAATACAAATCATTACTAAAAAAATCATCTGATGAAAGTGAGGCAACTATAGATGAAAGCAACTGGTATTGTTCGTCGTATTGATGATTTAGGGCGCGTCGTTATTCCAAAGGAAATTCGCAGAACCTTAAGGATCCGCGAAGGAGATCCACTTGAAATATTTGTGGATCGTGACGGAGAAGTCATCTTGAAGAAATATTCACCAATTAGTGAACTTGGCGATTTCGCAAAGGAATATGCTGAAGCATTATATGATAGTTTAGGAAGTGCAGTATTAATTTGTGACCGTGATGCAGTTATTGCAATTGCAGGTGGTTCGAAGAAAGAATACTTAAATAAAAACATTAGTGAATTAGTAGAAAAAGTTATGGATGAGCGTTCTTCTATTTTACATGCGGAACAAGGACAAGCTGAACTAGTAGAAGGAAACGAAGAGGAACTCTCCTCTTACACTATGTCACCAATTGTGGCAAATGGAGATCCAATTGGTGCCGTCGTTATCTTTTCAAAAGACCGTACCGTTGGAGAAGTGGAACAAAAAGCAGTTGAAACGGCAGCTGGCTTTTTAGCAAGACAAATGGAACAGTAAAAAGAGTGGCGACGATATCGCCGCTCTTCTTTTTTGTGTAAAAGGTTAAAGTAAATGGAATGCTTTTTCTGGTGGGTAATAGTTGCTTTTCGGAGCCTCTCAAGGCATTTCTGCTTTTCAGAATCTAGCTCTAGTGCCTAGTTCACTGTGAAAAAGAGACTTTTCCTCTAAAGACAACAAGCGTCTTTTGGTGGAAATCTCTATTTTCTTCACGAGCTGTTCTAGACACTTCTGCCTTTCTTTTTATGCTATAATACGGACGATTATTTTTTCTTAGAACGTGAGTTGAAATGAGTTTTGGAACGTTTTGTTTTCCATATAGAAAGGTAGGAAGCTTTCAGTTGAAACAGCAATATTCCTCTAAACAGCTTGTGAAAGGTGCTACAATTTTAACGGTCGCTGCACTAATTACGAAGATACTTAGTGCACTGTATCGTGTACCATTTCAAAATTTAGTAGGTGACATTGGTTTTTATATATATCAACAGGTTTACCCTTTTTTTGGTATAGTCATTGCTTTATCCACATATGGTTTTCCTGTCATCATTTCGAAATTAGTGGCTGAAAAGGTAGAAGAGAACAATTACCTCGGTGCCAAAAGGGTTATCCAATCGTCTTTTCAATTTCTTTCTGCCGTTGGTATTGGATGGTTTCTCCTTCTTTTCTTTGGTGCTTCCTTTATTGCGAGCATAATGGGAGACCCTAATTTACAGCCGCTTATACAAGTTATATCGTTATCTTTTTTACTAGTTGCTCCATTATCGGTATTAAGAGGCTACTATCAAGGGAAAAATGATATGCTTCCGACAGCGGTGTCTCAGGTTACAGAGCAGATAGTAAGGGTAGTAACGATTTTAGTAACCACTACCTTTTTCGTAATGAATGGCGCTTCTTTATATTTAACAGGAAGTGGTGCCCTGCTTGGTTCGGTTATTGGCGGTTTAGCCGGGGTCTTTTTGTTGATTTGTTTTATTCAACTTAGAAGAGAAAGTCTTTTTTTCGGACTTTTTACCATTAAAATAAATAATGAAGTAAAGACTATCTGGGGGCAATTAATAAAAAATGGCACAGCTATTTGTATTAGTGGAATGCTTTTGGTTCTTCTGCAATTTGTAGATGCGTTTAATGTATACTCATTGCTGATGGAAAGTGGGATGGGGGAAGAAGAAGCGAAAAAGTGGAAAGGTATTTATGACAGAGGTCAACCTTTTGTTCAACTCGGCACAGTTGTAGCAACGTCTATTTCACTGGCAATTGTTCCGTTGGTTACAAGTACTTATAAAAAAAGGGATACTCCTCTTGTAAGGGAGTACAGTCAGCTCGCTTTAAAGGTGAGTATCATCGTTGGTTTTGCTGCTTCTCTTGGTCTTATCAATATAATTGTTCCAACAAATATAATGCTATTTCAGAATGCAGCAGGATCGGATGCATTAGCTGTTTTTTCAGGATCAATCTTTTTTAGTTGTCTCATTCTAACATTTTCCGGAATCTTACAGGGGATAGGCAACATTTATTACCCTGCTTTTGCAGTACTATTTGGAATTGGATTTAAATATGTACTAAATATAGTGTTTATCCCACAACTAGGCATAATGGGAGCATCTATAGCAACAATTCTTTCCCTTTTAATCATCACGATACTAATGATTGTAAAAGTAAGGCGACTTTTTTCCATCCATTTAATTGAAATCCATTTTTATAAGACCCTGGTTTTGAGTGGTATTGGAATGACAGTTCTATTAAAGGCATATTTGCTTATTCACGATAAAATGATGCATTCTAGTTGGAATGGAAGAGAAGTTTCTGCCTTCTTTTCTATCTCAGGTGTTTTACTTGGAGGTATTGTTTTTATTACAATCTTCTTAAGAGGAAGTGTACTAAGCAAAAATGAGTTAAGTTTATTACCACTTGGAAGCAAGTGGGTGAAGATTGCGGAAAGGATAAAGTGAAACTTACCGATGCGTTAGCAGAGGTTTGGTTGAATCAATGAAGTGTTTACGGGCATTTCTTCACCTAGACTTCTTGGCTTCCTCGAAGTCTTGAAGTGGTTAGGTTACTGCCCGTTAATGTGGAATAAAATGAAAAAAAGACAGCGATAGGAGAATAGAATGAAAAATACAATTACAATAGTAGGACTTGGTGCAGGAGATTTAGAACAGCTTTCCCTTGGAGTTTATCGCAAGTTAAAAGCAAGTCAACATATATTTTTGAGAACGAAGGAGCATCCGGTTGTAAAGGATTTGATAGAAGACGGCATTGAATTTGAATCCTTTGATAAAATTTATGAAAAACATGATCAGTTTGAAGAAGTATATAATGAAATCGTTCAAACATTAACAGTAAAAGCTCAAGATGATTCGGTGGTTTATGCAGTTCCAGGACATCCATTAGTAGCAGAAAAAACGGTTCAGATGCTGTTGGATTTGTCGAAGGAAGGTAATTTTAATGTTGTGATTGGTGGAGGACAGAGTTTTATTGATGCATTGTTTGCATCTGTTGGGGCAGACCCTATCGATGGCTTTCAGCTTTTAGACGGTACGGACTTAACACTTGGTGATATAAAAATGAATCAGCAATTAATCATCGGACAAGTGTATGATTCTTTTATTGCCTCTGAAGTAAAACTTACATTGATGGAGCTATATCCATATGACTATGAAGTTTTCCTTGTAACAGCAGCGGGGAGCAAACAGGAAAAGGTGGAGAAGATACCGTTAGTGGAGTTAGATAGAATCACAGAAATTAGCAATTTAACAAGCCTATATGTACCTGCAGTTCAAGAACTGGATAAAACGTTCAAGCAGTTTTCTACATTTAGAAACATTATAGCTGAATTAAGAGGTCCCAACGGCTGTCCATGGGATAAGGAACAAACTTTTGAATCATTGAAGAAGTATGTAATAGAGGAATTATATGAGTTGCTAGAAGCAGTCGAGGAAGATGATATCGATCATATCATTGAAGAGTTAGGCGATGTGTTGTTACAAGTGATGTTATATGCACAAATTGGCGAAGATGAAGGATTATTTGCCATAGAAGATGTAATAGAAAGCATATCGGCTAAAATGGTTCGGAGGCACCCTCACGTCTTTGGGACAGTAGAAGTCGAGAATGCAGAAGAGGTTGTAGCAAACTGGGAAGAAATTAAAAAGCAAGAAAAGCCAAGTGATACACAACCTTCTTTATTAAAGAATACGGCTAAAGGAATGCCAGCTTTAATAAAAGCCTATGAATACCAAAGAAAGGCTGCAAAGGTAGGGTTTGATTGGCCTGATGTTAGTGGTGCATGGGAAAAGGTTTGGGAAGAAATGAAGGAATTTGAGGTAGAAGCAGAGAATGGAAATGATACAGGCAGATTAAGTGAGTTTGGAGACATCCTCTTTGCGCTAATCAATGTAGGACGATTTTATAAAATATTTCCGGAAGAAGCATTAGCTTCAACAAATAAAAAGTTTTTTCAACGATTTTCTTATGTAGAAAAGGAAGTCAGAAAATCCGGGAAAGGTTTTGAAGAATATACATTGGAAGAATTGGATCATTTTTGGAATGAGGCAAAAAAATAAAGTAGAAAAGAAGGAGAAAAAAGAATGGGTACGATGCGATTAGATAAATTTTTAAAAATTTCAAGGCTAATTAAAAGAAGAACGTTAGCGAAAGAAGTAGCAGATCAAGGCAGGATCTCCATCAATGGGGTTCAGGCAAAGGCAAGTTCCAATGTAAAAGTTGGAGATGAACTGAGTGTTAGGTTTGGTCAGAAAATAATGAGGGTAAAGGTAGAAATGCTGAAGGAAACAACAAAGAAAGATGAAGCAAATGAGTTATATTCGCTTATTAGTGAGGAAAGAGTCAGCGAAACAAAGGAATAAAGAACACGTTACTTTAAGTTCTATTTTTGTCCCTTTCACATAAATATAGTTACAAAGCTTGTACTATGGGAATGTGAGGGATGAAAATGAATCAATACTATGATGGAAACAAAGATAAAGGTTCTTTTCAAGAGCATGATGTCATTATGAGAGGCCGAAAACTTCTAGATATTACAGGTGTTAAACAAGTAGAAAGCTTTGATAATGAGGAATTTTTATTAGAAACAGTAATGGGGTTTCTATCTGTTCGTGGGCATAATTTGCAGATGAAAAATTTAGACGTTGATAAAGGCATCGTCTCTATTAAAGGGAAGGTGAATGACCTCGTTTATATTGATGAACAAAGCGGGGAGAAAGCTAAAGGGTTCTTTAGCAAGTTATTCCGATGACCCTTACTGTTCAATTCTATACAATGCTTGCGATGATTGGAATGGGAAGCTTATTTGGAGCAGCTCTCGATACGTACAACAGGTTTCTCAATCGCCCAAAAAGGAAACGATGGCTTGTATTTCTAAACGACATTTTGTTTTGGATCTTGCAAGCTCTTTTCATTTTCTATATATTATTTATTGTCAATTTTGGGGAGATACGTTTCTATATCTTTATAGCCCTACTTTGCGGTTTCGCTGCCTACCAGGCAGTGTTAAAATATTTGTATTTGAGATTTCTTGAAGCTATTATACAGTTTTTTATTTCGTTGTATAACTTTATCGTAAAAATGTTTAACAATTTGATTTTTTCACCGATTAAATGGTTGATACTGCTTTTACTTTCCTTTTTAATAGGAATAGGGAAAGTTATTTTATCTATCTTGTTGTTTAGTTGGAAAGTCACCAAGTGGATTTTAAAGGTATTCTTTACTCCGTTGATTTGGGTGACGAATGGCATCTGGAGTATTTTGCCAAAAAGCATTACAAAAAATGTCGAGAAGTTATATAATAAAATAGCAGGAATTAGTAGTCTTTATATCAAAAAGGTTAATAAGTTCGTAACG
The DNA here is from genome assembly GCF_042684945.1 of Bacillus seohaeanensis. NCBI lineage: Bacteria > Bacillati > Bacillota > Bacilli > Caryophanales > Bacillaceae > Bacillus > Bacillus seohaeanensis. Next base: position 19,305 of record NZ_JBHUMF010000029.1, on the reverse strand, counting down.
AAGCTTTTCAACAAAAAGGAAAAGTGACTCTATAAAGCTTAAAAGCGTCAAGCTACACTAATTAAAAAAGGAGGCTCGGGGATGGGGAAAAATGTAACGCCTATGGAAAATGCCTACGTTCGTCAACAAGAGTTAATTACAAAATCAACTCAAAAAAGAAGGAAACGTCTTGTTCGCCGGTTAACTGTTTTCTTTTTGTTAGTTTTCACTATTAGTGGGATGTTAATTTCTACACTCCTTTCCCGTGCCGAAGTTCTAGAACAGAAAAAGCATGAAATGGAAAAAATGGAGGAGAAACTTTCTCGCCTTGAAAAAAAGCAAACTATTTTAGAAGAAGAGATAGTGAAGCTGAATGATGATGACTATATAGCTAAGCTAGCCCGTAGAGATTATTTCTTATCTGATGAGGGGGAAATAATTTTTAACATACCAGAACCGAAGAAAGATAAGCAGTAAGAAGAGTTGTCATATTGACACTCTTTTTTTAAATTAGCTATAATATATAGTAAGGTTTACTTTTATAATTTTAAGGAGGAGCATTTCTTTTATGTCAATTGAAGTAGGCAGCAAGTTACAGGGAAAGGTAACAGGCATTACAAATTTTGGAGCGTTTGTGGAATTACCAGAAGGTTCAACAGGACTTGTCCACATTAGTGAGGTTGCAGACAACTATGTTAAGGATATTAACGAGCACCTTAAAGTTGGCGATGAAGTAACTGTAAAAGTAATTAATGTGGAGAATGACGGGAAGATTGGCTTATCGATCCGTAAAGCGAAGGATCAACCGCAACGCCCACAACGTCCTCAGCGTCCTCGCAATAACAATAGACAAAATGATCATCGCCCAAAGGAAAATTTTGAGCAAAAAATGGCGCGTTTCTTAAAAGATAGTGAGGACCGCTTATCATCACTTAAGAAAAATACAGAATCAAGACGCGGTGGAAGAGGCGCAAAAAGAGGTTAACTTGCTGTCTATAACTATATAGCAGGTTGGGGTAAAACAGAGACTAAATGAAGGGTATTCCCCTTTTTAGTCTCTGTTTTTTTATCGACAAGTATTTTTACTGCAAATACAAAAAAACCTGAAAGCTTTTGCTTCAGGTTTTTCTTATGACCCGTACGGGATTCGAACCCGTGTTACCGCCGTGAAAGGGCGGTGTCTTAACCGCTTGACCAACGGGCCGTCTTAAAAAATGGTAGCGGCGGAGGGGATCGAACCCCCGACCTCACGGGTATGAACCGTACGCTCTAGCCAGCTGAGCTACACCGCCATAAATTTGTACTATTTAAAAAGCACAAAATCTATAATACATAGAATTGAAAAGCTTGTCAATAGAATTTATAAGCAAAAATATTCCTTATACTAACGGGGGCACTACTTGATTCTTTGAGAAGTCGTTAGTAAATATCGAATTAGTTTGAACTTTAATGGCAGGAACCTTCATTATCTAACAAAAAATCCCTTAATGCTTCCTTATAGAATATTAGGTTGAAACTAGAGGGGGAATATCAAGGGCCCATTATATCAATGTATTTTAACTGTTTTAGTAGATTAATGGTAGTAAATAACGATAATAGATTTTAAAATATTCGATGGTTTTTCAGTTATTGCCTAGAAAGTGGTCGAAAGTTTCTGATAATTAAACTCCTTATTTTGACAAAGTTTTAAACGTATCTAATCTATAATGAACAACAATTGAAAGTAAATGGGGGAGTGTGTTAAGGAATGGAGAAAATAGAACATAGTGTAATGGAGCCTGCACGGAACGTAGATATGGAGAATACGAGGTTGGAATTTTCAAAAGGAATGAAGTTCATTCAGGCGAAGTTAGAGTGGTTTTTTATTCAAAAAGGTGTAGCGTTATTCATTATTGGCTTCTTGCTTGGAAGAGCTTTAATATTGTCTCATCTTACTCCTTTTGCCTTGCCTTTCTTCGCTTCCGTATACATTGTGCGAAGAGATCGGTCACCACTGGCACTTATCGGTTTACTGGCGGGATCACTCACAATTTCATTAGCTAATATTAGTTATACGTTTGTGGTAACCGTATTATTCCTATTAACTTTTCGTCTGACACAAAACTATCGAAAAAGTGATATGAAGGCGGTTCCGTTTTTTGTCTTCTTTTCCTCGTTATTTGCTACATTAGCGTTTGATTATATGGGACAAGCTCAAACTCTGACTATTTATAATGGTGTTATGGCCCTTGTAGAGGCGAGTCTTACCTTTATATTAACGTATATCTTTATTCAAAGTATTCCTCTAGTGACGGTTAATCGCCAAAGAGTTTCATTAAAGACCGAAGAAGTGGTAAGTCTTATTATTCTTCTAGCATCGGTTATGACAGGAACTATTGGTTGGTCTCTTTACAACCTTTCTATTGAGCATATTCTTTCCCGATATTTGGTCATCCTTTTTTCCTTAATTGCTGGAGCTACCGTTGGTTCTACTGTTGGTGTTGTCACAGGTTTGATATTTAGTCTGGCAAGTGTTTCAAGTCTTTATCAAATGAGCCTTTTAGCATTTTCAGGTTTATTAGGGGGACTTTTAAAAGAAGGAAAAAAAATCGGAGCAGCTATCGGACTATTGATTGCAACATTATTAATTGGAATGTACGGGGAAAGCGATCCGAATTTAACGAAAACATTATATGAATCAGGCGTAGCAATTTTATTGCTATTTTTGACCCCTCAAAGCCTTATGTCTAAAATAGCGAAACATATACCAGGAACTGCTGAACATATGCAGGAGCAACAACATTATATGCGAAAAGTAAGAGATGTAACGGCAGATCGGGTCACACAGTTCTCTTCGGTGTTTCAAGCACTTTCGAACAGCTTCAAACAGATGGAAAAACAATTCGATGAAGAACAAGAAGAAAAAGAGTTTGATTATTTCCTCAGCAATGTTACAGAACGAACATGCCAAATGTGCTTTAAAAAGGAACAATGCTGGTCACGAAATTTTGATGAAACGTATAATTTAATGAAAACGGTCATGACGGAGTATGATGAAGGAAATATCCCGCTGAGTCCTAGGATTGGAAGAGAGTTGGATAATCATTGTGTAAAGGCAAAAAAAGTACAAGATGCAATTTATCAAGAGCTTACTTTTTACCAAGCTAATTTAAAATTAAAAAAGCAAGTACAAGAAAGCAGAAGGCTCGTAGCGGAGCAGCTATCGGGAGTATCCGTAGTAATGGAGGACTTTGCAAGGGAGATACAGCGAGAACGGGAAAATCACCAAATTCAAGAGGAGCAAATCCATCGTGCATTACAAGAGTTAGGGATCGATATTGAAAATGTTGAAATTTATAGCCTTGAACAAGGAAGTGTAGATATTGATATGATAACGCCGTATTGTGGAGGGCATGGGCAGGGCGAAAAATTAATTGCACCGATGCTTTCGGGTATTTTAGCAGAAACGATAATCGTGCAGAAGGAAGATTGTGCAAGTTTTCCAAATGGACAGTGTCATGTGACATTCCGTTCTGCGAAAAAATTTGTCATTGATACAGGTGTAGCTCACGCAGCTAAAGGGGGAGGATTAATTTCAGGTGACAGTTATTCAATGATCGAGCTTGGAGCAGGAAAATATGCTGTTGCAATCAGTGATGGAATGGGGAATGGGGAACGAGCCCATTACGAAAGTAGTGAAACATTAAGTCTTTTGCAAAAAATACTAGAAACAGGAATAGATGAACAGGTGGCGATAAAATCCGTTAATTCCATTCTTTCGTTACGAACAGATGATGAGATTTTTTCTACTCTAGATTTAGCAATGATAGATCTTCAAGATGCTTCCTCAAGATTTTTAAAGATTGGGTCAACACCAAGTTTTATAAAACGGGGAGATAAGGTCGTGAAAATTGAAGCGGGTAATTTACCAATGGGAATATTTGATGATGTAGATGTAGATGTTGTTTCAGAACAATTGAAGGCAGAAGATTTGCTCATTATGATGAGTGATGGCGCATTTGAAGGACCAAAACATGTAGAGAACTATGATTTATGGATGAAAAGAAAAGTGAAAGAACTAAAAACGGATGACCCTCAGGAAGTTGCAGACATCATTATGGAAGAGGTGATAAGGTCAAGTGGTGGATTAATAGAGGATGATATGACAATTGTTGTTTCGAAAATTAAACATAATATACCGAAGTGGACATCTATTCCTGTGCAAAATATGAAACCAAAAAGTAAAAAGCAAATCTCGTAACGAACACAGGATGCTTCTGAAATAAGTTTTAGTAGAGTATAAAAAAACTCCTATTAGGCGATGCTGATACCATCTTATCATTAGGAGGGGAAGAGGATGAAGACAGGAACACTTCGTCAAATTCTATTAATAACAGATGGTTGCTCTAATCAAGGTGAAGATCCAATTGCTATGGCTGCACTTGCTAAGGAACAAGGTATTACTGTAAATGTTATCGGTGTAATGGAGAATGATGTAATAGATGAAAAAGGAATGCAGGAAATAGAAGGCATTGCATTGTCTGGCGGCGGTGTTAGTCAAGTAGTCTATGCGAAACAGTTATCCCAAACAGTACAAATGGTTACAAGAAAAGCAATGACCCAAACATTACAGGGGGTTGTAAATACAGAGTTAAAACAAATCCTTGGAAGTTCTGCTTCTATGGAAGAACTCCCACCAGAAAAACGGGGTGAGGTAATGGAAGTAGTGGATGAGCTAGGGGAATCAGTTGATATAGAAGTGTTGATTCTTGTCGATACAAGTGCAAGTATGAAACACAAACTTCCGACGGTTAAAGAGGCGCTATTAGACTTGTCTCTAAGCTTGAATGCGAGAATGGGAGATAATAAGTTTTCCGTGTTCGTATTTCCTGGGAAACGAAAAGATGTCGAAAAATTACTGGATTGGACACCAAAACTCGAAGCATTGACAAGTGTATTTTCAAAGTTATCCCCCGGTGGCATTACCCCCACTGGTCCTGCGTTAGCAGAGGCTCTGTCCTACTTTGAGAAAAAACGTTCATTAAGGGGATTGCTCTCACGTGACGATGATGAACAATACTTTGAAGAAACAATTTAATTTCCCTGTAGGAACAGTCATTCAAGGTAAGTGGTATAAAAAGCAGTATACGATCGTGAAAGAATTGGGGTTTGGTGCAAATGGAATCGTCTATCTTGTACAAGGGGCGTCTGGTTACCGAGCACTAAAATTGAGTGATAATAATGTTTCTATTACTTCAGAAGTAAATGTTTTAAAGTCTTTTTCAAAGGTCCAAGGGGCACCTCTTGGACCTAGGTTAATAGATGTAGATGATTGGGAAGTGAGAGGGAAAAAGATTCATTTTTATGTAATGGAATATATTCAAGGCTCTGATCTATTAACATTTGTTCAGAATAAAGGCGTATCTTGGACGGGTGTACTAATGGCGCAGCTCCTTTCTGATCTTGAACGTATTCACCAAGAAGGATGGGTATTTGGTGATTTAAAACCAGAAAACCTTATTGTGACAGGTCCTCCATATAGAATACGGTGTATTGATGTTGGAGGTACGACGATAAAAGGAAGAGCTATTAAGGAATTCACTGAGTTCTTTGATAGAGGTTATTGGTTAGGGGGGTCACGGAAGGCAGAACCTAGTTATGATCTTTTTGCTGTTGGAATGATTTTTATTAATCTCTCCTATCCGCGGCGATTTACGAAAAAAGATCAAGGTGGAATCACTCAATTGAAGCAGGCGATTAACCAGAAGCAAAACCTTCAAAAGTTTCAACCGACAATTGAAATTGCATTAAAGGGGAAATTTCAAACAGCAAGTGAGATGAGAGACAGCCTTTTGGATGGGCTATCTACTGGTCGGTCGTATAATTCATCTACCAACAGAAAAACTTCACAACAATCTAGCAAACAAGCAAGACCCCCTTCTTCTAAAAATAGAAATAATAAACAGAATACAAGTAGATATCAAAACAATCGCCAAAAGAAGACTAGCCATTTTCTAGAAACAGTACTTGTTGTTTGTATTGTTTCACTATTATATGCTCTTTACATATATGGTGAATTAATGTAACAGAACGTGTGTAATGGCTAAAAAATTGATACAATAAGAGAAAACGATTAGGAAGAGGCTTTAAGGAAATGTTTGAACAAAATGTAAAGGAGTTTATCAATAAGCACGATCTTATTTGTCCAGGTGACGTCATTGTAACAGCTGTTTCAGGTGGACCTGACTCCATCGCTCTGCTTCATTTTCTTCATGACTATCGTGAAGTTTTAGGGATTACTGTTATAGCGGCGCACCTTGACCATATGTTTAGAGGGGAAGAATCTTATCAAGAGCTCCTTTTCGTACAAGAATTTTGTAGGAAACATGATATTCCTTTTTATGGGGAACGTATAAATGTAGCGGAAGAGATGAAAACGATAAAAGAGAGGGGGCAGGAAGCGGCAAGGCATTTTCGATACAAGTTTTTAAAAGAAGTAATGGAGAAAACATCTGCAACAAAGCTTGCTTTCGGGCATCATGGAGATGACCAAGTGGAAACAATTTTAATGAGACTGACCCGTGGTTCGGGAGGAGTAACGAGAGCGGGGATCCCTGTTAAACGCCAATTTGCTTCAGGAGAAATTATTAGACCATTTCTTTCGGTTAATAAGGAAATGATAGAGGAATACTGTAGAAGTAAATCTCTTGAACCAAGAAGGGATCCTAGTAATGAGAAAACGAACTATACGAGAAATAGATTTCGGAAAACGGTTGTACCTTTTCTAAAAGAAGAAAATCCAGCTGTTCATGAACAATTTCAGCGGTTTAGTGAAGAATTGAAACAAGATGAAACACTCTTAGAGGAATTAACGAGACAAAGCTTGAATAAGGTATGGAATAATACTTTTTCTTTTTTACATATCAATGGTTTTTTAACGATGCCTCTGCCTTTACAAAGAAGGTCGATTCATCTAATATTAAATTATCTTTACAAAGCTAAACCGTCTTCTTTATCGTCAGTACATATTTACGATGTGTTGGGTATATTAAAAGGAAAATCTCCAAATATATCCTTGGATTTACCGGAAGGGCTTAAAGTTACACGTAGTTATGATAAATGCTATTTCCACTTTGATGATTTACCAGATGTTTCGTCTGATTATTGCTATAGGCTTTTGGTGAATAGGGAGGTTGAAATTCCAGATGGAAGCCAGTTTGTTTTGAAAGAAAAAATTGGCTATGAGAAGGATGCGGAATTGGACTATCTTTTCGTAAACCCTAACAAAGTTACTCTGCCATTAGCGGTAAGAACAAGGAAGCCTGGCGATAAAATAAAACTCAAAGGGTTAAATGGCACAAAAAAGTTGAAAAATCTCTTTATAGATGAGAAAATCCCGCTGCATGAAAGAAACAGCTGGCCGATAGTTGTCGATGCTGATGAGAATGTTCTGTGGGTTCCTGGAATTAGAAAGTCGAATTACGATATGGAAGAAAGCGAGCATTACAGTTTAGTCTTACAATTTAAGAGGAATCCATTTCTAGGAGGAAGTAAAAAGTGTTAAACCAAGACATTGAAAAAGTATTAATTTCAGAAGAAGAGCTTCAAGAGAAGGTCAAAGAATTAGGTAAGCAGCTTACAGAAGAATATCAAGATCGTTTTCCACTAGCAATTGGTGTTTTAAAAGGAGCTATGCCGTTTATGGCTGATGTACTTAAACGTGTAGATGCTTATATGGAAATGGACTTTATGGATGTTTCTAGCTATGGAAATTCCACTGTTTCTAGCGGTGAAGTAAAAATCGTTAAAGATCTTGATACAAAAGTAGAAGGAAGAGATATTTTAATAATTGAAGATATTATTGATAGCGGTTTGACACTCAGCTATTTAGTAGAACTTTTCCGCTATCGTAAAGCGAAATCAATTAAAATTGTTACTCTTTTAGATAAGCCATCTGGACGAAAAGCGGATATCAAAGCAGATTATGTAGGATTTATCGTTCCTGATGAGTTTGTGGTTGGATACGGTTTGGACTTTGCTGAAAAATACCGTAACCTTCCTTATATTGGTGTATTGAAGCCTAAAGTGTATACAAAACCAGAATAGGTGTAATGTAAAGAGGGATTAGACTAACCCTGATGCTAATTTGTTGTAATGCCATGATTTTCTATGATACTATTTTATATAGTTTGTTTACCGTTTGGGAGGAGGTAAGGGATGAACCGGATCTTTCGAAACACCATCTTCTATTTACTAGTATTTCTAGTCATAATAGGTGTGGTGAGTTACTTTAATAATAGCAATGAACCAACTAAGAATATTGAAACTGGTGAATTTATAAACAACTTACAAGAAGGTGAAGTAACCTCATTCTCTGTTCAACCAGGAAGAGGAGTTTATGAAGTAAGAGGCCAGTTAGAAGGATTTAAAGAAGAGGAATACTTCTTAACATATGTGTTAACAACAGACACTCAGCTAATGAATCAAATTCATGCTGCTGCTGCTGAACAAGAAGTAGATGTTAATGTCCTTCAAGCAAAAGAAACAAGCGGATGGGTATCGTTCTTTACGACCATCATTCCATTCGTGATCATCTTCATTCTGTTCTTCTTCCTTTTAAACCAAGCTCAAGGCGGCGGAAGTCGAGTAATGAACTTTGGTAAAAGTAAAGCCAAGCTTTACAATGAAGAGAAAAAGAAAGTTCGCTTTAAAGACGTAGCGGGCGCAGATGAAGAGAAACAGGAACTTGTGGAAGTCGTTGAATTCTTAAAAGACCCACGCAAATTCGCCGATGTGGGTGCACGTATTCCTAAAGGGGTCTTGTTAGTGGGTCCTCCAGGTACAGGTAAAACGCTTCTAGCTCGTGCTGTTGCAGGAGAGGCTGGGGTTCCATTCTTCTCTATAAGTGGTTCTGACTTCGTTGAAATGTTCGTCGGTGTCGGTGCTTCTCGTGTACGTGACTTGTTTGAAAACGCAAAGAAAAATGCTCCATGTATCATCTTTATCGATGAAATTGATGCTGTAGGGCGTCAACGTGGTGCAGGACTTGGTGGGGGTCACGATGAACGTGAGCAAACCCTAAACCAATTGCTTGTTGAAATGGATGGATTTGGTGCCAATGAAGGAATTATTATTGTTGCTGCTACTAACCGCCCAGACATTCTAGATCCAGCCTTGTTACGTCCTGGTCGTTTTGATCGACAAATTACTGTTGACCGTCCAGATTTAAAAGGGCGCGAAGAGGTATTAAAGGTACATGCACTTAATAAACCTCTTGAGGAATCTGTTGATTTAAAAGCTATTGCAATGAGAACACCAGGCTTCTCAGGTGCTGACTTAGAAAATCTTCTAAACGAAGCCGCACTTGTTGCTGCTCGTCATAATAAGAAAAAAATCGATATGACAGATATCGATGAAGCAACCGATCGTGTTATTGCAGGACCTGCTAAAAAGAGCAAGGTCATTTCTGAAAAAGAAAGAAAAATTGTTGCTTTCCATGAAGCAGGACATACTGTTATTGGAAATGTTTTAGAAGATGCAGAGATGGTGCATAAAGTAACGATAGTACCTCGTGGTCAGGCTGGTGGCTATGCTGTTATGCTTCCTAAAGAGGATCGTTATTTCATGACAAAACCGGAGCTTTTCGATAAAATTACTGGTTTACTTGGCGGTCGTGTAGCAGAGGAAATTATATTTGGCGATGTTTCTACCGGGGCTCACAATGATTTCCAACGTGCTACAGGAATTGCTCGTAAAATGGTTACCGAATTCGGAATGAGTGATAAGCTTGGACCACTTCAATTCGGTCAAGCGCAAGGTGGTCAAGTATTCTTAGGTCGAGATATTAATAATGAACAAAACTACTCAGATGCGATTGCATATGAAATTGACCTTGAAATCCAACGTTTCATTAAAGATTGCTACGAGCGTGCGAAAGTAATTCTTACGGAAAATAAAGATAAGCTTGAATTAATAGCGACTACTTTATTAGAAATAGAAACTTTAGACGCTGGTCAAATTCAAAGTTTAATGGAACATGGAAAGTTACCAGACCGTCCAACATCTTCTTCTGATGAGTCAGGGGAAAGTAAAGACGTGAAGGTTACTATCCAAAAGAAAAATGAAGAAGCAGAAACAACTAGTGAAGAGACACCAGTTGAGGAAGCCTCAGAAGAAAACAAAAAAGAAGATTAACAATAACAAAAAGCACCCATTGCGGTGCTTTTTGTTATTGTTAAGGAAATGATAAAATGTGACATGTGGATAGTATTTCCATAGTAAAAAACGTTAAGTTTTAGCAAGGCTTCTAATTACCTACAAATAAAAAATGTGGTATGATGTTGGCAGTGTGAAAACAATGGTTTAGTAGGTGAGAAAATGATTTTTGTTATGGATGTGGGGAATACCAATATAGTATTTGGTGTGTACGAAAAGGATTATTTGAAATATCACTGGAGAGCAGAAACAAACCGTCATAAAACGGAAGATGAATTTGGTATGTTCGTAAAAAGTCTATTTGAGCATGTTGGACTCACTTTTGATGAGATTGATGGTATTATTATCTCCTCTGTAGTACCACCAATCATGTTTTCGTTAGAACGTATGTGTAAAAAGTATTTTAGCATTTCCCCGCTTATTGTAGGACCTGGCATTAAAACAGGACTAAATATTAAGTATGAAAACCCAAGAGAAGTTGGTGCAGATAGAATTGTTAATGCGGTTGCAGGAATCCATGAATATGGAGGTCCATTAATCATTGTGGATTTTGGTACAGCAACTACCTATTGCTATATCAATGAGGATAAGCAGTATATGGGTGGAGCAATTGCTCCTGGTATTGGAATATCAACAGAAGCTCTCTATTCCAAAGCAGCAAAGCTTCCAAGAATTGAGATTGCTCGACCAGAAAGTGTAATCGGTAAAAATACAGTATCTGCAATGCAAGCAGGAATTTTATATGGTTATGTTGGGCAAGTTGATGGTATCGTGAAAAAAATGAAAGCTCAAAGTAGTACAGAACCAACAGTCATTGCAACAGGTGGTTTAGCAGCTCTAATTGGGCAAGAAACGAACCTTATAGATGTTGTAGATCCATTTCTGACACTAAAAGGGTTAAAGCTGATTTATAAAAGAAACTTGAATTAAATGAAAGGAGAAACAGCAATGAGTGACTACTTAGTAAAGGCGTTAGCGTACGATGGACAAGTTCGTGCGTATGCTGTTAAAAGCACGGACACAGTTGGAGAAGCACAAAGAAGACATCAATCATGGCCAACTGCCTCTGCCGCACTTGGACGATCCATCAGTGCAGGTGTAATGATGGGGGCAATGCTTAAGGGCGAAAATAAAATAACGGTTAAGGTTGAGGGTGACGGTCCAATAGGGCATATTTTAGTGGATAGTAATGCGAAAGGGGATGTGCGCGGTTATGTTACAAATCCCCAAACGCATTTTGATTTAAATGAACATGGTAAGCTAGATGTCCGCCGTGCTGTAGGAACAAACGGTACACTAACTATCGTGAAAGACCTTGGCATGCGAGAAAACTTTTCCGGTCAAGTTCCACTTGTATCAGGCGAATTAGGGGAAGATTTTACTTATTATTTTGTTACCTCAGAACAAGTGCCATCATCTGTTGGGGTAGGAGTCCTTGTTAATCCGGATAACTCCATCCTTGCTTCGGGCGGTTTTATTATCCAATTAATGCCGGGAACAACAGATGAAACAATAACAAAAATTGAAGAAAGACTAAAACAAATCCCGCCTATTTCAAAATTGATTGAAAAGGGACTTTCTCCAGAAGAGATTTTAGAAGAGGTGCTTGGAAAAGGCGAAGTGAAAGTTTTAGAAAAGCTGCCAGTTCAGTTTCAATGCCGCTGTTCAAAAGAGCGATTTGGCAATGCAATTATTAGCCTTGGAAATGAAGAAATTCAAGATATGATTGATAAAGAAGGAAAAGCTGAGGCACAGTGTCACTTCTGTAATGAAACGTATGTTTTCTCAAAAGAAGAATTAGAAGGTTTATTACAATAGTAAAATAAAATTCCATCATCAGGAGGAAGCAATCCTGCTTGGTGGAGTTTTATTTGTATACAAGGGGAAGTGAAAGAAATTGAAGATTAAACGATCCGCCTTATTATCTGTAATAGCTATTCTGCTTATAACGAATATCGTTACGCTTGTTTTGTGGGGAAAAGGAAATAAAAGCTTAAGTGGTACGGATGCGGCTTCTGAAACCGTTGCAACAGTTGGAGATGAAGTGGTAAGCAGGGAAGACTGGTTACATAGATTAGAAAAAAAGTACGGCGAACAAGAATTAAAAGCATTAGTTAATCAAAAGGTAATGGAGAAGGTTGCTAAAGATAATGGGATTGAAATATCTAAAGAGCAAATTGACCAAGAATATGAGCTTATCCAATCAGTATACAATACATATGACCAAAAAATGGTGCTCGATGAAGATGCAGTCCGGAAACAATTGAAAGCGGAATTGATGTTAGAGGAATATCTTACAAAGGATGTGAAAGTAAAGGAAGAAGATATGCTTTCCTACTATGAAGAAAATGAAAAGCTATACCAAATTCCTACTATGTACAAGCTTGCACAAATAACTGTTCTAACTAAAGAAGATAGCGACCAAGTAATAACAGAATTAGAGAATGGGTCGAGTTTCAAAGTTTTAGCAATGGAACATTCAGTAGACAAGCAATCATCAGCACTTGGTGGAGAAATTGGGTATATTCCAGTTAATTCCGGTTATTTATCAAAGGAAGCCATTAAGGAATTAGAGTCACTAGACAATGGGGAGTGGACGAATCCAGTGGCAGTGGATGATCATTACGTTATTTATCGTCTAGAAGGGAAGACGAAAGAAAAACATTATAGTTTTGATGAGGTGAAGCGACAAATTAGGAGACAAATTGCACTGGAACAGTTAGAAACTCCAGTACAACCAGAAGATTTTTGGGAAGAAGTTGGAGTGGAATGGTTTTATGGCAAGAAGCAATAAGGAACTCTAGAGGCATTAGTTGATAAGTAGGGGATAAAATAGGAGTGAAATTTAAGGAGAAAAGAAGTGCTTTTTCTTTGACAAATTGACGGAAAATTGGTAAATTTACTTAAAACCAATAAAAATACTTGGAATTTGGGGTGGAGAAGCATGGCGAGAGTTGCAAATTCAATTTCAGAATTAGTAGGAAGTACACCTGTAGTAAAACTAAACAGATTAACAGATGAAAACAGTGCTGATGTTTATTTAAAACTTGAATACATGAACCCAGGAAGTAGTGTAAAGGATCGAATTGCATTAGCGATGGTTGAAGCAGCTGAAAAGTCAGGAGAGCTTAAACCAGGTTACACTATTGTAGAACCTACAAGTGGTAATACAGGAATTGGTTTAGCTATGATTGCAGCAGCAAAAGGTTATAAAGCGTTGCTAGTAATGCCTGATACGATGAGCATGGAAAGACGTAATTTGTTAAGAGCATACGGGGCTGAGCTTGTTCTTACTCCTGGATCGGAAGGAATGAATGGTGCTATTCGTAAGGCTGGAGAATTGGCAAGTGGCGAAGGTTACTTTATGCCACAGCAATTTAATAATAAAGCAAATCCGGAAGTGCATCGTCTCACAACAGGAAAAGAACTTGTCGAGCAAATGGGTGATCAACTAGATGCATTTGTTGCCGGGATCGGTACAGGAGGAACAATCACTGGTGCAGGGCAAGTATTAAAAGAGAAGTACCCTGATATTTCTATTTACGCTGTAGAACCTACAGACTCTGCCATTTTGTCTGGAGGAAAGCCAGGTCCACATAAAATTCAAGGAATCGGTGCTGGGTTTGTTCCAGAAGTTTTAGAAACAGATATTTATGATGAAGTGATTCAAGTGTCAAACGAAAATGCCTTTGAATATGCAAGAAAGGCTGCGAAAGAAGAGGGTGTCCTTGGTGGAATTTCCTCTGGAGCAGCAATCTATGCAGCAATTGAGGTTGCGAAGAAGCTTGGAAAAGGTAAAAAAGTAGTAGCGGTTCTTCCAAGTAATGGTGAGCGTTACTTAAGTACTCCGTTATATCAATTTGAAGACTAATAGGTGTATTAAGAGGAAAGGGCTGCTTAAAATAGCGGCTCTTTTTTCTGTGAAAAAAGCATTTGTAAAATAATTGTACGATGAAACTCGACAGAAATTCCTGTATCATGGAAGAGGTAAAGAGCACATTAAAACAAAGATAAACGGTAGGAGTGAAGGCACCTTGGTATTACGTTTATACGTTAGTGTATTTCCCTCTACCAGTGTCCAATGTCCAATTAGTAAGGGGGAAGAAGAATGAGTAATGTTATTCAGTGCGGTCCTTATTCATTAGATTTTTCAAGAAAAACATATATTATGGGGATATTAAATATAACTCCCGATTCCTTTTCTGATGGAGGATCCTATAACGAATTAGATGCAGCGGTAAATCATGCAAGGAAAATGGTTGCGGATGGTGCGGATATCATTGATATAGGTGGAGAGTCAACGAGGCCCGGTCATATACAGGTTTCTGTTGAAGAAGAAATAAAAAGGGTTGTTCCAATTATCGAAGCCATTTCAGCAGAAATAAATGTACCGATTTCTATTGATGCATATAGGGCGAAGACAGTAGAGGCTGCAATTAAAGCTGGAGCTCATATTATCAATGATATTTGGGGAGCAAAGTATGAGCCGGAGATGGCAAAGGTAGCAGCGGAAACAGGTGTACCAATTATTCTTATGCATAATCGGGATAACAGGAATTATACTCATTTTATTAGAGATGTTATTCAAGATATTCAAGAAAGTATTTTTATCTGTAAAAAAGCTGGTGTACAGGATGATAAAATTATCCTTGATCCTGGAATCGGATTTGCAAAAGATGTAGAGTTGAACATAGAGATGATGCGAGAATTAGATAAATTTGTCGGGCTTGGCTACCCAGTGCTATTAGGCACCTCGAAAAAGTCGATGATTGGACAGATTATGGACCTTCCCGTGGAGGAAAGATTAGAGGGAACAGGTGCAACAGTTTGTTATGGTATTCAAAAGGGTTGTCATATTATGAGAGTTCATGATGTGAAAGAAATAAGCCGCATGGCGAAGATGATGGATGTTCTTGTGGGAAGGAGAGGGATTGATGGATAAGATCATTTTAGAAGAAATGGAGTTCTACGGTTATCATGGAGTTTTTTCAGAGGAAAATACATTAGGCCAAAGATTCCGTGTTAGCCTTGAACTTCACCTAGATTTAAGAAAATCAGGGCAGTCTGACAATCTCAAGGATTCCGTTAATTATGCAGAGGTTTATGGTGTATGTAAATCTATTGTAGAAGGAAAACCGATGAATTTAGTGGAAGCAGTAGCAGAAAAAATAGCTGCTTCTTTACTTGAAAGCTTTGATATAGTGAAAAGCTGCACTATTACTTTAATTAAACCAGATCCCCCTATACCCGGACATTACAAGTCTGTGGCGGTAGAAATAACTAGGAGCAAATAAGATGAAAAATATTGCGTATATATCGTTAGGCTCCAATATAGGAGACCGAAAAACGTATTTAGAAGAAGCGGTCGATATTCTTAGTAGTCACGGAGATATCGAAATAACGAGTGTTTCCTCTATTTACGAGACAGATCCAGTGGGATACACAGAACAAGGTAAATTTTTGAATATGGTAGTGGAAATAAGTACGGATTTAAACCCTGAAGTCCTGTTACACCAATGTTTACAGATAGAAGAGGACCTAGGAAGGAAGCGGCAATTCAAATGGGGGCCACGAATAATAGACCTTGATATTTTACTCTATAATGACGAAAATATTGAATCAGAGATTCTTCAGATTCCACATCCGAGGATGCAGGAGAGAGCATTCGTTCTAATACCACTACTAGAAATTGCTCCAAGCCTTATGCATCCTAAATTCAAGGCCCCTTTCATTGACATTCTAGACGACATACCTGATAAAGAAGGAGTTCGGTTATGGAAACAGATAAATGGGGAAGACGCATTCGTGCATTTAGAAAATTAAAAGGATACACACAGGAAGGACTTTCAAAGGAATTGGAAATTTCCGTTTCTGTCCTTGGAGAAGTAGAAAGAGGAACGAGGATGCCTACGGAAGATTTCCTTAGAAAGGTAGCGGAGGTGTTAAATATTTCTGTAGAGGATTTAATACCTGAGGAAGAATAGTGGTACAGATATGTTTCCGTTTATATAGATGGTGACTGTTTGGGGATGTTTTACTTTGCTGAAAATTGGCAATATCCAAATGGATACTCCAGTCATTTTAGCTCCAATGGCTGGAGTATGGAACTCTGCTTTCAGATTAACGGTGAAAGAATTTGATGCAGGGCTTGTCTGTGCAGAGATGGTAAGCGATAAAGGAATTGTCCGTCAAAATGAAAAAACAATGAACATGCTTCACATTAATGAGCGTGAATATCCAATGAGCTTGCAAATCTTTGGTGGTGAAAAAGAAACGCTAGTAGAGGCTGCTCAATTTGTTGATAAAAATTCAAATGCGGATATTATTGATAGTAATATGGGGTGTCCTGTACCAAAAATCACAAAATGTGATGCAGGTGCTAAATGGCTTCTAGACCCAAATAAAATTCACGAAATGGTTTCAGCTGTAGTAGATACTGTTGATAAGCTTGTAACTGTCAAAATGAGAGTAGGTTGGGATGAAGACCACATATTTGCGATTGAAAATGCGAGAGCGATTGAAACAGCAGGAGCTCAAGCTGTATTTCTTCATGGGCGTACACGTGTTCAAGTGTATAAAGGAACAGCGAATTGGGATATCATCCGTGATGTAAAACAAGCTGTTAACATTCTTGTTATCGATAACGGGGATGTGAAAACACCTCAAGATGCGAAAAGGATGTTAAAAGAGACTGGTGTAGACGGTGTTATGATTGGAAGAGCGGCACTAGGGAACCCGTGGATGATTTACAGAACAGTACAATATTTAGAAACGGGTAAACTGATAGATGAACCATCTGTAAGAGAAAAAATGGATGTTTGTAAACTTCATTTAGACCGATTGATTAGCATAAAAAATGAAAATATCGCTGTTCGTGAAATGAGAAAGCATGCAGCATGGTATTTAAAAGGTGTTCGTGGGAACGCGAAATTCCGTAACCAAATTAATCAGTGTGATACAAGACAAGAACTTGTTTCTGTACTAGAGCAACTAGCAGAAGAAATTGAGGCGAAAGCAAGTCGAGTATCTGCGGGATAAGCAAGTTAATGTATTTCTTATCTTAATATGTTATTCTATAAAAGGCATGAACTAAAGAGTAGAAAGGCTCTTTGGGACTGCCTTTTTTTATAGTTCTAACACTTTAGGGGTGTTACAAGCCTTTTTATTGTGTAAAATAGTATGGTATTAAAACATATAAAATAGCAAATCGCAAACGGAAAGTAGATAGAATAGGAGTGGAAAATATGAATCACGAAGAAATCAACGATCAATTTCGCGTCCGTCGGGATAAAATGGATGCTTTGCGCGAAAAAGGATTAGATCCATTCGGTAAACGCTTCGATCGTTCCCACGATTCAAATGAAATTAAAACACAATTTGAGGAATTCTCAAAAGAAGAGCTTGAAGAGAAAGAGATTACTGTTACCATCGCTGGCCGTATTATGACAAAGCGTGGGAAAGGAAAAGCGGGTTTTGCTCACATTCAAGATCTACCTGGCCAAATCCAAATTTATGTTCGTAAAGATGCTATTGGGGAAGAACAGTATGAAATCTTTAAAACTGCAGATCTTGGAGACCTAGTAGGAATTACAGGTACTGTGTTCAAAACAAAAGTAGGAGAGCTTTCTGTAAAAGCACAAGAATTCCACCTGCTTACTAAATCATTACGTCCATTACCAGAAAAATTCCACGGTCTAAAAGATGTTGAGCAACGTT
The DNA here is from genome assembly GCF_042684945.1 of Bacillus seohaeanensis. NCBI lineage: Bacteria > Bacillati > Bacillota > Bacilli > Caryophanales > Bacillaceae > Bacillus > Bacillus seohaeanensis. The sequence goes on along the minus strand of NZ_JBHUMF010000029.1, from coordinate 1,416 downwards.
ACCGCCAACGATACTTAGATCTTATTACGAGTCAAGAGAGTAAAGAGACGTTTATTACTCGCAGTCGTATTATTCAATCTATGAGAAGATACTTAGATGATAATGGTTACTTAGAAGTAGAAACACCAATGATGCATGCTATTGCAGGAGGAGCTTCTGCCCGTCCGTTTATTACACATCATAATGCGTTAGATATGCCTTTGTTCATGCGTATCGCAATAGAGCTTCATCTAAAAAGACTTATTGTTGGTGGACTGGAAAAAGTATATGAAGTAGGGCGAGTATTCCGTAATGAAGGTGTCTCTACTAGACATAATCCTGAATTTACGATGATCGAACTCTATGAAGCGTATGCAGACTACCGCGATATCATGTCTTTGACAGAAAATCTTGTTGCTCACATCGCAAAAGATGTACTTGGTTCTACTACTGTACAATATGGAGAACACTCCATTAACCTTGAACCAGAATGGACAAGACTTCATATGGTTGATGCTGTTAAAGAATATACAGGTGTAGATTTCTGGAAGCAAATGTCTGATGAAGAAGCAAGAGCATTGGCTAAAGAACACGGAATTGAAATTAAAGATAATATGCAATTTGGACATGTTGTTAATGAATTCTTCGAACAAAAGGTCGAAGAGAAGTTAATTCAGCCTACATTCGTTTATGGCCACCCGGTGGAAATCTCACCGCTTGCAAAGAAAAATGATGAAGACCCTCGTTTTACTGATAGGTTTGAATTGTTTATTGTGGCCCGCGAGCATGCAAATGCCTTCACTGAGTTGAATGACCCTATCGATCAAAGGGAAAGATTTGAAGCACAGTTAAAAGAAAGAGAAGAAGGTAATGATGAAGCTCATATGATGGATGAAGATTTCGTAGAAGCGCTTGAATATGGTATGCCTCCAACAGGTGGTCTTGGAATCGGAATTGACCGTCTTGTTATGTTACTGACCAATTCTCCATCTATTCGCGATGTATTACTATTCCCATTAATGCGTCATCGTGATTAGTTTATAGTAGTAGGTAGGAGATTTTGATTGTTTAGTGCCCGGTAGTCTCTATCTGAACGATATATAGTGCCCTTTTTGTTCAGGATATACTATATATTGTTTGAAGAGAAGCCGGGCATTTTATTATAAAATCAGCTACTTTTCTGACTACCATATTTTCCTTAGTAAATATAAAAAATAAACAAAAAAACTGTTGCATGAATTTCGAGATGGTGGTATATTATTATCTGTTGCCGCAAAACAGGGTGACACACATCGAATAACTTTTTCAAAAAAAGTTATTGACACTGAATATTGTCGGTGTTATGATATTAAAGTCGCTTAAAACGAGCGGCAAACACATTGAACTTTGAAAACTGAACAAAGCAAAACGTCAACGTTAATTCAAGTTTTATTTTAA
>NZ_JBHUMF010000028.1:0-85509 GCF_042684945.1 Bacillus seohaeanensis | reverse complement strand
CGCCTTTCTGGGAAGCTCGTCTTATGCTTGTCGCCTCTGGGCAAGCCACTTCCGCTTTTCTTGTTAGACAATATTTTGTCAAGGAAAATCGGCAATTTTATGACATTTGGAATGGGTAGCTATACTTTTCTTTTTAAAAAGTCTATAGTGATAATGGTTAAAAGGTTATAATTCCGTGTTTGCACGTCGTAGGCACGTGTCTATAAAGATTAGTATTCAATCAAGTGTAAGTGGTCAATTATTTTTGATTCTATTCCATTTGTAATACAATGGGGTTACTTTAGCATGCATGGAGAAAGGTGGATAATCAAAGGAATGAAGAATTTTAATGATACATTTTTACGAGCAGCAAGAGGAGAAAAAACGGAGCATGTTCCAGTTTGGTATATGAGACAGGCGGGGCGTTCACAGCCTGAATATCGCAAAATCAAGGAAAAATATTCACTATTTGAAATTACACATCAACCGGAACTAGGAGCTTATGTAACAAGACTACCTGTTGAACAATACGATGTGGATGCAGCAATTCTTTACAAAGATATTATGTCACCTCTTCCTGCAATCGGCGTTAAAGTCGAGATAAAATCAGGAATTGGTCCTGTAATTGACAATCCAATTCAATCGATAGCAGACGTTGAAAAGCTTGGAGAAATAGATCCGGAAAATGATGTTCCTTATGTGCTTGACACAATCAAGCTTTTGACAGAGGAACAATTATCTGTACCGCTTATTGGCTTCGCGGGTGCACCATTTACGTTGGCAAGCTACATGATCGAAGGTGGTCCATCGAAAAATTATAACAAGACAAAAGCGTTTATGTATGCAGAACCAAAAGCGTGGTTCGCATTAATGGACAAGCTAGCAGATATGACTATTACATATGCAAGAGCACAAATTAAAGCAGGAGCATCAGCGTTTCAAATATTTGATTCATGGGTTGGTGCATTGAATAGGCAGGACTATCGAGTTTTTATAAAGCCAATTATGGAGAAAATTTTTATAGAATTAAAAAAGGAAAATGTTCCATTAATTATGTTTGGCGTAGGAGCGAGTCATTTAGCAATGGAATGGCATAGTCTTCCTTTAGATGTAGTAGGGTTAGATTGGAGATTGCCAATTAAAGAGGCAAGAGAAATGGGTATTACAAAACCAGTTCAAGGAAATCTTGACCCTGCAATATTGTTAGCTCCTTGGGAAGTAATAGAAGAGCGAGCGAAGGAAATTCTTGATCAAGGAATGATGGATCCTGGTTACATATTTAACCTTGGTCATGGTGTTTTCCCGCAAGTGAATCCTGACATATTAAAACGTCTTGCTGCATTCGTTCACGAATACACAGCACGTTAACATTGTATAAAGCAAAAAATTGGAGCCAACAATGGTAACGTGACAAAATATAGATAGAACGACATAAATGATGAGGTGAATAAAAATGGCAAAAAAGAAAATGGGTCTATTAGTAATGGCCTATGGAACTCCATATAAAGAAGAAGATATAGAACGGTATTATACGCATATACGTCATGGAAGAAAGCCTTCTCCAGAATTACTTGATGACTTAAAAAATAGGTATGAAGCGATTGGCGGAATTTCACCGCTTGCTCAAATAACAATGGACCAAGGGAAAAAGCTAGAAGAGCAGCTGAACTCGATGCAGGACGATATTGAATTTAAAATGTATTTAGGTTTAAAACATATTGAGCCGTTTGTAGAAGATGCGGTAGAAGCGATGCATAAAGATGGTTTAGAAGAAGCTGTATCTATCGTTTTGGCTCCTCACTTTTCAACGTTCAGTGTGAAATCGTACAATGGACGAGCAAAAGAAACTGCTGAAAAACTTGGAGGTCCTACGATTACTTCTGTAGAAAGTTGGTATGATGAGCCCAAATTTATTGACTATTGGGTGAAACAGGTAAAAGAAACATATGCATCTATGTCAGAAACGGAAAGAAATAATGCTGTACTCATCGTATCTGCCCACAGTCTTCCTGAGAAAATCTTGCAGAATGGTGATCCTTACCCATCTCAATTGGAAGAAACAGCAAAACTTATTGCTGAAGGTGCAGGAATCACAGAATATGCAGTTGGCTGGCAAAGTGAGGGGAATACACCAGATCCTTGGTTAGGTCCAGATGTACAAGATTTAACTAGAAGCTTATATGAAGAAAAACAGTACAAAGCATTTGTTTATATCCCTGTAGGTTTTGTTGCCGATCATTTAGAAGTTTTATACGATAATGATTATGAATGTAAAGTCGTAACAGATGAAATAGGTGCGGCATACTACCGTCCAGAAATGCCTAATAGTAAACCCGAATTTATTGATGCATTGGCAACAGTAGTTCTTAAAAATCTAAATGAGCAATAATTTCTTTTCTTACCTACAAACGTAAGGAAGAACTTCTATATAAATACATGAAGGACTGACTGTAATGGAAATACCTCCAAGGTCAGTCCTCTCGTTATTTTTGTTCACCTTAATAAAATTCGGAATTTTTAATAAAGAAGGTGATGACCGTGTTGGAAAGAAAGCAAAGAGTAGTAATCATTGGCGGTGGTATAACAGGGTTAGCAGCAGCGTACTATTTACAAAAACAGGTGAAAGAAAATAAGCAGTCTATAGAAATTCAGCTTATTGAAGCAAGCCATCGACTTGGTGGGAAGATACAAACAGTGAAAAAAGATGGTTATGTGATTGAAAGAGGACCAGATTCATTCTTGACCAGAAAAATAAGTGCTACAAAATTAGTGGAAGAAGTCGGGTTAAAAGAAGAATTAATCAGTAATCCAATAGGGAAATCTTATGTGGTTATAAATGGAGAGATGCATCCAATGCCAGGTGGGGCAGTTATGGGAATTCCTACTCAAGTTGGTCCATTTATCTCAACGGGTCTATTCTCACTTACTGGGAAAATGAGGGCAGCAGCAGATTTTGTCATACCGCGATCAGGGTTGGATGGTGATCAGTCTCTAGGTGGCTTTTTTAGAAGACGACTTGGCGATGAAGTAGTGGAAAATCTTATCGAACCGTTACTATCAGGAATGTATGCTGGTAATATTGACCGTTTAAGTTTAATGTCAACTTTTCCGCAATTTTACGAAGCAGAGAAAAACCACCGTAGCTTAATTCTTGGGATGAAAAAAACTTCCGACCAAGACAGGAAAATCCAAACTGGAACAGGAGAGAAAAAGGGTGCTTTTCTTACACTAAAGTCAGGATTACAGTCTCTTGTAAATACTATTGAAAACTTATTAGATGAGGTAACAGTACGTAAGGGAATAAAGGTAACAGAAATTGAGCAAACAAGTGATTCTTATTTGTTAAAGTGCAATAATGAAGAAGTTATCGAGGCAGACAATGTTATCGTTACGACACCGCACTCTGTCCTTTCTAGCATGTTTTCAAAATATGCGTTTTTTAATCATCTTCAGGAAATGCCATCTACCTCAGTGGCGACGGTTGCAATGGGTTTTCCTGCAGATGCTATTAAAAAGGATATGGAAGGAACGGGGTTTGTTGTTTCTCGCAACAGTGATTTTAGTATTAATGCATGTACATGGACACATCAAAAATGGCCGCATACTACTCCAGAAGGTAATGTCTTGTTAAGGTGCTACGTAGGAAGAGCGGGGGATGAAATGATTGTAGACTTGTCAGATGCACAAATTGAGGAGATAGTATTGGAAGATTTAAATAAAATTATGGGTATTTCTACTAACCCTAACTTTACCATTGTAACTAGATGGAAAGAAGCAATGCCTCAATATACTGTCGGTCATAAAGAACGATTAGAAAAGCTGAACCGCGAATTAGCGGAAAAACTTCCTGGTGTTTTTGTGGCTGGAAGCTCTTTTGAAGGATTAGGAATCCCTGATTGCATTGAACAAGCAGAAAAGGCGGTAGAGAGGGTTCTGAACAAGGTGTCATCGTCTATGGAGTAAAAAACATAGAGATAACATCTTGCTTTTTTTTGTGTGTTGCAGTAGAATTAGTTTTGTTCAATAAATGACTGGATTTCATAAATAGTCATGTAGTCAGAGGTGAAGTGAAACTTGTCAGTAGACCGAAAAAGATTAATTATTGAAGCAGCATCAAAGTCTTTCTCTCTTTTTGGCTATAAAGCAACGACAATGGATCAAGTTGCAAAGCTTGCAAATGTAGGGAAGGGAACAATTTATACCTTTTTTAAAAATAAGGAAGAATTATTCGATGAAATTATTTCATCACTAATTAATGAAATGAAAGTAGCAGCAGAGGAAACGATTAATCCAAAAGTCTCTTTTTTTGAAAATGTCCATCGGGCGTTATTTCGTATTCTTGAGTTTCGCAAAGAACATCAACTTACGATCAAACTTTACCAAGAGGCAAAAGAAATGGGGACACCAGCTGTAATAGAAGTAATCCAAAAAGTCGAGAAGGTAGTAATAGATTTCTTGAGTTTAAAAATTAATGATGCAATTAAAGAAGGGAAAATTAAAAAATGTAACCCTGAATTAACTGCTTTTATTATGTTAAGGTTGTATGTTTCCTTAATATTTGACTGGGAGAAAGTTCATGGACCATTGGATAAAGATGAAATTGCCGACTTATTCGAACTTTATATTTTTAAAGGATTATCAAAAGGGTAATCCTTTATTTTATGTCTGTAATGACTATGTGGACATAATGGTCATTTTATTTTTGTTTTCACTGACTAAATGGGTAAATTAGTCAGTGACTATTGATGGAGGGAATGGAATGAAATCTATTTTGGCGGAATTCAAAGCGATCTTTAGGAATCGTAAATTACTTATTCCTATCGTTGCAGTCTTATTTATACCAATAATGTATAGTGGAATGTTTTTATGGGCCTTCTGGGATCCCTATGGCCAATTAAGTGATCTGCCTGTAGCGGTTGTCAATAATGATAATGGTGCAGAGTTTAATGGTGAAAGTCTTGAAGTAGGCTCTGATCTAATAGAAAATCTCAAAGATAGTGATCAGTTTGATTTTCACTTTGTTGAAAGGGGAGAAGCATATAAGAATCTTGAAAGACAAGAATATTATTTGCTTGTAGAAATTCCTGAAAACTTTTCTGAAAATGCAGCGACATTGTTGGAGGATCAACCTAAAAAACTGGAGTTAAAATATGTTCCTAATGAGGGTTTTAACTTTTTATCCTCACAAATTGGCGAAAATGCAATAAAGGAAATAAAGGCTAGTTTATCAAAATCGGTTACGGAAACATATGCGGAAACAATGTTTGATAAAATTCAGGAAATGGGTGATGGATTTAAAACTGCAAGTGATAATGCAGGAGAATTAAATAATGGAGCAATGGATCTCTCAAAAGGTGCAAAAGAACTAAAGGAAAATTTACTTGTTTTAGCAGAGAAAAATGTTGAATTTAATAATGGTTTGGCGGATGCAAGAAACGGTGCCGCTGATCTTGCTTCAGGTTCATCAAAAGTTTCTGCAGGGCTTACACAGCTAATTGAAAAGTATCAACTTCTAGATGAAGGTGCTGTAAAGTCCAAAAATGGAATCAGTGAGTTAGCAGCAGGAATTGATGAATCCGCTGCAGGTATTCAAGAGATAGAGAAAGGGGCGGACAATGCTGTTTCAAAAACAGCAACCATTCATTCGGGAGTAGAAACTATTAATGCGAAGTTAGCAGAATTAAATACAGGTGCACAATCTGCACATACTGGTGCTCAAGAATTGAACGCAGGACTTTCTGCATTACAATCACAATTACAACCATTGTTGGAAAGTCTTCCAGAAGAACAAAAGACTGCGTTACAAGGTGCACTAATCAAGCTTAATAAAGGCTCTCAAGAATTGGCAACAGGAACAGAAAGCCTAAGTGCTGGTGCTAGCCAGTTAGAAGAAAAAACAGGACAATTGGCAGATGGTATTGGGGCATTAAATCAAGGTCAGATAAAAATCCACAATGGGGTTATCGCCTTGCAAAAAGGGATGCAGAAACTTGATGAGGGTTCCGATCAACTTATCACTGGTCAAAATGAATTAGTGAAAAATTTCGGACTGTTGAATGAAAAATTAGCAGAAGCTGGTCAAGGTTCAGTTGAGGTAGCCACCGGAGCAAGTAAACTTAATACAGGATTAAACGAATTGTACGGTGGGTCTACTAAATTAGCAAATGGATCGGAAAAGGCAGCAGACGGTTCATCAGAATTAGTGGATGGTACGAACAAATTATCTGATGGAACAACAGAATTTAATAATCAACTGCAAGATGCATCACAAGAGGCAAACAGTGTAGATGCAAATGATGATACCTATGATATGCTTGCCTCTCCTGTTGGAGTAGATAAAAAGGAAATCAATAATGTTCCAAACTATGGTACAGGGTTTACCCCATATTTCTTATCACTCAGTCTCTTTGTTGGAGCTTTAGTAGTAACGATGGTGTATTCATTAAAAGAGCCCGCGGATAAACCATCAAGTGGAATACAGTGGTTCCTTGGAAAATATGCTGTTTTAGCTTCAGTAGGGATTATACAGGCTGTACTGGCTTGCTCCATTTTATTAATTGGTCTTGATTTGCAAGTAGAAAATATCCCATTATTTTATCTTTTTGCGATTGTGACAAGTTTGACGTACTTTGCAATAATTCAAACACTCGTTACGATATTAGCAGACCCTGGTCGTTTCATTGCCATCATCATCTTAATTTTACAGCTAACGACAAGTGGAGGAACCTTCCCACTTGAATTAATACCAAGTGCCCTACAGCCTATACATGCATTATTGCCTATGAGTTACGCTGTAGCAGGTTTTAAAGCTGTAATTTCCACTGGTGATTTCGCATTTATGTGGCAAAACCTTAGAGTATTGGCTAGCTTTTTAGTAGTATTTCTTATCATTACAGTTCTTTTCCTTACTGTTTTATTTAAAAAGAAATATGGCAAACTTGCAGAAGAAATGTAATAACAGGAAAAAGAACCGTTCTTTATATAGAGCGGTTCTTTTTCTAGTATTGTAGAAAATAAGTATTGCCATTTTTCCTCTACTATAAGAGTTTGAAAATACAGTTATTGGTTAAGAATGGTAGTTGTTTAGACTGTTCCAAGAATAATTCCTCTTTTTTAAAGGCTATTTTCTAAAGGGATGTTTTTTTAAACGAAAAACTAAGTTTAACCTACTAAGTTGATTCTCGCTGTGGGCACTTGACTCTCTTCCCGCGGAAATCAACGGGCTGAATTTATAAGTAAAAACAACAATCTATGAGAAAAGAGCCTTACGAAAACAGCTTTTTTAAAAAAACAAAAGGTTTGTCATACTCTAGTCAAAAATAGATGATTTATAGCAAGCATTTTATAGTACAGTAGGTATCGTAAACTAGTTAATACTCAAGGAGGAAGTGTGCATGTTTCGTAAAATTACAGTTATTATCGTTTTATCAGCACTAATGCTAATTATAGGCGGATGTGGATCTAATGATAAAGAAGAAAACAGTGGTAGTTCAAATGAAAAGGTAGTTCCTATTGAAGCTGACCTACAAGTCCCAGAAACAGCTAAATCAAATGAAACGGTAACATTTTCTACTCACGTAACACAAGGAGAAGAAAATGTTGAGGATGCAAGCGAAGTAAAATATGAAGTGTGGAAAAATGGGGATAAAGATAATAGTGAAATGCTAGAAAGTAAACATACGAAAAATGGAAATTATACTGCAGAGAAAGATTTCAAGGAAAACGGAATATATACTATTCAAGTCCATGTAACAGCTCGTGATATGCACACAATGCCTAAAACGGAAATCAATGTTGGCAATGTTGAAGCAGAAACCCATAACCATGAGGAGGAAAATCATGAACATGGAGAAGAACACCAGCCTGTTACAATTAGTTTAGAAAAACCTGATGAATTGAAAGTGAACGAAGATGCACAATTTAAAGTGCAGGTGGAAAATGAAGAACAACCGCTAGAAGAAGCAGAAGTAAGATTCGAAATTATCCAGGACGGGGTCGAAAAACATGAGTGGATCGATTTAAGTTCTACAGAAAATGCTGGAGAATATAGTGTTCAACACTCATTTAAAAAAGAAGGTATGTATCATATTAATATTCATGTAACAAAAGGGGAAGACATTCATAGTCACATAATGGAAATGGTGGAAGTAAAATAGGAAAAAATAAAACACCATCAAGAAGCTTAACTGTTGGAACTAAAAAAAAGCAGAGGACGCGTTATTGTGCGTCCTCTGCTTTTTTTTACTAAAATTCATGATCTGTTGTGCATTTTTCGCAATAAATTCCGTAACATTCATGTTGTTCTTCGATTTCAGCTCCACATTGAGCACAAGATTTAGGCGGTAAATTTTTAAAGAATTCTACAACATTGGTTAACAAGTCGATCACCCTCCGTAAATTTTTTCCCCTTTGGACAAGTTGTGTTATATAACTTTGTTTAATTTATTATATTGTATTATAACAGTTTTATTCTCGTCAATGTTTTTTTGTAATTAATATCAAAAAGCTGAAAAAATAGGCACAATGGAGTATAGTTAATGTTATAAGTGATAACCCTTTTCAATGAAGGGAAGAAGTTGTGTACTTTATACAACAACACGATGTGGTGCCGCTGTGTTAGGACATTAGTTAATGAGCGAGGGCATGCGCCAACAAAGACCTTCTGATTGATATACAGAGGAGGAAGATAACATGAAGCTGACTGTCATAGGACAATGGGGTGGGTACCCCAAGGCTAATGAAGCGAGTTCCGGTTATTTGTTAGAACATGATGGTTTTACGTTACTAATTGATTGTGGTAGTGGAGTATTGTCTTTACTGCAAAACTATATTTCTGCAACTGATATTGATGCTGTTGTATTATCGCATTACCATCCGGATCATATTGCGGATATTGGTGTACTACAACACGCTTTGTTAATCCAATCTTATTTGGGGAAACAAGGAAATATGTTACCGGTATATGCTCATAACGAAGATAAAGATGCCTTTTCGAAGCTTTCTTATAAAAATGTAATGGAAGGGAAAGTGTATGATCCATCCTCTACTTTGAAAGTGGGCCCTTACATGATTTCATTTCTTCGTACAAAGCATCCAGTACCTTGTTACAGCATGAGAATTGAAGTGGCAGGGAAGGTTATTGTGTATACAGCAGATTCCGCGTTTCAACAATCTTTCATTCCGTTTTCCAAGGGAGCAGACCTGTTATTAGCAGAATCTAATTTCTATGGAGATATGGATGGAAGCGGTGCAGGACATATGACAAGTTTAGAAGCAGCCAGAATAGCAAAAGAAGCTAAAGTGAAAAAATTAGTATTAACGCACCTGCCTCAATTCGGGGATATGGATCAATTAAAAACGGAGGCAGAATCGATTTTTACAGGGCAAACATTGCTAGCCCATAAAGGGCTAACAGTCGAGATTTAACTTAAAGTGTAGGAGGAACAAAAACATGTTGTTTATTGATAATAAAGGAATTACCGATCCAAGAATTAATTTAGCAATCGAAGAATATGCATTGAAAAATCTAGATATTAATGAAACGTATTTACTTTTTTACATAAATGAGCCTTCGATTATCATTGGGAAAAATCAAAATACCATTGAGGAAATTAATACAGAATATGTTGATGCCAATGGAATTCATGTTGTACGTCGTCTTTCAGGAGGAGGAGCCGTTTACCACGACTTAGGGAATTTAAATTTTAGCTTTATTACAAAAGATGATGGGGAAAGCTTCCATAATTTTAAAAAGTTCACAGAACCTGTTGTTCAGGCTCTTCATCGATTGGGTGTAGATGCTGAAATGAGCGGAAGGAACGACTTAGTTGTTGGGGAAAGAAAGATTTCTGGAAACGCACAATTTTCTACTAGAGGTCGTATGTTTAGTCATGGGACATTAATGTTAGATTCTGAAATAGAAAACGTTGTTTCTGCACTTAAAGTGAAAAAAGACAAAATTAAGTCAAAAGGAATTAAATCGATTCGAAGCAGAGTTGCTAATATTTCCGAGTTTTTATCAGAAAAAATAACAATAGAAGAATTCCGCTCTATGTTGCTTGAATATATTTTTAATGAAGAAGATGTTCAAGAATATGTGCTTACAGAAGACGACTGGGCGAAAATTCATCAGTTATCAGAAGAGCGTTATCAAAATTGGGAATGGAACTATGGAAAATCACCGAAATTCAATCTTCAGCATTCAAATCGTTTTCCAGTCGGACAAATTGATGTACGCCTCGATGTAAATAAAGGTATTATTGAGAATTGTAAAATTTACGGAGACTTCTTCGGTGTAGGAGATGTAAGTGAGATTGAAAATAAACTTACTAATCTTCGATACGAACGTGCAGAAATAGAAAAGGCATTAGAAGGGGTTGATATCCCTTATTATTTCGGAAAGGTTACGAAAGAAGAATTTGTTAATCTAGTCTATTAATCGCATTATTACACATAGAAGCTGATACTTTTTGAATTATCAAAAGGTGTCAGCTTTTTTGTTGTTTGGCTTAAAGATTAACAAGGAGACACTGGGATTTTACAGAAGTTGATGGTATGAATAAAGTTTATTTTAAAAGGATAGAAGGTTATTCCCTTGTATTTAAATTTTTCTTTATATAAAATATATTTTGAAAGTTTTTATTTTTATGTGAATGAGTATTCATTCATAACAAAAAGAGGAGGGGTTAAGATGAATTTATCAGTACGGTTAGATGAAACAGCAAAAATTAATGCTTCTAAACCAGCGTATTACTTTATGGGCCAGTCTAGTACATACGGTGAATTGAATGCAGAAGTCACGAAGTTTGCTAGTGGTTTGGAGCAGTTAGGCTTGAAAAAAGGGGATCATATAGCATTAGTTTTAGGCAATTCACCGCATTTTGTCATTGGATTGTATGGTGCTATACGCTTAGGTTTAACGGTTATTCCGATTAATCCAATCTACACACCGGATGAAATTAGTTATGTTATTAAAAATGGCGATGTAAAAGCGATTGTAACATTAGATTTACTTGTGCCGTTAATTGAAAAGATGCATCACGCACTTCCAGAAGTAGAGAATTATATTGTTTGTGAATCAGGGGATGAGCGAGCAAAAGGTGTGGATTTATCTCAGCTTTCAGCAGCAGGAAAAATGAAATCATTTACAAGTGTGGTGGAAAGTGGTTATTTAGATTTCAAAGCTCCCGACTTAAAGGAAGAAGATGTTGCACTTATTCTGTATACATCAGGGACTACTGGTAAGCCAAAAGGTGCTATGCTAACACATAAAAATTTATACTCCAACGCAATTGATGTAGCAGGTTATTTGAAAATAAATGAAGAGGATCGAGTCATTACGACGCTTCCAATGTTCCATGTCTTTTGTTTAACTGTCGTATTGAATGCACCGCTGATGAAAGGTGCTACATTATTAATTGTCCCGAAATTTAGTCCGAAGGAAATTTTTGATATAGCGGAAAAGTATGAACCTACTGTTTTTGCTGGTGTGCCTACAATGTTTAATTTCCTTTATCAATATTCAGAAGGAAAGCCTGAAAGTTTTGCTTCTTTACGTCTATGCATATCAGGAGGAGCATCGCTGCCGGTTGCACTTTTGAATAACTTTGAACAAAAGTTTAATGTCGTAATTTCGGAAGGATATGGATTATCTGAAGCGTCCCCTGTTACGTGCTTCAATCCACTTGATCGCCCACGCAAGCCCGGATCTATCGGAATGAGCATTATGAACGTTGAAAATAAGGTGGTCAACGGGTTAGGAGAAGAAGTTCCTCCAGGACAAGTCGGAGAGCTTATTGTAAAAGGTCCGAATGTCATGAAAGGTTATTATAAAATGGAAGATGAAACAGCAGCAACAATTAAAAATGGATGGTTATATACAGGAGATCTTGCTAGGACAGATGAGGATGGCTATTTTTATATTGTAGACCGTAAAAAGGATATGATTAATGTTGGTGGTTTCAATGTGTATCCTCGAGAAGTAGAAGAGGTATTGTACAATCATCCAAGTATTGTGGAGGCAGCAGTAATTGGTATACCGGACCCTGAACGGGGAGAAGCGGTTTCCTGTTATGTTGTAAGAAAAGATGAAAACATTACAGAACAAGAGCTTTTTGCTTATTGTCAGGAGCACTTAGCAAAATATAAACTCCCGGCATCAATTGAATTTTTAAAAGAACTTCCTAAAAATACAACAGGGAAGATTTTAAGAAGATCATTGAAGGATCAAGTTTTACAAGGATAATAGAAAAGGAGACTATCCGATAAGTGTTTGCAACTATTCGGAAAGTCTCTTTTCCTTTCTGTTTATTGAAAGGGTTTTCAACTAGAGGTGTCGAATTATTTCTATTAAACAAACTAGGAGGGAGTAGGTTATGGATAGTATTTTATTAGAGATAAAAGAGCATTTAGCAATCGTTACAATTAATCGAAAAGAGGCAATGAATGCCTTTAATTACGATACACTAGCTAGCCTTGAAAGTGTCGTTGAATCACTTCGAATCAACTCTGATATACGGGTGGTTATTTTTACAGGAGCTGGAGAAAAAGCTTTCAGTGTTGGAGCAGACTTAAAAGAAAGAAAAACATTAACGGAAGAGCAAGTGAGAAGAAATGTTTATAAAATTGGCGAAGTTTTTCAAGCTGCCTCCACGTTGCCACAGCCGACAATTGCAGCCATGAATGGCTATGCATTTGGAGGAGGAATGGAGCTTGCCCTTGCTTGTGATTTTCGAATTGCTGTTAACGGCACTTCCATGGGATTAACCGAAACAAGCTTGGCAATTATTCCGGGAGCAGGAGGAACACAACGTTTGCCAAGGTTAATTGGTGAATCAAAGGCGTTGGAGCTAATTTTAACTGCGAAAAGGCTGTCAGCAGAAGAAGCGGTGGAAATTGGTCTAGTAACCAAATCGGTTACGAAAGAACGTTTTTGGGAAGAAGTTAACTCGTTTGCAGAGAAAATTCTTGCAAATGGGCCTATCGCTCTCCAACAAGCAAAGTTTGCCGTGAAAAATGGGATGAATACAGATTTGCAGACAGGACTGCAAATAGAAAGAAAAGCGTATGAGCTTACTATACCAACGGAAGATCGGGTAGAAGCACTGCTAGCCTTCGGCGAGAAGCGGAAACCCGAGTTCAAAGGGAAATAGGGGAAAGGCAGCTCCGAAAGTGCTAGGCACTTTCGGAGCTGCCCTTATTTTATCCCGCATTAACGGGAAGTAAGCCCCACTGATTGAAGTTTCACTTTATCTAACCTAACTTCCACCATAATAAATCATCATTTGGCATATAGCCTTTTTATTTTTCTGGTTCAAATACTGATGACCGTGATGTGCGGCAAATCGGATGGAGCTTCCTTCCTTTAATTGATAATACTCATTATCAATCTTTATTGTTAATTCACCAGCTAAAACGGTAATATATTCTTCGACTCCTTTTGGGTGCCCTTCATTCGTATAAGAGCATTCAGGCTTCAATTCTACACGGAAGCTTTCCCACTTTTTCATCGGATCAAAAGGGAAAATTGGGTAAACGATATATCTTCCGTCATCCTCTAATATAGGAATGGTCTCTTCATAGTGGATAACAGAAACATTTGCGTTTAATTTTTCTAACAAAGAAGAAAAAGAGACTTTTAACCCGTTGGCTATTTTCCATAAAATTGCTACTGTCGGGTTTGACTCTCCTCTTTCAATTTGTCCAATCATTGCCTTGCTGACAGAAGTCAACTCAGACACTTGTTCAAGACTCAATCCCCGCTCTTTGCGAATTCTTCGTATATTTTCTCCTACTTGTATCGACAGATTTTCCATAGTTTACTAAACCTCGCTTGTATACTATAACGTCTATATGTATAATATAATAAATTATTGAAATATTAAACTTATTTTCTAGTATAAAGGAAGGTGGAAAGAAAATGGAGGCATTAGTTGAGACAAAAAGTGCCGGCCCGTTCCGACAAGGTCTTCAAGGAGGAGTCAGCATTGCCCTTGGATACTTTCCTGTAGCTATAACGTTTGGATTATTAGCGAGAACTACGGGACTAACATTTATGGAAACGGTATTAATGAGTTTACTAGTGTATGCTGGTGCAGCTCAATATATATCACTAAGCTTGCTTGCGATGGGGACTGGAGTGTTTGAAATTGTACTAACGACCTTTATTGTAAATATTCGTCACTTTTTAATGTCAGCTTCTCTTAGTGAAAAACTAGAGGAAGATCGCCTGTTTAAAAAAGCTATATACTCTTTTGGAGTTACAGATGAAACATTTACCGTTATATCGGTGAAAGAAGGAAAGGTAAAAACAGCCTATGCCTTCGGCGTTATGGTTATTTCTTATGCAAGCTGGTCTGTGAGTACAGGGCTTGGTTTTTTTATTGGAGAAATACTTCCAGCGTTTTTGCAAGCAAGTATGGCCGTTGCTTTATATGCAATGTTTGTCGGGCTTCTTGTTCCTTCAATGAAAAAAAGTGTAAAAGTTGTTTTTCTTGCCGCTACTGCTGCTGCACTTAATAGCGTTTTTCTTTTTACCACGGATTTATCTGAAGGGTGGGCTATTATGATTTCAACTTTCGTTTCTGCGGTGATTGTGGAATGGGTCGCTAGTATAAAAAAGAAAGGAGAAAAGAATAGTGAGGGGTGACATTCTTATTATGATTATCGGGATGGCTGTCGTAACATATATTCCCCGAATGGTTCCATTTCTTTTATTTAAAGGGAAGGAATTGCCACCGTTTTTACAAGGGGTTTTAAAAAATGTTCCCTATGCTGTCTTAGGTGCACTTATTTTCCCGAAAATTCTTTTAATCCAAGAAGGGGATATCTGGTTTGGTATAACGGGTGCGCTAGCTGCATTTTTATTTGCCTTTTTAGGAGCTAATGTTATTGTTGTTGTCCTAGGTGCAATAGCTGTTTTATCCATTTACTCGATTATCTTTACATAAAGTGAAACTTCCATTAGTGGGGAGTTACTGCCCGTTAACGCGGAATAGGCTACAGGAGAGATTTTCTCTTTGTGGCTTTTTTGGTGTGAAGAATAAAGTATTCGTATGCAGACTCTAATGGAACAGTCTATGTGTGGCTATTTAGGGGTAGAATGATGCCAGCATTTTTGTTTTTGAAAAGTTTCATATGTATCATAACTTTATATAGAAAAGTTCTAAATGTATGGACGGGTTATTACATATAGTAAAGAAAGAAGAGAAGGGAGGAAGGAACATGCTTCAAAAATGGGCATTCAGGTCAGTATTCGCCTATTTACTGTTAGGCGTCATTCTATATGTGTATTTGTTTTATCTTGCCGATTCAACACTACCTCAAATGTATAAAGGGGGCAGTGCTGATCCAGAAACGTTTATGAGTAGCAGGGAGATAATGCTTAGTGAGGAATTCTCGACAATAAAAAACCTCCTATTTTTCCTATCTACACCGTATGAATGGTTATTTTACTTCCTTATATTGATATTTGGTGTATCGAGGGCCTTTGAAAGATGGGCGAAAGGAACAACGAAAGTCGGTTTTTTACAAACAGCCATTTATTTATTTTGGCTTTCGCTTGTATCGTATATCGCGATCTTTCCTTTTCAATTCATTTCGTATAAAGTTTCAACAACTTATAACATATCTACTCAGACGTTTTCGATGTGGATGAAAGATGAATTAACCGATTTTTGGGTAAATTTCTTACTGACCTTTATTATTGTGTCCGTGCTCTATGCGTTAATTAAGCGGTTTAAAAAGCGATGGTGGTTGGCAGCTTGGGCATTATCTGTTCCGTTTAGTATTTTTATGATGTTTGTTCAACCCGTTTTGATTGATCCATTGTATAATGACTTTTATCCTTTGCAAGATAAGAAACTAGAAGCACAAATCCTTGATATAGCTAGCAGGGCAAATATTCCGGCAGAACATGTTTTTGAGGTGGACATGTCGGAAAAAACAAATGCATTAAATGCCTATGTTACAGGAATAGGGTCTAACTCTCGGATCGTTCTTTGGGATACGACATTAGAACAATTAGAAGATGAAGAGATTCTTTTTGTTATGGCACATGAAATGGCTCATTACGTTGAAAAGCACATCTATATAGGGATTGCCATTTATATAGTACTATCGTTTATTGGCTTATATATAGCAGCAAGGTTGATGAACTGGATTGTCCGTAAATATTCAGATGAAATGAAAATATCGGATGTTTCCAATTTAAGTTCACTTCCACTGTTCTTAATGATTACATCGATGCTTATGTTTGCTGTTAGTCCATTCTCTAATTGGATCTCACGCTATGAAGAAACACGTGCAGACCGTTACGCAATTGAAATGACACAAGATAAAGAAGCGGCGATTTCTTCTTTTCAAAAGCTATCTAAAGTAGGTTTGAGCCAAGTGAACCCACCACTTTTAGTTAAGATTTTCCGATATGGACATCCAACAATGCTTGAGCGTTTAAATATGCTAGAAGAATATGAAATAGAGGAGAAAAAGGAAGAAAAAACTCCATAGAAGTTATAAAGTTTGGCTGCTTTAGATTTTTAAAGCAGCCTTTCATATTTTTATCCCACATTAATGGGCAGTGAACCACCCCCACTGATTGAAGTTTTATTTTATTCGGGACAAAAAGAAAACTCCCATAAAAGGGAGTTCACTTTATAGTCCGTAGCCAACCTGAAGTTCCTTTAATTCATCTGTCAGTTCCATGAATTTATCTTTGTCTTGTTCATCAAGCGAAGTATTAATTTGCTCAAGAATTTCATTTCTCTTAGTAGTCAGTAAACTTTCATGGATTACCATATCTACATAAATCTCTAAAACACTTTTTCCCTTGGACGTCTGTCGGGTCATCGCACAAGCCTTTGTTAACTCAGTATAGGATTTTTTCTTTTCCACTACGATCACCTCTTGAGTCTTTTTATTATTATATGGAAAAAACACGAAATATTCAACAAAAATAATTAAATATTCTGATAATATTTCTAAACCTGTGTTAATAATCAATAAAACCAGAAATATTCTTAATGAATTTTAAAATGTTTCTATATAAGTAAATAGTTTTATAACATTAATATGATGAATATTTGAAATTATTTGAAAAAAATAGGGTCTTATGGTACAATTTGTTACAGTGTTTGTTGAATTTTGTCAAAGGAGGGAATAAAATGAGTAAATTAAGAATTATTGAGGAGTATGAAATTAATCCACATACTATGATGATACAACCTTGGAAATATGGGAAAAAAATCTATAGCAAGATCTATGAGAAGGAGGAAACATTCCTCTCACCGTTTAAACCGATTGATATTATTAAAAACAGTTGCGAGTACTTTGGGGCTTCTTATGATGGCAGAAAAAGTGGGACTCATAAATTAATTGGCATTAACTATAAACCCCCAATTATGATAGACTCACATATGTCGATTTATGTATTTCCTACTACCTCCCCAACAAAGCAGAACTGCATCTGGATAGCCCCTAGTCATATTCTTACTTATAATAAAACGGAGCAAGGCCATACAAAGGTGGTTTTCAAAAACTTTGTATCTTGTATCGTGCCAATTTCTTTCCGATCTTTCGAAAATCAACTGCAGCGAACAGCAAGATTACAATTTGCCTTTGTTGATAGGATAGGAGAGATGAAGAGTAAATATTTTTTAGATCATACATCTAAAACAAGAAAACCGAAAAGGAAAAACACTTTTTATCTTGTGAAAAATCAAAAGAAGAAAGGGGAATGTGAATCTGAGTCTGAGTAAATGTAGTATTCATAATGTACTCCTTCCTCTTAGGAGGGGGATTTATCGATAAGATAGCTGTTAAAAGTGGTGAAAATTAGAAGTGTGGGGTTTTTCTCACACTTTTTTACATGATTTCTTATTGAATAAATTATTTCATTTAGACAGAAAGGAAGTTAAAAGATGACATCACTATCAAGAGTAATTATAGAGGAAGACCTTTATAGAATGAAGTCTGTTGCTGCTCCCGAACTTGCTCCAAATGGAGAAGAAGCTGTTTACATAGAAACACATTTGAGTAAAGATAAGAATGATTACATATCAAATTTGTATCACATTAATTTACAAACGAGATCACGTGTTCAATGGACATTTGGGGAAGATAAAGTATTTTTACCTAAGTGGTCACCTGATGGAAGCAAGCTCGTTTTTGTATCCAACCGCTCCGGGAAAAACCAGCTTTTTCTTTTGAATAGAGATGGTGGGGAGGCGAGACAAATCACGTTTTGTGAAAGTGGAGCAAGCAATCCAGTTTGGTCACCATGTGGGAGGAAAATTGCTTACACTACGTTTTTAGAAATGGGGAAAGAATTGAGTGTCTCGAAAAAAACGAATGAATTGGAAGAGGTAAAACCATTTGTTACATCTCAACTTAAGTATAAATCGGATGACCGAGGTTTTCACGATAATAAGCATTCGCAAATAGCATTACTCGAATTGGAGACTGAAACTAATATAAGAATAACAGATGATGAAAATGATTATGGGTTATGTGGATGGTCGCCTGATGGGAATTTTATTACTGTTTCAGGAGATGATGCTGAGGAAAAGGATTTCTCTTTTCAATCAGATATATTCTTGTTAGACCCTGAAACAAAGATGCTACAAAAAATTACTGACGGAAAAGGATATTATGGACAAGCTTCATGGTCGCCGAATGGGAAGTATGTGGCATACATCGGTCATAAGCGAGAGTTTGAAAATGCAACACATTCGAAATTATGGGTGTATGATTGCTCTCTTAAAGAGCATCGTTGTTTAACAGAAGTGATGGACTTTCCTGTTGGTGACTACATGAACTCTGATAGTTTACAAGGGGTAACAAATCCTGGAATTGTTTGGTCAAATGATAATGAAAGCTTTTATTTTATCGCTTCAGACCATGGGAACACGATTTTGTATTATGGAAATATAGAGGGAGCTATGTACCCTGCATTATTAGGGGAAGAACAGCATATTTACGAGTTTGCTTTTGATGCACAAAGACAAAGCATGCTCATTGCACTTAGCAGGCCGACAGAACCTGGAGACCTATTCTCTCTACATGTTCCATCGGGTGAAGTAAAAAGGATTACGGATATGAATAAAGAATGGTTGGCGGAAAAAGAACTATCATCACCAGAGTCACTATGGATGAAAAGTAAAGATGGCTTGGATATTCAGGGATGGCTGATGAAACCAGTAGGATTTGAGAAAGGGAAGAAGTATCCACTCATACTTGAAATCCATGGTGGACCGCATACGATGTATGGGAATACATTTTTTCATGAATTTCAGCTACTTGCAGCCAAAGGTTACGCTGTTTTGTACGTGAATCCAAGGGGAAGCTACGGTTACGGACAGCATTTCGTAGATGCAGTTAGAGGTGATTATGGTGGAAACGACTATGAAGATTTGATGGCTGCTGTTGATTTTGTTGTTGATGAGTTTGAATTCATTGATTCGAAAAGAATAGGTGTAACTGGTGGGAGCTACGGGGGATTTATGGTCAACTGGATGGTTGGACACACCGACCGCTTTAAGGCTGCGGTAACTCAACGTTCGATCAGCAACTGGATTAGTTTCTATGGTGTAAGTGATATTGGTTATTATTTTTCCGAATGGCAAATTCAAAGCGATTTACATGATGTAGAAAAGTTGTGGAAGCATTCTCCGCTTGCCTACATTAAGCATATAGAAACACCGTTGTTAATTTTGCATAGCGAAGAAGATTATCGCTGTCCAATTGAACAGGCGGAACAACTGTATGTAGGATTGAAACGAGAGAACAAGGTAACGAAATTTATTCGTTTCCCTGAATCTAATCATAATTTGTCTCGAACAGGAAAGCCATCGCTACGGGTAGAAAGGTTGAAGGCGATTATAGAATGGTTTGAGGAGTATCTTTAATAAGGGTTGCGAAAGAAAGTTTTCTAGTTCTCTAATGGGAGACCTAGGAAACTTTTTTACTACTGTAAGGAAGTTTATTTAAACGCCACGGTGTGAATAATATGGAAATAGTTAGTTTTTATCTCATATTAACGGGCAGTAGAAGGGGACTAACAAATAGTGGGAACTTCACCACTGTTTGAAATTTCACTTTATGATAAAATGAGGAAAAACGTAAGGAAGTTTTTTAAAATATGAGTTTTGTTCATGGCAGACGAAGGGGAAACATATATTATGAATATAGACATGCTTAAAGACTTATTTACATTAGAAAATATTATGGATGTTATAGATAAGTACCGCTCTTTTGGTCCGCTACCAGGAATATTGCTTCCAATGCTAGAAGCTTTTCTACCTTTTTTGCCATTAGTTGTTTTTGTTATGGCAAACGCAAGTGCTTTTGGTCTTTGGCTAGGTTTTTTGTTTTCGTGGGTAGGAGCATCACTAGGGGCATTGTTAGTATTTTTGCTCGTAAGAAGATATGGTCATGGTAGACTCTTTGGAGTGCTACGTCGAAATCGACAGGTAAAAAGACTGACGACTTGGGTGGATCGACATGGATTTGGCCCGTTATTTCTTTTGTTATGTTTCCCTTTTACACCGTCTGCGTTGGTTAACATTGTTGCGGGACTGTCAAAAATCAGCATTGCTCAATATATGTTAGCTGTCCTAACAGGGAAAGTGGTTATGATTTTTACCATAAGTTTTATTGGTTATGATATTATATCTTTAGTAAAACAACCTTTACGGACCGCCATTGTAGCTGGAGTAATCTTTGTCTTATGGCTAGTCGGAAAACAAGTCGAAATTCGACTTAATAAAAAGCTAGAAAGAGATCATCACCGTTTTGAACGTAAAAATCAGGAGGAATCAAATTGAAAGAAGAACTTAAAAGAGAAGGATTAGAATGGGTCAAAGCATTAGGGATAGGATTAATTATTTTTGTAGTCATTCGTACCTTTCTCTTTTCGAATTACGTAGTAGAAGGCGAGTCAATGATGCCCACGCTACAAGATGGAAATAAACTCGTAGTTAATAAAATTGGCTACCAAATCGGTGAACTTCAACATTTTGATGTTATCGTATTCCATGCAAATGAAGAAGAAGACTACGTAAAGCGGGTCATTGGTTTGCCAGGGGATACTGTTGAATATAAAGATGACAAGCTTTATATTAATGGCAAGTATTACGAGGAACCCTATCTAGATAAATATAAAAAACAAACGATAAATGATAAACTGACTGGAGATTTTACACTAAAAGAAATTACAGGTGAAAAGACAGTACCGGATGGAAAAGTTTTCGTTCTGGGTGACAACCGTAGAGGCAGCATGGACAGTCGTTATTTTGGTTTTATAGATGAAGAGGAAGTTGTAGGAAAGGTTAATTTACGCTACTGGCCCCTTAGTGAATGGGGTGTACAATTTACAAATTAATCTGCTTAATAAAGAATCTTGCATAAGAAGGCAGGGTTCTTTTTTGTAGAGAAATAGTTAGAATTGGAATGAACTTTTTTATACAATGAAAAAACCTTGTAACTTTATAGAAAACCGCCTGTAAAAAGAGAGAGTTATAATGAAAGTAATCTATAAAATAGGGTTGGTGTGATAATGAATGATATGGCAGCATATCTAGAAGAGTCGCTCAATGAGTGGCAAGAGGATATCTCTGGTGTTCTTGAGCAAATTGACGAAGAATATGAGGAAGTCAAAAAAGAATTAAAAGTCTACTCGTATAAATATGGGATAACGAAACAAGTAATTCAATCAACAGTAAATGAAGAGATTATTGAAAAAATTCGTCAAATGTACCATAAACCATTTGAAGAGAAGTACAGTGAGTTAAAAGAATACATACGTGATTTAGAAGAGAAAAGAAAAGTATTTCAAATGTTTGTTCATAAAATTGAAGAGGTAAAAAGGAAAGAAACAGCAAAGCAGCTATAAAGTGTTAGATAGGAAACTAATTGAAGTCTCACTTTACGAAAAGCTATGATGGGATAAATAAAGTCCTAACAGAATCATAAAAATTTTAAATAGAGATGTTTCCTTATAGAATGTTGAATAGTGAGGTGGAAATAAAATGAAATCGCTACTTTCAGGAGAAAGAATATATTTATCTAGCTTTCATGAAAAAGATACTGCGAAAATTAAAGATTGGAACGATCAGGAAGAGTTACAAAGGCTGCTTGATGCACTTCCATATAAACCAAAAACAGATGAGGAAGTAAAAAAGTGGATAAATGATAGCGGAAGTAATTTTATCCGGTTTGCTGTTCGTTTAAGAGAGAATGATGAAATTATTGGCTATGCAGAAATTGAAGGAATTTTATGGAGTCATAGAGTGGGATGGGTAACGATAGCGATAGGAGATAAAAGCTATTGGGGAAATGGGTATGGGAAAGAAATACTCCAACGCCTATTAGCCTACGGGTTTAATGAATTAAATTTGCATCGTTTGCAATTAACTGTATTTGACTACAACAAGCGAGCCATAAACTTGTACGAGTCACTAGGATTCAAACAAGAAGGGACATTCCGCGAATTCCTAAGACGAGACGGCAAAAGACACAACATGCTACTATACGGTCTTCTTCACAGCGAATGGAAAAACTAAACTAAGGTCCGTCCCTCAATGCTTTAACGTAATGAGGGACGGACCTTTTAAGTAATTATTCAAAGAGTGTTGATTGTTTATAATTAGTTCCTTTCATTGTTTTTATCAGTCTAACGGCTAAAAATAAATCCACAACAAAAAAGGAGAGTAGTAGCACAATAGATTGAAAGAAACTGAAATGCATAATCAATAGAGGAGCTAGACTGGCGCCGGTTAGCAAAATAAAGGAGTACAAACTAAGTGCCTGACCGCGTAACTCCATGCTTAATTGGCCGATAAATGTGATAATTGTCGGAAGTAATAGTGAGATAGACGAAACGAACAGGACAGAAGAGATGATCAGAAGGGGGGCATTCATTCCTTGTGTTAATCCAAATAAGATACCAATACTAACAAATGCGAGGCCTATTCCAAGAAATAATGTCCCGAATGCTCCAATTTTTTCAATTAGTCTTCCAGTAAATAAAGACAGTAGTACGCCAATTAGTCCAACAGTGCGAATCGTAAATAAAAGAGATGGATCCAATGTTAAGTATCTAGTTAAGCTATCGTAATAAGCGACAAAAGAAGCTAATAAAGTGAAAACGATACCATAGCAATATAATAAATCTTTCCGGAATATTAACCTTACTAAACGCAAAAATGACCTGTCTTCACGAGATTTTAATACTTTATTTTTGGGAAGTGAATGAAGTCCAAGTAGGAACAATATAAAATACATTGCTGCAAAACCAACAAATACTATTTGCCAGCTGCTCCATCTCGTAATAAAGTCGCTGGCAAGCTGTCCGAATATCCCAGCTAGAAGAAAACCAGAATTAATAAGTGCAAGCAAAAAAGTCCGCCTTTTACCTGAAAATAAGTCGTACGTATACGCAAATGCAACAGGAGCAAAGCTTCCTAAAAAGAACCCTTGTACACCTCTCGATAAAAACAACCATTCAAAATTAAATGCTACAGCAACAAGGACTGTACAAACTGCAGATGTAGCCAAACCATAAACAAGTACCTCTTTTCTTCCAACGCGTTCTGCAATATTTGCAAACACAAGAAGACCGCACGCATAAAAAAAGGAAAACGAGCTACTAGCTACAACGACTTTTTCCATTGGTAGTTTTAGTGATTGCCCAATATCCTCGTAAATTGGAATGAATGTGTATATATTACTTGCTACCATAATCCCCATAAATACTAACAAAAAAGACGTTAATGCCATCTTTTGTTCCATGCAATCACCTGCCTATACTAAAGTATGAAAATACGGCAAGTCCCCATCCGCATAAAATTTAATTTGACCAAAGGAATTATTTTTTCCTTCATGAGGACAGAGAGTGTCTTCTGCGAATAATTCATCAAATATCCAATTTTTCCAAAGAAAGAATGAGCGGATTCCCTCAAAATATATAAAATCTATACTATAATGAACCTATCCAAAAAAACGAATAAGGCCTTGGTTAAAATAGAAAAGAGGAAGCGGCTTGGGCAGGGCGACAAGCTTTTCGGGAAAAACAGAAGAGGTTGTCTTTTTAACCTCAGCTGTTTTTTCAGAAAAGCCCTCGAGCCCCTAGCCGCTGGAACTAGACAAAGAAAAGTGGAAGTAAACTAGAGGTGACAATTGACCTCAAGCTGTTAACTATACAAAGGAAGTGAACTAATGTCACTACGATTTATACTTGGACGATCCGGTGTAGGTAAAACCAATTATATGCTAGATGAAATGAAGCAAAAGCTCCGTGAACAACCAAACGGACCACCAATTATTTATGTTGTACCAGAGCAAATGTCTTTTTTATCTGAACACAATCTCGCCAATACTCCTGGTTTAAACGGGATGATTCGCGCACAAGTGTTTAGTTTTACTAGACTTGCATGGAAGGTTTTGCAGGAAACAGGGGGGATGAGTCGATATCATCTTTCTGATGTTGGCTTAAATATGTTGATCCGCAAAATCATTGAAGATAATAAAGATCAATTGCATATATTCTCAAAAGCCTCCGACAAGCCGGGATTTATTAATCATGTGGAAACAATGCTCACAGAATTTAAACGATACTGTATTACACCGGAAGAATTAGTTGATTTTAAAGAAAAGGAAAATTCAAAGGTACTTACAGATAAGCTACATGATTTGGAACTGATTTATCAAAAGTTTGAAGAAAGTTTATTTGGCAAATATATTGATTCTGAAGATTACTTTCAACTGCTTGCCGAAAAAATTGAGCAATCGCTATTGCTGCAAAATGCTGAAATTTATATAGATGGTTTTCATAGTTTTACACCTCAGGAATATCGGATTCTTGAGCAGCTAATTCGACATAGCTCAAGAATATCCATCTCTCTTACAATGGATAAACAAATGATGGCTGAAATTCCTTTCAGTGAGATGAGTTTGTTTAGGATGACTACTGAAACCTATGAAACACTTGTTGAAGTTGGGAAAACAACTAATGCTACTTTCGAAGAGGAGGTAGTTTTAAACAATACCGTTCGTTTTAAGGACAAGGCATTGGTTCATTTAGAAAACCATTTCGACGAAAGACCTGCTGTAGAGTTCAAGCAAAAAACTTCTCATATTGAATGGATGGAAGCTGCTAACAGGAGAGCAGAGGTTGAAGGGGTCGCTCGTGAAATTAATAGACTTGCAAGGGATAGTGGCTACCGATACAAAGATATAGCGATTCTTGTTCGGAACGGTCAAGATTATCGAGATACACTAGAAACTGTTTTTTATGATCATGAAATCCCATTTTTTATCGACCAAAAGCGAACAATGCTTAATCATCCGTTGATTGAATTAATACGATCAACATTAGAAATTATGAACACGAATTGGCGATATGAACCAGTGTTTCGTGCAGTGAAGACGGACCTTTTATTCCCGTATAAAAGAAAACCAGAGAACTTGCGCGAGCAGATGGACAGACTGGAAAACTACGTGCTTGCTTATGGAATTAAAGGAGACAGATGGACGAAAAAAGATCGTTGGACATATCGTCGCTTTAGAGGCCTTGAGCATGCGGATGTTCCTCAAACAGACAGGGAAAAAGAGATTGAGCAGGAAATAAACGAACTTCGCTTATTTATTACAACACCCATTTTACGTTTAGTAAAAAGATTAAAGCGTCAAAAAACAGGAAGAGACTATTGCGAAACGCTTTATTTATACCTAGAGGAGCTTGATATTCCAGCAAAGCTTGAAAAATTAAGTATTGAGGCAGAAGAAAGCGGAAATCTTATCGCTGCGAAAGAACATGACCAAGCGTGGAAAGCTGTTATGGACCTTTTAGATCAATTTGTCGAGATGCTTGGGGAAGAAGAAGTTTCTACGAAAAAGTTTGCAACTATTTTGGATGCAGGTATGGAGTCCATGAAATTTTCTTTAGTACCGCCAGCTGTTGACCAAGTGATGGTTGCTGATTTAGAGAAGTCCAGGTTAGCGGATATTAAAGCCGCCTTTGTAATTGGTTTAAACGATGGTGTACTACCGGCAAAATTGACCGATGATGGAGTCTTATCTGATGAGGACCGGGAAATCTTGCTGCAAAAAGGAATGAATATTGCACCAAGCAGTAGAACGAGGCTTTTAGATGAAGAATTCCTTGCCTATAAAGCCTTTACAACACCGAGTGACTATTTGTTTATCAGCTACCCAATTGCGAATGAAGAAGGAAAAGCGTTACTTCCTTCACCATATATAAAAAGGATAAAAGAAATGGTCCCAGCGTGTGCAGGTAGACTATTAATTAATGAACCATCAGATCTACCGGAAATGGAGCAGTTGCAATATGTCTCCAACCCTAATGTAACGATATCTCATTTAACAGCACAGCTGCAGCTAAAGAAACGCCAGTATCCAATGTACGATTTCTGGTGGGATGTGTATAACTTTTATATGAAGGACTCTAATTGGAATAAAAGAGCAAAACATGTTTTATCGAGCTTGTTTTATGAAAACAGAGCTAAATTATTGTCTGAAGAAACAAGTAAGGATTTATATGGAGACACGATTTTGGCAAGTGTCTCCAGGATGGAACTATTTCACGGTTGTGCGTTTTCCCATTTTGCAAGTCATGGTTTGAAACTGCGTGAACGTCAATTATTTAAGCTAGAGGCACCGGATATCGGAGAAATGTTCCATGGTGCATTAAAGTGGATTTCTGAGGAAGTTCAAAAAAATGGGCTAACCTGGTCGCAGTTATCAAAAGCTCAATGTATTGATTTAGCAAAACAAGCTGTAAAGGCACTCGCACCTAAACTGCAACATCAAATCTTACTAAGTTCTAATCGTTATTATTATATTGCTAAGAAATTGGAACATATTATTAGCCGTGCATCGATGATATTAAGTGATCATGCAAAAGCAAGTGGATTCGTTCCAGTTGGTGTTGAGTTAGGGTTTGGTCCGCAAGAGGCACTACCTCCATTCCAGTTTAAGCTTCGTAACGGCACCAAAATGGAGTTGCAAGGAAGAATTGACCGCGTAGATAAAGCGGAGGATGAGAATGGTGTCTATTTACGTGTTGTCGATTATAAATCTAGTTCCCGTGATCTGGATATGACAGAAGTGTATTATGGATTAGCGCTGCAAATGCTGACATATCTAGATATTGTGTTATCTAATTCTCGTAGCCTCGTCGGGCAAGAGGCACTACCTGCAGGTGTCCTATATTTCCATGTTCATAATCCAATGGTTAACAGTAAAAAAGTCTTAACACTCGACCAAATTGAAAATGAAATATTCAAAAGCTTTAAGATGAAAGGACTTGTGCTCGGGGAGTCTGAAATTGTTCGTTTAATGGATCAGACGTTAGAAACAGGAAGTTCTGACATTATTTCAGCTGGAATTAAAAAAGACGGGACATTATCATCAAAATCAAAAGCTGCGTCTAAAGAAGACTTCCACTACATGAGAAAACACGTACGCAAGCTTTATGAAGAGTCTGGAAACAGAATTATTTCTGGTGCAACAGAGATTTCGCCATACAAGTTAAAGGACCGAACGCCTTGCCAATTTTGTTCTTTCCGTTCCGTTTGCCAATTTGATCAATCATTAGAGGAAAATGATTATAGAGTGCTTCAAGCAAGTAAGCCGCAAGATCTTTTAAACAAATTGAGAGAGGAGGACAACACTAATGACTAACAAAACAATTCCTGAAAAACCTACTGATGTAACTTGGACGGATGATCAGTGGAAAGCTATTTGGGCGAAGGGGCAGGATATACTTGTTGCAGCAGCAGCGGGTTCTGGTAAAACAGCGGTTCTTGTTGAACGAATTATTCAAAAAATATTAAATCAAAACGATCCTTTAGATGTGGATGAATTGCTTGTCGCAACATTTACGAATGCATCGGCAGCGGAAATGCGCCACAGAATAGGTCAAGCTCTGGAGAAAGCGATTGATGAGCAGCCGCATTCCGGACATTTACGAAAGCAGTTAAGCTTGCTTAATCGTGCATCTATCTCCACTTTGCATTCATTTTGCTTAGAAGTAATTAGAAAATATTATTACATGATTGATATTGATCCAGGCTTTCGAATGGCAGATGCAACAGAAGGGGACCTATTAAGAGATGAAGTTCTCGATGATCTATTCGAAGATGAATATGGCAAGGAGGATAATGAAAGCTTTTACCGTCTTGTGGATACATTTACAAATGATCGCAGTGATGCTGCACTTCAAGATATGATTCGGAAGCTGTATGACTTTTCTAGATCTCACCCACGACCTGAATACTGGCTTGATGACTTGGTCGATATGTATGACATAAGTGATGAACTTACTATTGATGAATTGTCGTTTATACCTCCTTTACAACTAGAAATCCAACTTCAGCTTCAAGGAGCAAAAACGCTTTTTAACCAAGCATATGAGCTAACAAAAGTACCAGGAGGACCAGCACCACGAGCAGAGAACTTTTTAGATGACCTAGAAATTGCTGATAGACTTCTGGTAGCCCAGCAACAATCATGGCAAATGCTTTATGAAAAAATGCAAAATATCCATTTTACTAGATTAAAGCCTTGCAAAGGGGAAGAGTATGAAAAAGCCTTAGTAGAAGAAGCAAAAAAACTACGTGATCAGGGAAAGAAAATGATTGAAAAGTTACAAGAGGAGTTTTTTTCCCGGAGACCTGAAGCTTTTCTTGGTGATATGAAGAAAATGAAGGGTGTTATTTCTACTCTAGTCGAAATGGTAAAAGAGTTCGGGCGTCGTTTCAAAGAAATAAAAAGTGAAAGAGGACTTGTCGACTTTGCAGATTTAGAACATTATTGTCTTGAAATATTAACAAGTGAGATAACGGAGGAAGGAGATTTACTCCCTTCTGAAGCAGCATTACAATACAAGAAAAATTTTAAAGAAGTTCTTGTAGATGAATACCAAGATACAAACATGGTTCAAGAGTCTATTTTGCGATTGGTTACTGAAGAAAGAGAAGAAGAGGGAAATATGTTTATGGTTGGGGACGTGAAGCAGTCCATTTATCGCTTCCGACTTGCAGAACCTAATCTTTTTCTGACTAAATACAATCGTTTTACACCGGTATCACAAGGGACGGGGATGAAAATTGATCTTTCGCAAAACTTTCGAAGTCGAAAAGAAATACTAGATGGTACCAACTTTTTATTTAAGCAAATAATGGGGGTTTCTGTCGGGGAGATGGAATATAGTAAAGAAGCGGAGCTGGTAAAAGGAGCACCGTATCCTGAGGGAAAATCATACCCTGTTGAAGTAACTATTATTGATCAGGACGATAGTGACAATAGCGGAACTACTTCTGAAAACGAAGAGGGATTAGCAAAATTTGAAGAGGCGGATCTCGAGAAATCTGTATTAGAAGCACGTTATATGGCTTCTAAAGTGAAAGAAATGATTGAGGAACGTAAACTGGTTTTTGATCCGAAAACACAAACAGAGCGACCTATTCAGTACCGTGATATTGTCATTCTTCTTCGCAGTATGCCATGGGCTTCAGAAATTATGGAAGAATTCAAAGCTAAAGGTATTCCCATTTATGCAAATCTTTCAAGTGGTTATTTTGAGGCAGTTGAAGTTGCGATTATGCTTTCATTATTAAAAGTAATAGACAACCCTTATCAAGATATTCCACTTGCTTCTGTATTACGGTCGCCGATTGTCGGTATCGATGAGGAGGGACTAGCACTAATTCGCCTTCATTCTAAAGCTGGGAACTATTATGAAGCAGTCAAAACGTTTATGAAAAAGAAACCGGATGGCTCAAAACAAGAAGAAGTATTGGAAAAGGTTACAGAATTCACGCACATGCTAAATACTTGGAGAACAAGAGCAAGACAAGGCTCTGTGTCGGAATTGATTTGGCAGCTTTATAGGGATACAAGGTTTTACGATTTTGTTGGAGGTATGGCTGGAGGGAAACAGCGTCAAGCAAATCTTCGTGCTCTTTATGATCGGGCAAGGCAGTATGAAGAAACTTCTTTTAGAGGGTTGTTTCGTTTTCTTCGCTTTATAGACAGAATGATAGAACGGGGAGATGATCTTGGTGTTGCTAGAGCATTAAGTGAGCAAGAAGACGTTGTGCGATTAATGACAATTCATTCTAGTAAAGGATTGGAATTTCCAATCGTTTTTGTTTCCGGTATATCTAAACAATTTAATCTAATGGATTTAAATCAAGCCTATTTATTGGATAAGGATCTTGGTCTTGCTGCTAAATATACGGATCCTGAGAAAAGAATTAGTTATCCATCGTTACCTCAACTCGCCTTTAAAAGAAAAAAACGAATGGAAACAATTTCAGAGGAAATGCGGGTACTATATGTCGCATTGACGAGAGCGAAGGAGAAGTTGTTTTTAGTTGGAACGGTGAAAAATGCAGAAAAGTCATTAGAAAAGTGGAAAAAGGCAATGTGGCAAAAAGATTGGTTGCTTTCCGACTTCGATCGGTCGCAAGCGAAATCTTACCTAGATTGGATTGGTCCTTCATTAGTTCGCCACCGTGATTGCCACGGATTGTACAATGAAACTGGAAATATTTCTTTGGATATTAGTGAGCATCCATCCTGTTGGAAAATCGATATTATTCATAAATCGCAGTTTACTGTTGAAGAAGTTAATGAAGATGAAGAACTGGATGAATGGAAACAAAAGGTGAAAAAGGGAGAAGAAATTGCTGTTTCTTCTGAGCAAAAGCAAGAGGTAATGGATCGATTGTCGTGGGATTATCCATTTATGAAAGCGACAAATCAACGTTCGAAGCAGTCGGTTTCAGAACTAAAAAGATTGTATGAAGTTAGAGATGAAGCGGCAAGTGAAGAACTAATCCGACGACAGCAAAAGCCTGTATATAATAGGCCAAAATTTATGCAAGCGAATAAGTTATCTCCAGCAGAAATAGGGACAGCGATGCATACCGTCATGCAGCATATATCTTTTGAAGATAAACCAACAATAGCTTCTATAGAGGTGCTCTTAGATAATCTCGTTCACAAAGAGATATTAACAGAGGAGCAAAAGGAAGTTATAAATATAGAGAACGTTATTGGTCTATTTAACACAGAAATTGGAGAAAGATTGTTGAACGCTCAAGATATTCAAAGGGAAATTCCATTCAGTATGGCAGTACCTGTTCAGGAATTAAATGAGACGGACGAAAGCAATGAAACGATTCTTGTGCAAGGTGTCATTGACTGCGTGTTCCGAGATGATAAAGGGATTGTTCTTCTCGATTACAAAACAGATGGTATTCATGATCGCTATCAAGGTGGGTTTGAAGAGGCTAGACCAGTCTTAGAAAAAAGATATAAAGTGCAAATACAGCTTTATACAAGAGCATTAGAACAAATATGGAAAGAGCCTGTAAAAGAAAAGTATTTATATTTCTTTGATGGTGCACATATCTTATCGCTCTGATGTAAGTTGCGGATGAGTCCCACATCTTACAAAAACATCTATCTATTACTGGAAAATTAAATGGGAAATAAATCCAAAAGCCAGGTTGATTAATTCGAACGAATGAATAATAAGTTCACTCGGATTAATCAAATCTGGCATTTTTTTTTGCGGGGAGCAAAATAAACTTTAGCATGTAACCTCAAATTGGTGTTCTTCATTTTTCTTGTTAGTTATTTCCTGTAATTGGTTGGTCCACTGCATTGCAATCGAATGTTGTTGTCGCACTAAAAACATTATACGTTACTTGAAAAGGCCCTGTGTTTAATCCTCCAGACCCTGAGAAAGTTTTAGAGGCCGATTTCGGAGAGGTAATGCCTGTATCGCCAAATTGTACATTTCCCCCACCCACACTTAATATTTGAATCGGTCCTGTAATAGCTGGCATGTTGAATACACCCTTTTTTCAAAAAATAGTCTACTATAACCTTATGAGAAAAATGAAAAATAGTTCTTCATCATCTGTTACTTCAGTATTTATTTCCGACATTATTCTGGTTTCCATTTCCGTTTTTATATCCGTTCCCGTTTTTTAATTGGCGAATATTCTTAACTCTGGCCTCTAAATAGGCACTTTTTGTATTTCCGATTTGCACAACCGAGGCGGAAGAAATCCCGATTATATCAATTGTGCCTACTCTGATAGGTGCCTGGTTTATTTTAGATATTGCTACAGTTGGCTGAACAGGAGGGAGGGGGATAGGAGATGTGAAAACTTCGCCTGAAAAATTCCCCTCAGAGGTATAGAAGAGCTCTTTTTCCCTTTGAACAGCATAAACTTTTGATAATGCCGAAATAGTGTTTGAATCGCCAAATTCTAATACAGAGCTAAAACTAAGTGTCCTTAATTTAAAACCATCTACAATTGAATGCCTTTTAAACATACAATTATCCTTTTGGAGTCAAAGGAACAAAAGGTCCGATAATAAGCGATTCTGGTGGAGTGTCGAATGCAGAGGTTAACTGGATGATATCTGCGTCTCCAACAAGCATTAGAGAGGCGCTTGCTACTCCACCAACATCAATTTTACCAACGGATAATTCACGATTAATCACTTGCAGGTTCATTCGGTATCGACCCCTTTAAGTGGTTTGGAATATTTGAAATAAACGTAAAAATAGCATTCTGAATATCTTTTTTCATTTTTGCAAGAATAGTAGTCTTCCAATCATTTAATTCTGTTTCACTTGCATTTTCTTTTAATGGTATTGTTTGCAAGTAAAAATTTAATCTTTCTGGAAGTTGTTTTCTTATATCTTCTTGAATCACTTGGTAATAAGAATTATCTAGCGAGCGCTCTAACTGTGTTTCATTATCGGAAATGATTGTTGGTACTTCATTGTCAACATAGGAATGTAAACCATCTAGCACTTCCTTGTAGCTTTCAGGAGGGACACGTGAATTTTTTGCCGCTTTATTTGCCTGATTGACCGCAAAGTCCTCAATTTCTTCTAATCCGCCTGGACTAAGACCGATATTTAACGTCCCATCTAATGTTTCCACTTTTAATTGGTCAAAATTGTATTCAATTCTTTCGACATTAATAGAAGGTTTTGCTCTAAGTTCGTGCACTTCTTTAGTGAGAGTAGTAAGGTTTTTTTCTAAGGATGTGACTTTTCTATTTAAGTTTTCTATATATTGGTATAATTGAGCAGTCGAATAATAATACTGATTCATGGAAACACCTCTTTTCATTCTAACTAATTATCTTGCGCTAACTGACGGTAAGTTCTCATTCTTCCGGTACCTGCAGTAAACGTCCGATTGGGTTACCTAGCTACTAGCCCCTGCTAAATATTTCCTTTTACCCTGCTGTCGGTGAGGAGAGTGGAACTAGTACTTCCCCTCCATCGACTGGTGCAGTTTCACCATTTTTTTCAGGCTCTGGTGCAGGTTCTGTGTATCCGCCTGTATTATATAAATTAGACACTGGTTGAATTTGACCTGATGTCCCTATTTGGAAAACGGAGGAATTAGACATTCCCTCGATCTTAATACTATGAATCTGGATGGTTTGTTGAACATATATTTTCATAGCATCACACTCATAGGTTAAAGTTTATCCCTTGATCGACAGCCTCATCATCAATGGTATACGTAAGAGATTTTTCGTTATATACCGAAATACCATCTCCTGTAATGAATGAGCCGGCGCCTGCAAAGGTTTTTGCCGTTGAAACTGGACAAATACTAAATACATCTCCAATATGAAAAACACCGCTCGAACCTATGCTTATTACTTGAACAACTCCAACTATTGCTGGCATCGAATCTCACACCTTTAAAGCATTGATTATTTGTATTATATGTTTATGGGACAGTAACGTGATTATCGCCTAATGCATAAAAAACAGTTACAATAGAAACGTAAAAACGATAATGAAATTCATTTCGTTAAAAAGAAAATTGAAACTTTAGAAAAATAATGGGGGATATTACTATGACTAGTCTTTCGCCAGTGGAAAAGTCGGACCGAATTATCAGTTTAGATGTTATGAGAGGTTTTTCGCTATTAGGGATTTTTATTATTAACATGATTTCTTTCCACTCACCATTTTTATATGCAGATGCCTATACATGGTGGCAACACCCGGATGATAAAATGTTCTATCCGTGGATAGATGTTTTTGTACAAGCAAGTTTTTATCCGTTATTTGCAATGATGTTTGGGTATGGATTAGCGATTCAACAGAGACGTTCAAGTTTAAAAGGAACATCGTTTTATCCAATGGCAGTAAGGAGACTCCTTGGTTTACTCGTAATTGGTTGTATTCATGCATTTGTCATTTGGTCAGGAGATATACTAATAAACTATGCGTTATTTGGTCTCTTATTGCTATTATTTATGAAACTATCAGGAAAAGTATTGTTATGGATAGGTGGATTAGCTTTTATTCTGCCGCAACTTTTTTTTAGTATTTTACTTTTTTTAGTTTCGTTAGTCGATGAAACTGGTGTCACACACTTCACGGATATTCAAGCACTACAAAGCTCCGTCCAAGCATATGGATCTGGAAGTATTCAGGATATCTTTATACAACGATGGAAAGATTGGTATAATGTAAATGGACCTGCCAATATTTTCTTTTTAATGCTTTCGATTCTTCCGATGCTCTTAATTGGAGCTGGTGCAGGAAAATTACAACTTCTTGAGAAAGTAAAAAATCATCGCTTAGGTTGGAGTATTACCTTAATCGTAGCTGTAATTCTTGGGATTAGCATAAAGTCATTACCAATTTTAGTAGAACCTAACCTTGCTTATAGTTACATACAAGATTTTCTTGGCGGTCCTTTCCTATCAGTATCTTATGCGGCAATCTTTGCTTTATTATTAATCAATAAAAAAATAACCAAATGGTTTAGACCTCTTGCGGCTGCCGGAAGAATGTCACTGACTAACTATTTACTACAATCAGTTATAGGTACGCTTATCTTCTATTCTTATGGACTAGGACTCTATGGACAAGTAACATTAATAACAGGAACGCTGCTAGCAATTGGGATTTTTGCGATGCAAGTGATTTTGTCTGAAATGTGGTTAGCAAAATTTAAACAGGGACCTGTTGAGAAAGCATGGCGCATGTTTACCTATGGCAGAAAGTGTCCTGTAAAAGAAAGAGATATGTGAAAAAATAAGATAATTGCCTGTGATGATACAGAGAGTAACTTTTGCAAGATAACCACCATTAATATTTCATATATATTAATTGATGATAATAAAACAAGGGGAGTGGGAATAATGAAATTTGTTAGCTTTCAATTGAATGGAAACGAATCATATGGTGTTATAACAGAGGACGGAAATGCAGTGTGGAATATCCCTGCAGTGGCATTGCAAGCAAAGGATTTAGCTATTCCAGCTACGCTTCTCGAAGGAATCCAGCAAGGGGAAGAATTTTTTGAACTAGTAGAAACGTGTCTGACATTTGCGAAAGAGCTGGAAGAGACAAAAGACATTTTATTGCCTATTGAAGGTATGGAGTGGCTTTCTCCGATTACAAGACCAAAGAAAAATATAATGTGTGTTGGGAAAAATTATCGTGACCACGCTATTGAAATGGGAAGTGAGAAGGATATTCCAGAGGATGTAATGATTTTTACGAAATCTCCAACGTCTGCTACTGGACATAATCAAACACTTTTATTACATGAAAACATTACATCTCAGCTTGATTATGAGGGGGAATTGGCGGTTGTAATCGGTAAAAAGGGGAAAGGAATCAAGGAAGAGGATGCATTAGACTATGTATTTGGATATACGATTCTTAATGATATAACGGCCAGAGATTTGCAAAAAAAGCATAAACAATTTTTCATTGGCAAAAGTCTAGATACTAGTTGCCCGATGGGACCATACCTCGTTACGAAGGATGAAATAGAAGACCCTCAAAAACTTAATATTAGAACGACTGTAAATGGAGAAATACGTCAAGATTCTAATACAAGTTCCATGATTTTTTCGGTTGCGTCGGTTATCTCTACGTTGTCGCAAGGAATGGTTCTAGAGCCAGGGGATATTATCGCAACGGGTACCCCGGCTGGTGTTGGAAAAGGGTTTGAGCCACCCAAATTTTTAAAATCCGGTGATGAAATAGAAATAAGTATTGATCGACTTGGGAATTTAAAAAACAAGGTAAAGTAATAACAGCTAACTATTACCTGCCTAGAGGCAACCTATGTTAAGATAGGAAAGGTATGATTACTATTTTGGAGGGATTAGGTAAAAATGTTTGATAATACACATGCCCATATTACGACTTGGGTTATCGCGTTAATCTTATTTATTGTTGCACTTGGACTACATAATGCAGGAAAACAAAAAGGCATGAAAGTCGTGCAAATGATTTTGCGTTTATTTTACCTGTTAATAATTTTGACTGGTGTGTTAATGTTCTTCAAGCACCAAGGAATTGACCCGGCTCTTTATGGCATCAAAGCTTTGGTAGGAATTTGGGTTATTGCAATGTTTGAAATGATTTTAGTTCGAATGAACAAAGGAAAAGGTACAGGAATTTTTTGGGTGCAGCTAATAATTGCGTTTATTATCGTATTATACTTAGGGTTGAGATTGCCTCTAGGGTTGCATCCATTTGCTTAACTGATGAAAGAGACATGAAGGGAGTGATTACTCCTTTTATGTCTCTTTTAAATAATTATACTCAAAGCCCAATAATTATGGTATTTTGTATATAATACTATGGCTGTTTTCGTAAAGATTGTTGCTTTTTAACGGAAAATTAAGTTGGCCCTACTGAGTTGATTCTCGCTGCGGGTACTTGACTCCTGCGGGAAGAGAGGGAAGTGGGAGATCCCGCAGGCGAAGCCGATGTCTAGCTCCAGCGGCTAGCTCGCTGTGAAAAAGATAAAATTCCCAAAAGGCAAAAAGCGCCTTTGGGGAATTTTCCTATTTTCTTCACAAGCTGAACAAGCCGCTTCCGCTTTCCCTAGAGGCTCCCATTCCTCCCCGAGGAGTCTTGGGACCGTAGCGGAAATCAACGGGCAAAATTCATAAGTGAAAACAATAATCTGTGAGAAAAGAGCCAATACTATACAAGTGTGGTGTATCATCTTGGCAAAATCATTTCAGTGTGTGTACACGTCTGAAACGCAATTAAAAGAATTTATACACAGTAACAAGCTTCATTTATATCCATCCATTCTTCTTCAAGCGTATGTTGGTTCTTAC
This sequence comes from Bacillus seohaeanensis, assembly GCF_042684945.1. NCBI lineage: Bacteria > Bacillati > Bacillota > Bacilli > Caryophanales > Bacillaceae > Bacillus > Bacillus seohaeanensis. Next base: position 48,357 of record NZ_JBHUMF010000028.1, on the reverse strand, counting down.
TCAATTGAGGCCATAATGGATTTTCAAGCTATAATCCATCGCCTTCTTCCCCATGTTTCACTTCTTGGCTGTAATTCTAATGGACAAGTTTTCAATGGCGATCTCGTCTCCGAACCAGTTTTAACCTTCACTGTATTTGAAACGACAGAGATAACGACAGGTTTTATCGAATTGCCTAAACCGCAGGAAAGTCAAAAAAGAGGTATTGAATTTTATCAGAAACTAGCAAGATGTGACACGAAAGCGATTATTCTATTAGCTAGTCACCTAAATCTTCAAATCTCCGAGTTTCTTGCTGGGTTACACAAAGAAAGTGATGGCGTAAAAGTTGCCGGTGCACTGGCTGCCGACCTTCCTGATGATAAGCCGGCCTATGTTTTTACTAATCATGCCGTTTCACAAAATGGTGTAGCTGCTGTTTCCTTGAATAATGAGAATCTTCGGGTATACTCCTTTATTGTCGAGCAATGGCAAGAGGTTGGACAGCCTTTTACGATTACAAAGGCTAAAGGAAAAACTATCTATACAATAAATGAGAAAAAACCAGTGCAACTATTTGAGGAATATTTAGGTGCGAATTTTGTAGAGGAGCTTCCTAACTCGGGTGCTGAATTTCCTTTTTTATTAAATCAAAAAGGTGAAAAAGTAGCGGTATACGTTATTAAATTGATAAAAGATGGAGCAATTGAAGTAAGTCATGCAGTAGAAGAAGGTCAGGAACTTACCTTTGCATTCGCGAATATTGAAGGGATTATGCACAAAGTCTTAACAGAACTAAAATTTCTAGAGAAAAACCCTTTAGACGCTCATTTTGTATACAATTGTATTGCTCGAAAAAAGTATATTAGTGACATTACCCATCAAGAAATGCGTATGTTTAATGAAATTTCACCTATTTCCGGCTTGTTCTCACATGGAGAGATAGGACAAAAAGAAAATTCTATTCCGAAAGTGTTTGCTCATTCACTGTCCTATCTTGGACTATCAGAAACTATTAAAAAACCGTTAACGGATAAAAAGTTTGAATTTCAATTAAAACCAGAAGTAAAAACGAAGGTGAATTTGGCTAACTTAATTAAGGCATCCGCAAGGGATATTAAATCATTAACAGAGAGCATTCAAGTTTCCGAGGAATACTATCGTTCACTATTTGATAATAACACCGATTTTGTTTACAGTACGGATTTAAATGGTAAGTTTAATTCCATTAACCCTTCTTTCACGAAGACATTTGGGTATAGTACGGAGGAAGTTCTCGGGAAGCCTGCAATCAATTTTGTATCCAACGAAGATAGAACAAAAGTCCAGCGGCATTTTTTACGGGCCTTGAAAGGAAAAACACAATACTATGATTTACGAATTCCTTCCAAATTAGGAGAACCAAATTATTTTCAAATTAAAAATGTACCAATTACAGTAAACGATCAATGTGTTGGTTTGTTTGGTATCGGTCGAAATATTACAAAAGAATATGAGTCGGAACAGAAAATTACACAGCTTGCCTATTATGATTCCGAAACGGGACTTCCAAATAAAACAAAGTTTAAAGAAATTGCTGAAGAAATGATCAATCAGGCTAAAAAGAAAAATAAAGTGTTAGCTGTGATGTTTTTAGATATGGATCGTTTTAAAGTAATAAATGATACGTTAGGTCATACTGCTGGCGATAATATAATCAAAAAAATGGCAGAGAGATTATCAAAATCATTACCAAAGGGTGCTTATCTCGGAAGGTTTAGTGGAGATAAGTTTACGATTCTTCTTACAGAAGCTGCTAATCTTGAATCCGTTTCAGCTACAGCAAAGAAAGTACTTCAACTAATCCAAATGCCAACCTATTATCAAAATCAAGAATTTTTTATTACGGCTAGTATTGGCATTGGAATATTTCCACAGGATGGAAAAGAAGTAACAGAGTTGTTGAGGAATGCCGATGCAGCACTAAATAGGGTAAAACTTCAGGGAGGAAATGACATTGTCTACTTTTCAACGAAAATGAACGAAGAAGCGATACGAAAAGTGGAAATGGAAAGTAGTCTTCGGAAAGCAATCGAGCGTAATGAATTATTTATGACCTATCAACCGATAGTTACGGTAGACAATCAAAAACCGATTGGATGCGAAGCGTTAATTCGTTGGAGGCATCCTAACTGGGGAATTGTTCCTCCAGTTGATTTTATTCCTTTAGCGGAAGAAACAGGGTTAATTTATGAAATTGGGAAGTGGGTATTAGTTCAATCATGTATTCAGTTGAAAAAATGGTTAGATAATAATAGTGAACCGTTTTATATTTCTGTAAATGTTTCTGCTATTCAATTCCAAAATGAATTATTTCTCCAGGATGTAAAAGAGGCACTATCTATTTCCGGGATACCCCCGGAATGCTTATGTCTAGAGTTGACGGAAACGGTAATGCTGCATCACTCACAACATATGCTCAAGATGATGAATTCCTTAGCTGATTTAGGTATTAAAATTGCAATTGATGATTTTGGGACAGGCTATTCATCATTAAGTTATTTAAAAAATCTACCTGTCCACATTTTAAAAATAGACAGATCGTTTGTTCAAAATATGAATGATCACACACCGGATATTGCTATTGTTCAATCCGTTTCCACAATGGGAAGAGGTTTGAATATGAAAGTGTTGGCAGAAGGAGTGGAAACAAAACATCAGTTAGAATTATTACGTCAATTGGGATGTGATTATGCCCAAGGCTATTTGATAGAAAAACCGATGAAACAAGAAGATATGACAAAATGGCTGCAAAGGTTAAATCTTATTTTGAATTAGTAAACATGACTGGAGGAAGTTTGGTGGAAGTTGTACTTTTGTTTGTATTAATTGCTTTATTTATTGGGTTTGGCATATCTGTTCATGCAGCATCGAAAAATCAAACTTTTTCGGTTTTGACAAATCAAGAAATAGTGGAAAGTAGCAAGCAAAACGAGATCGATGAATAGTATGTAGTAAGGCCTAGCAACGACTTTTTTGTAAACCGTTGCTAGGCTTTATTTGCCTTCCGAAAAATACCGAAATGTTCGCATATAGATTGCTGTATTATTGAAACAATCTACGTCGAACTTCGGTACCTTCCCCCTTTGAGGTTAATTGTTGGTATTGTTCAAGGCGTTCGCATTAAGAATGGATATTCTCTATGATAAGTCGTTTGCCGGTGCTCAATGTAAACTCAAATCTGTCTCTTTGTTTTTTATAATAGGTAAAGTGATGTTGAACGGAGCAGACTTGTTCTTCATTATCAAAGTTAATAAAATTTACTCCCTGCTTAACAGTTTCTCCATCAAGGAAAGCTAGGTGATTATGACAAAATATACAATCATAAATAGAATAGTTTAAGGAATTTAAAGTGGAAATAAATTGTACAAATGCATCATCACTTAAATCATCTATAAGCTTTTCTAGTGAGTAAAGAATATTTTTTTTGAGTTGGATAGAATCGCCGGATTCAAGGTGGAAACGCTCAAACGGTGTAACAACGACTCCATTTGCAAACAGTACCCCGCTAATCCAATCACCATTTTTGAAAACGTTAATTTCTTGGTCTACGTAGAAATCTAAATCGGTTTCCTCGTTTATATCGGATTCAAAAAATAGCCAAATACCATCTTCTAAAAGAACAGTCCCTTCCGTATAAGAACGCTTTTGAGATTTTAGCATATTTAGTCGATAAGCGTTACTCAAACCTTTTCCCTCCTTATGTCTCTTTTAATTAAGTTATTTTGTGAGGCTGTTTTCATAAAGTTTGTTGTTGGTGGGCAATGAACCATTCCTTTCCGTTGCAGGCACTAAACTCCTGCGGGATTTCGACTTTTTCTCTATATCTCGCAGGAGTCTAGTATCTTTCGCTCCAATCCACTCTTAAAAATAATAAATTTTTTGAAAACAGCCTTTTGTAAAAATATTTTATTGATATGAGATAAAAAGCTTACACCTTATAGCCTCCTAGCCTGCACTTATAAGGCCTGGTAAAGAGACAGGGTATAGCTCTTGTTAATCAAGTGTCTTATAGGAAGACTCCCTAATCATGAAAATAACAATATACAAAAAAGTGTTTTATTCCTTTTGAATAAGCACGATGATACAAAATGTACTAATCGATTTTTTTTTGAAAATATTACAAATGACCTTATATTTTTCTAACAGTAACTGTCGGTAATGAAAGTTTCTTTTTTCCCCTATACTATTTCTTGTCATAATTAGCATATTTCATTCATTTGGAAATGTATAGACGGTTAACCATTTTTTAAAGATTGCATATGATAAACATGCGCTATAATTCCCTTTAGTCTATGGGAGAAAGTGAGGAGATTCACAATGTGTGGTATTACTGGATGGATTCACTATAAAAGGAACCTGCAAAGTGAGCTGGAAATAGTAAAGAAAATGACGGAAACTTTGTCAAAGAGAGGGCCAGATGAGACGAACATGTGGTGTAACCAGCATGTTGTTTTTGGGCATAAACGTTTGATTGTAGTGGACCCGGAACGTGGAAAACAACCGATGAGCATTGAACATGCTAATTCAACCTTTACCATTTGTTATAACGGCGAGCTTTACAATACAGAAGATCTAAGAAAAGTTCTATTAACAAAAGGTTATACATTTAGTGGTCATTCTGATACCGAGGTGCTACTAGCTTCCTATATAGAATGGCGGGAAGAATGTGTGCAGCATTTAAATGGAATATTTGCCTTTGCTGTATGGGATAGCGAGAAGCAGCAAGTATTTGTCGGCAGAGATAGAATGGGTGTGAAACCATTATTTTATGTAAACAACGGAGAAGGTCTCTTGTTTGGTTCAGAAATTAAGGCATTGCTCGCCCATCCGAGTGTTAAGCCAGTGATTGACAGACAGGGGCTTGCTGAGGTTCTTGGTTTGGGTCCATCTCGGTCTCCAGGTGAAGGTGTTTTTCAACACGTAAAGGAGTTAAGGCCAGCACATGCTATGACCTTTTCAAAAGATGGTTTGAAAATATGGAGATATTGGAATGTAGAGAGCAAGAAGCATGAAGATACGTTTGACGAGACAGTAGAACAGGTAGGATTTTTAGTGAAAGATGCAATAAAACGACAGCTTGTATCGGATGTTCCACTTTGCACCTTTCTTTCAGGAGGGCTAGATTCAAGTGCTATTACAGCAGTAGCTGCCGATGCTTATAAAGCAGAAGGAAAAGGAAAACTTCATACTTATTCTATTGATTACGAAGGTAACGATAAATATTTTGAATCAAATGATTTCCAGCCAAACTCAGATCAACCATGGATAGAGAAGATGACAAAACAGTTTAACACGATTCATCATAGTTCTGTTATCAGTCAGGAAAAATTGAAAGAGTACTTAACAGAGGCTGTACACGTTAGAGATCTTCCAGGTATGGCGGATGTAGACTCTTCACTGCTCTGGTTTTGCAAGGAGATAAAGAAAGATTTTACAGTAGGATTGTCAGGTGAATGTGCGGATGAAATATTTGGAGGTTATCCTTGGTTTCATCGAGAAGACGACTTTCATCGAAATGGTTTCCCATGGATGAGATCTGTTTCAGAAAGACAATCACTTTTAAAAGCGGAATGGAGTAGTAAACTTAATCTACAAGAATATGTTATGAACCAGTATAAAAAATCTGTTGCAGAGACACCGCTATTAGAAGGTGAAAATGAAATAGAGACAAAAAGAAGGGAATTATTCTATTTAAACCTATTGTGGTTTATGACAACATTACTTGATCGAAAAGACCGGATGAGTATGGGAGCAAGTCTTGAAGTCCGTGTCCCATTTGCAGATCATAGATTGGTGGAATATGTTTGGAATATCCCTTGGGAAATGAAAATGCATGAAGGTAGAGAAAAAGGGATTTTGCGTAAGGCGTTAGAAGGAACACTGCCAAACGAAGTGTTATACCGAAAGAAAAGTCCTTACCCGAAAACACATCATCCTGTTTATACGAAACTTGTTACAGAGTGGTTAACAGAAATTCTCAGTAATAAGGGGAGTGTCCTTCATGAGTTATTTGATAACAAAAAGCTTAATGCTATTGTTGAAAGTGGAGGAGCTGCTTTTCAAACACCATGGTTTGGTCAATTAATGACAGGTCCTCAGCTATTAGCTCATTTGGCGCAAATTCATGTTTGGTTTGAGGATTACAATATTGATATTCAAGAAAGATAGAAGACAAAACTGGAATCGTATAGTGGTTTTAGTAGGTCGGTTGTGTTAATTATTCTTAATAAACAATTAACAACAGAGGTTTAACACAACAAAATGCCTGATATCTCCCAAAATACTTTTATTTGTTCCATGGGAGAAATCAGGCACTTATTAGTAAACTCTAATTAAACTATTCTATTTATTGGAGGCAACCTTGGTAGCAGGTGAAGGGATAAAGCCTTTTTGAATCCATGCTTTTGATTGCCAACGCTTAAGCATGATTATTCCCCGTAGCCATTCGTCGGCAATAAACGATATCCAAATTCCTACGAGTCCAAGTCCTGCCCAAATGCCAAGTACATAGGAAATGGTGACACTAACACCCCACATGGATAAAATGCCCATGTAGACAGGGAATTTGACATCTCCCGTAGCTCTTAATGCATTGATGACAACAAGATTAAAACTTCGACCGGGTTCGAGAATAATAGTCAAATAGATTAATGTTTTTCCAAGTTCAATAATCTCGGTATTATTTGTAAAGATTCCAAGCAGGGGCTCAGCGGCAAACGAAAAGATAATTGCCATAATACAGGATATAATAATAGATATTTTTAAACTCTTTATACACCGGTGGTAAGCATCCTCGTATTTTCTTGCGCCAACCATATGACCAATAATAATTTGAGTTCCCTGACTTATAGCTACACTAAATAAGAAAATAAACATCATTAAATTTTGGGCATATACCTTTGTTGTTAATGCTTCTGTGCCAAGCACTGCGATAAAATAGGTTATTACCATCTGGGAGCCATTATAAGAAAGCTGTTCACCCGCAGAAGGAACCCCAATTTTTAATAAGTTTTTCACATGTACGTGTGGAAGTTTAAATAGTCGTTTAAAAGGTAATGCGTTTGGTATTCTTTTTAACAGGACAATAATTCCAGCTAATAGGCCAAGGATGCGACTTACTGCGGTAGATATGGCTACACCTTCAACGCCAAGTACAGGAATGCCCAACGGTCCAAAAATAAATAGATAGTTACCGATGACGTTAAGGATATTCATGCCGATTGTAATGTACATAACGTCTCGAGTGAAGCTATAACTTCGCATGATTGCACCAGCTGTCATAATAAGTGCTTGGATAAATGCAAATCCCCCGACAATGACAAGATAAGAAGATGCCTCATCTATAAGGCTTTCAGGAAGGTCCATAAGCTTGAGGATCGGCTTATTAAAAATCGCTAGCGATAGACTTAATAAAAGACCAAAAAGCAGATTTACGGCAAGCGAAACGAGAGAAACTTCTCCAGCAGTTTTCTTTTCGTTTGCTCCTAAATGTTGTGCGACAAGAATAGCTGTACCTGTTGCAACAAATCCAAACATCACAATGATTAAAGAGAGTATTTGGTTGGATACACCTACAGCAGCTACCGATTCATCCGAGTATTGACTAAGCATAAGAGTATCAGCATTCCCCATTAACATATGAAGAAATATTTCTATAAATATAGGCCAAGTTAGGGTGAACAAAGTCATATTTTTTTGTTTTTTAGTCATGGAAGCGCTCCTGAATTATTAGTTTTATGAAAAAAGGACTAATGAATCGTATCAATCCCTAAGAATGATTAACCTATTAAGGATACTTTGTCCCGCTTTTTAATGAGTAGAGGTACATACTAGAGTTTATATTTTAATAATAGATAAACCGAGTCCAGGTAACTCGACATCTATAGAATCTGAATCGGCAGCAAACTCCTTTTCGTTTAGAAGGTCAATTAGCTTACGTCCTTTTAAATCAAACGGAAGGTGGTAACGAGTAGTGTTCTCTGCACAGTTTAGAATGATAATAATTGTATCAGTACCGTTCGATTTCGTAAATGCGATACAGGATTCATTTAACTCCAGAGGAAGAAACGATAATATGCCTTCATTAGCTAATAAAGGATGTTTTTTGCGTAAAGAAATAAGTGTTTTTACATGCTCAAGGAGTTCTAAGTTTTGTTTCTCTTTTTCCCACGGGAAGCATTCACGGCAGCCAGGGTCTTGACCTCCCGTTAATCCAATTTCATCGCCGTAGTAAATACAAGGTGTTCCAATAAAAGTAAGTAGAAAGCTGAAAAGTTGCTTTGCACGATTTAAATTTTCCCCACATTCTGTTAAAACTCTTGCTGTATCATGACTACCTAGTAGGTTAAAATTTACTTCATTCACGTTCTGTGGATACATATGTAATACAGTTGTCATGTTTTCAACAAATTGTTTAGCAGAGATAGTCCTTTTAGCAAAGAGCTTTAGAAGATTTGTCGTAAAGGGATAATTCATCACTGCATCAAATTGATCGCCTTGCAGCCATGGCATGGAATCATGCCATATTTCTCCTAGTATATAGAGCTCCGGTTTAATGCTTTTTACTTCTTTTCTAAACTCACGCCAAAAATGATGATCAATTTCATTTGCTACGTCAAGCCGCCAGCCGTCTATATCAAATTCCTTCACCCAATATTTCCCTACTTCAAGTAAGTACTCCTTAACTTCTTTATTCTCTGTGTTTAATTTCGGCATATAAGGCGTAAAGGCGAATGTATCATAATTTGGAACGGGCTCTGTCTGTAACGGAAACTCATGTGTATGAAACCAGTCTTTGTAAATTGAATTTTCCCCATTCTTGAGTACATCTTGGAATGGAGGAAAGTAAAAGCCGCTATGGTTAAAGACAGCATCTAACATTACTCTGATTCCATTATCATGACACTTCGTAATCAAGTTTTTTAATGTTTGTTTCGTACCAAATTGAGGATCGATTTCCAAATAGTTAATTGTATCGTATTTATGGTTGGAGTAGGCAGTGAAGATGGGTGTAAAGTAGATCCCGGAAATTCCTAGTTCTTTTAAATAAGGGATTTTCTCTATAACACCATCTAAGTCTCCGCCAAAGAAGTTATTCGGTGTAGGTTCTGTACTTGCCCAATCGAGAGTGCCTTCAGGATCACTCTCCTTGTTCCCATTAGCAAACCTTTCAGGGAAAATTTGATACCAAACTGTATTCTTTACCCATTTAGGAGTAGAGGGTATATCGATTTTATTTAAAAAAGGAAAACAAAAATAATCTCCTATGTCGGACGAAGGGGATGAATGAAACCCTCTGTCTCCATAAAAAATTTCCTCATTTCCTGATTTTAAAACAAATCCGTATCGTAGCCTTCTGAATGTTGGCTCAATTGGAGTGAACCAGTAGTCAAATAATTGATCAGATCCAGTTAAAATCATGCTTGTGCTTGTATGTACCCATTTCCCACCTTGCCATTTATAAGGATCACCGTGTAGTAGAGTAACTTGTTCAACATCATTTTTCTTCGTTCTTATACGTATATGTAGCTCTTTAGCTGTACGAGCGTATGCATAATTTTCTTTTGGTCTATGGTAGACCGCTTCTAATAACATAGATACTCCTCCTTGTATGGAAATAAGAGGCAGGTTTGCCACTAAAAAGGTTTCACTATATGTTCGTAAAATACCTGCGACCGTAGTGTAACGAAAACATATTTCGGTTGTTAATATGATATGGTATCAAACAATTCGCTGCCAAAATATACAACTGTTTTTGCACAATCTATATTAATATTTATGTCAATTGCGCTGTTATCTTAGGTTTTCCAAAAATACTTTGTTTTATGGTTTGACGGCCAGGGGTACAAAAGGATAATCTTATAGGCGTGAACAATAATTTAATGAAAGTAGAAGCAGTTTAGTGTTGCACCAAACATGGTATCTGCTGCTTTTACTTAGATATGGAGGAGCGGAGATGAAAAGAAGAGTATTATCTCTCATTTTAGTCCCGTTTCTTCTTTTTTACGCTATCCCGCAAAGTGCAGGTGCAGTTGAAAAAGAAGAACGCAAGTGGCAAGATGAAACGATTTATTTTTTAATGGTAGACCGATTCAATAACGGTGACAGTAGCAACGACTTTGAGGTAAATACAAAAGATACTAAAGCATATCAGGGTGGAGACTTCCAAGGTATTATTGACAAATTGGATTATATTAAAGACATGGGATTCACAAGTATTTCGTTAACCCCTATTTTTGATAATCAAGAACTTGGATACCACGGGTATTGGATAAATGATTTTTATAAACCGGAAGAACATTTTGGCTCGATGGAAACCTTTAAAAAGCTTGTAAAAGAAGCACATAAACGAGATATAAAAGTTATCTTAGATTTCGTTGTTAATCATGTAGGAACAGAACATCCGTGGGTAAACAATCCAGAAAAAGCGGATTGGTTTCACGAAAAACAAGAAATGAACTTCGAGAATGAGGAAAGCCTGCACAATGCATGGCTAGATAATTTACCTGACTTAAACACGGAAAATCCTGAGGTGCGTGCCTACCTAACTGACGCAGCAAAGTGGTGGATCAAGGAAACGGATATAGATGGTTATCAATTGGACGATGTTCAGCATGTTCCCCAAGACTTTTGGAAGGAGTTTTCCCAAGAGGTGAAATCGGTTAAAAAGAACTTTTACTTATTAGGAGAAGTGTCTCAGGAAAATCCTACAAAAATAGCAGAATATAACGGTCTTGGTATTGATGGATTTGTAAAGGTTCCGCAAGCAGAAGAAATGAGATCTGTTTTTCAAAAGACGGATCAATCATTGGACAAACTATTTGCGTTTTGGCAAGAAAATGAAAATCTTTATAAAGATCCATATGTAATGGGAACTTTTATTGACAATCATAATATGGAACGGTTTACCCGTCCTATCGTGCAAAATAAATTGCATCCAGGGACAAGGTGGAAGCTAGCACTAACCTATATGTACACGACACCAGGTATTCCAATTGTTTATTATGGGACTGAAATAGCAGTAGATGGTGGAGAAGCCCCGGATAATCGACGAATGATGAATTTCAGAGCGGAAGAAGAGTTAATGGACTATATTACAAACCTAGGCGAACTTCGTAATACATATCCAGCACTCACAAGAGGAACAATAGAACCGCTATATGAAAGTGATGGCATGGGAATTTTTAAGCGAGAGTATAAGGGGGAAACACTGGTTGTCGCAATTAACAACTCTTCTGTATCACAGGAAATCCAACTTGATGCAGCAGATTTAGCGAAGGATATGGAACTTAGAGGGCTTCTCGGGGAAGATATGGTAAAAGAGGAAGACGGAAAATATACATTAATTCTTGATCGGGAGCAAGCAGAGGTATATGCATTAGCTGAAAAGTCCGGTTTAAATTATTCGTTTATCGGTGCTTTAGCAATTGTTTATGTCCTTTTCCTTACTTTCATTTATTTAGTATGGAAGCGGGGAAGAAATAGACGGAAATCTGATAATTAGTTGTGGAAGGTACGTGGTCACATTCAGACCTCGTACCTTTATTTTTAGGGCTAATAATCAGTTTATTTCATGCTTCTTTATAAGGAAAAGGCCTCTGCCCCCAATCTTTTCTTAAAAGTGATGAAAATACTAACACCCTAATCAAGTGGGGACACCGGCAGGATATTGATGTTGCAAGTAGTAATAAAACCATTGGAATTCCGAGAAATGTCCTTTATCCGTTAATAACGGTTCCGCCATTAACATGGAGCATTTGCCCTGAAACATAACTAGAGTCATCACTTGCTAAATAAACATAGGAAGGGCCAAGCTCAAACGGTTGACCAGCCCGTCCTAAAGGCGTATTGCTTCCGAAGTTTTTCACTTTTTCGCTTGAAAATGTTGAAGGGATAAGCGGTGTCCAGATTGGTCCAGGTGCAACACCATTTACTCTAATTCCGTCCGCAGCAATACTGCTTGCTAGAGAGCGAGTGAAGCTGACGATTGCTCCTTTGGTAGCAGAGTAATCGATAAGTGTTTCATTGCCTTTATATGCCGTGATTGATGCTGTGTTAATAATCGAAGCGCCTTTTTTTAAGTGAGGAAGGGCAGCCTTTGCTAAGTAAAAGTACCCATACACATTTGTTCGAAATGTCTTTTCTAATTGTTCCGGTGTGATATCTAATAAGCTTTGTTGCGGATGCTGTTCCGCAGCATTATTTACTAGAATATCTAGTCTCCCAAATTTATTCATTGTTTGCCTTACGACATCTTCGCAAAACGATAAACTTCCAACATCACCAGAAAATAAAAGGCAGTTGACACCCTCTGCTTCTACTAACTCTTTTGTTTTATTGGCATCTTTATGCTCCTCTAAGTAAATAATCGCAATGTTTGCTCCTTCTCTTGCGAAATACCAGGCAATAGAACGTCCGATACCGCTATCTCCCCCAGAAATAACAGCAGTTTTCCCATCAAGTTTACCGCTTCCTTTGTATTGTTCATTAATATGCTGCGGCTGAGGCTGCATTTCCTCAACTGTCCCTGGTTGATGGTCTTGATGTTGTGGTGGGAAGGTTTGTTTTGGACCTTTTTTTTGTTGTTGTGACAAAGAGAACACTCCTTTTTTAGAAAAATAAAAATAGAGAACTTATATAATTTTTAGGCTTTTTCTATCATCTTAGAATAGTGTTTACCCATTATGTTTTTTTATTAACTACCGAAAAGAGATTTTTTGGTTCAGGAAGAGAGTATATATAAAGAAAAGGTTGTTTGTAAGGGAAAAAGTATTTTTAAGCATCGTAAAATCGTTTAGGGTAACCAAAATGAATGGATTCTACACTACTTTGGCATAGGTGTTGGCAGCTTTGCTTCAGCCGCTAGGGGAGTTTTTCGTAGAGTGTGTTGTTTTTGGGCAATAATGGACTGTTCCTTTCCGCCCCAACACACTCTATGTTCTCGACTGTTGTCAAAAACAACAAGATTTTAGAAGATAGCCAAATAAAAAGACCGCAGTGCTGCTAACACTAACGGTCTCGACATACTTCACAGGTAAAACGACAGTATGAATGGTAAAGTATTTACATAAAAAGTCTACTGCGTTCTTAAGCTCTAAAGTTCACTTTATTGTTATGGTTTCAGGTATTCAGTATTCGCTCGAGCCTTTCTTATACACATTAGTCTTCAATAGTGGTTAAAAGATTTTGGATAACATGGTTTGTCAGATTTGGTACCACTTCAAGAGAATAAGTCATTTCCATACGTTCAAGTTTTTTATGAGCATCGACACCGTAGGGTCCAATATTAATGACAGGTACGTTTAATCTTCGAATGTCTTCATAGTTAACATAATGTTTCGATCCCCAACCAGGGTTATTTTGAGAAACCGCATTAATACCTTCCTCATCATCGCTTAATGCGACAAAACTCATATCGGAAATGTAAGGGAAGAAGTTTCTTGTAACGATCGGATAGTTGTACTTTGTTTGCATCGTTTCTACTGCTTGATCTAATGAGTTGATTAATGCTAACTCATTAGCTGTTTTCCCTGTTAATTCAATCCTTGGAGAATAAAGGGATGAGTAGAAAAGAATAATTGCAGGATTTTTATCTTTCATCCATTTCCAAGCCTCTTCCACGACTCTTGCAGCAAACATCCGTGTGTCTAATTCAGTATCCTGTAAAAGAGTTTCTTTAAATTTGTTCATATGTGTAACGAACGTATCTCCATTTTCATGGATCAACATTTGTTCCATTTCCTCATATGTAAATACTCTTGGTTTGTAAGGTAAATTCACATAAGGTTCTCCACTCATAGATGTAAATGTTCTATACCTTTCTTCAAAAGTAGTAAGAGCATTTTCAAAGGCAATGAAAGCCTGATCTTTAAGCTTTTCTAACACGTCTTTTGGTGACCAGGAATGGATAAAAAAGTTATAATATACGTAAGCTGATAAAGCGGTTTGGACCGTATAGGACGGTTTTAAATCTGTCTGCTTCAGCGAGACAGGAGGTACTGTCGTTTCTCCATATGCTTCGTTAGAGAGTTCAGGATTATAGTTAATTTGTTTTGTTAATTCGGCTGCGATGAAGTTTGGATCCAATCCTTCGAAAGCAGAGCCTACATGGGTTTCGGCACCCGTAATGAAAAATGATGGTAGAAGTTTTCCGACTGTTCCTTTGTAAATGTAGCGATTTTCATCTCCTTCGTAACGCGGTGAGACGAAATCTGCATTGATTGCGGCAATATATTCAAAATGGTGTTCTTCTTTCCAACTATTAAAAATATTTAGGGCGGAAAGCACACCATGAGAACCATCTTCTTCATCACATTCTGCTAAAAAGACAATGTTTCCTTCTAATTCCTCGGGATGTTCGGAATAGTATTTTAATAGATACAGATGACTTGCTAAGCCACTCTTCATATCCAGTACACCGCGACCAAACATCCAGTTCCCAGAATTCAAATGTTCCCTAGCTGATGCTGGCAGATCTTCATTTTTCAATACTTCCATTAACTCTTCAGGAGAACACGCAAGATCCTTTAATTGATTAAAGTCATCAATTCCAACAGTATCCATATGCCCCATAAGGATTACGGTGCGGTTACTATTTCCCTTTGCTCCTTTCACAAACCCTAGTACATTGTATCTTTCACGATCATCATTAGTCGTTTGTGTCATAGTCAAGTGTGTAGGATTATTTGTAAAATAAGAAAAAGAAGATAGTAACGTGTATAAAGCGTTCGCAATAACTTTTTCGCCATCCGTATTAACAATACTTTCGATGTTAACTAATTGTTTTGTAAAGGCCAATACTTCTTCACGACATGGCAACATAAATATTTCCTCTTTTCTCTAGTGAATTATTATTGTAGAAAAATGTATCTTAAAATATAAATGGACGTCAAGTGTTTTTTATCAATTAAAAGTTTTTTCAAAATACTATTGCATTCTAAAAAATGATTCTATATAATCGTAATTGTTGCAAAATTAAATAGATAAAATCCTCATCAATTACAGAACTTAGATGGGGTAGAGGTCGCGATTTATAATAGTATCCTATTGGAGATTTAGTGAAGTCTATGAAAATAGGTGAAAGGATAAATTGCCGAAGCTTTTGAAATCACTTTTTTCAGAATGCTGGGGCTGTACTCAAACAGGGGCAGAACTGCCACAATTATTTTGTGGAGAGCTATCTTTAATAAGGGCTTTTTGATGAGGGTGTGTAGGACACCGTCATATTATTAGGGCGGTGTCTTTTTATTTTTTAAGGAGGAGACATCAATGAAAAAAATCATGATTATGGTAATAGCTTCGATGTTGGTTATCTTATCTGCATGTGGAAGTGAAGAGAGTAGTGGATCAAGTGAAATGCAACTGGTGGAAGAAGGATCTTTTTCCTTTGCAATGAGTGGGCAATATCCGCCATTAAATTATAAAGAAAATGGAGAGTTGACTGGCTTTGATGCTGAAATTGGAAAAGAAATTTCGAAAAGAATTGGATTGGAAGCAAAACCTGTTACAAACCAATGGGAAACAATGATTCAAGGGTTAAAAGCAAACAAATATGATGCAATTATCGGTAGCATGTCAGCAACACCGGAACGGGACAAGCAAGTTGATTTCAGTGAACCGTATTACTTATCAGGTGCTCAAATCTTCGTTGCAGAAGACAATCAAGATATCCAGTCGAAAGAAGATTTAGAAGGAAAAACAATTGGTGTTATTCAATCTAGCACTTGGAAAGAGATGGCGGAGGAGCTATCCGAGAATATAAAAGGATATCCAACAGACGTCAATGCACTTCAAGATCTGGAGTTAGGTCGTTTAGATGCGGTTATTACCGATAAGATTGTTGGTATTAATGCGAAAAACGAAAAAGGTTTAAAGATTAAGGCAATTGGTGAATTGCTAAACGAGGACCGTATAAGTGTGGCGGTAAATGAAGGTAACAAAGAACTTATTGAAAAAATTAACGAAGCAATTCAATCCATGAAAGATGATGGTACATACGAAAAAATTAGTATGAAATGGTTCAACGAAAACATTATGGAAAACTAGAAAAGTGGAAGCGGCTTGCCTAGAGATGATGAGTATTTTTAGGGAAACAGAAGAGGGGGCTCTTTACCCTCAGCTGTTTTATTTAAAATAATCTCGAACTCTAGCCGCTATAACTAGACAAAGGGGGTTCATTAAGAAATGCTAACTTTTTTTGAAAACATTATCGGAATTCTAAGTGAACATGGACTCGCTTTCTTAAAAGCCTCTTGGATGACGATAGCTATTACAGCAATTTCACTCATTTTCGCGACCGTTATTGGACTTATTTTTGCGGCTTTTAAAATTTCTTCTAGTAAATTGTTAAACGGTATTGCCGATATTTATATTTCAATTATACGTGGAACGCCGCTAATCGTTCAAATCATGTTTCTCTATTATGGTATTGCAAATATTGTGATGCTAGACAGTTTTACTGCTGGAGCTTTAGCGTTGGGGATTCATACTGGTGCGTATATAGCGGAAATATTTAGAGGATCTGTCCAATCAATTGACCGGGGGCAGATGGAAGCTGCTAGATCGCTTGGGATGTCTTCTTCGCTTGCGATGAGAAGAATTATTTTTCCACAGGCTTTCAAAAGATCAATTCCACCACTCGCCAACCAATTTATTATTGGCTTAAAAGATTCGTCATTAGTAGCGTATATTTCTGTGACGGATTTATACAATACGGCACTAAGTGTACAAGGGGAAAATTATATGCCGTTTGAGACCTACTTTGTCGTGGGAATCTATTATTTAATTATTGTACTTATATTTACATGGATTACTAGTCGTATAGAGAAAAAGTTTGACGTTAGTAAACCGAAGGAGGTAAAAATTCAATGATTAAAATTAAAAGCCTGAGTAAGTCCTTCGGTGAACTAGAAGTGCTGAAGAATATTGATTTAGAAATTAAGGAAAAAGAGGTTGTTGTTTTAATCGGTGCTAGTGGTTCGGGGAAAAGTACACTATTGCGCTGCTTAAACTTTCTAGAAGTAGCACAGGGTGGGGATATCATAATTGATTCTGAACAAATTGAAGCTGGTAAAGCAAACCTCAATAAAGTAAGGGAAAAGGTTGGGATGGTGTTTCAACATTTCAACTTGTTCCCACATAAAACCGTTTTAGAAAATATTATTGAAGCTCCTATCTTTGTAAAAGGAGAAAAGAAAGAAGAAGCTTCAGCAAAAGCAATGAAGCTTCTTAATAAAGTAGGACTACAAGATAAAGCGAACTTTTATCCAGATCAATTATCTGGCGGACAACAACAACGTGTCGCCATTGCCAGAGCTTTAGCAATGGAACCAAAAGTAATGTTGTTTGACGAGCCTACCTCTGCGCTCGATCCTGAACTAGTTGGAGAAGTACTTCAAGTTATGAAAGGTCTAGCTAGTGAAGGGATGACGATGGTCATTGTAACGCATGAAATGGGATTTGCTAAAGAAGTTGCGAGCAGAATTGTTATGCTAGGTGATGGAAATATAATAGAAGAAGGACATCCTAGTGAAGTATTTAGTAACCCTAAGCATGAAAGAACAAAACGGTTTTTAAACCAAATTTTCTAGACACTGGAGAGTGCCTGTTTTTATTGCAGTACATTAATAAAAACAGGCACTCTTTTTTGTTGAACAGATTCAGGTGATAGTGGAAATGCAAATTTATTAACTACAAATGTGAACATATTAGTCGTAAATATCTCTATATCTATATCAACAACTTGACAGATTCCCTTGGTCTACAATGAAAACTGGAGGTTAACATTCACTAGTTAAGTTAACTATTTTTGATCGAACAATATCTGCTCTCCTTTATATCCAACAATATTCAGTAAGTCCTTTGGAGAGGAATATGGAGGAGAGTAGGATGTTTCAATCGCTTGTAAATCGGTAATTGTTAATCCTCCGAGTATGGCAGTGGCTAGGACATCAATTCGTTTATCTACTCCTTCTCCACCAACAATATTTGCTCCATATATCTTTCCTGTCTTGGTACAGAAGTGAACTTTAATTAAAACGTTTTTGGCTCCAGGGTAATATCCTGCATGGGATTTTCCTTCATGGTAGACAGTCGCAAAAGGAAGTTTTTTCTGCTTTAATGTACCTTCGTTAAATCCAGTTGAAGCAACCGTTAAGTCAAAGACTTTTGTAATCGCTGTACCCAACATTCCTTCAAAGGGCTGTTTTGTTCCTGTTATATTTTTTGCTGCAATAAAGGATTGCCGGTGTGCGGGCCATGCAAGCGGGACTTGTTTTTTACTTTTATCAATAAAATCAATTGATTCGATGGCGTCACCTACAGCGTAAATTGATGGGTCTTCTGTTTGCATGTATGCATTTGTTTGGATTCCACCTGATTCACCAATAGGAAGTCCAGCGTCCTTTGCCAACGTGTTATTCGGTTTGATTCCAGCTGCCATGATAATAAAATCTGCTTGTAGTTCTTTACCGCTGCTTAACAAAAGAGTTTTATTTGGAAGTACTTTTTCTAGTGCATCTCCTATATGGATGGAAATACCCTGTTCTTCGAGTTCTTTTAGTATGCGCTCAGAAATGTCTTTATCAATAATACTTAATACGTGGTCTGATCTTTCAACAACAGTTACATCTATTCCTAAATGCTTCAAATTTTCGGCAACCTCTAACCCAATAAAACCTGCACCAATAATACTACATGTTTTTGGGTGATTCTCGTTGATAAATTCTTTGATTTTGTCCATGTTTTCAATGTGACGCAAGGTAAAATGGGGAATGGAGTGTAAGCCATCAATTGTTGGTATTATTGCCGAAGCCCCTGGAGCTAGAACAAGATAATCGTATTGTTCCTCAAATAAATGATCATTTTTAAGATCTTTTACTTTTACTACTTTGTTCTTACGATCTATACTTACTACTTCATGACGAACTTTTACATTTGCATTTACTTTTTTGGCAAGGCTTTCCGGGGTTGCTGCAAATAAATGATCTCTTTCTTCAATAATATCTCCAATATAATAAGGCATTCCGCAAGCTCCGAAAGAAACATATTCCGTTTTCTCAAAAATAACAATTTCAATCTCATCGTTTAATTTTCTTATTTGGGAGGCAGTAGTGGCTCCTCCGCCAACACCGCCAACAACTACAACTTTTTGTCCCATTTGTCATCACCTCAAAATAAAAAAGTCGAATGGGTTTAGTTTACCCATTCGAATCTTTAACAAACATTTATCCCTCATTAACGGACGGTAAATCCCCACATATGCTTAGAGAATCGAAGAAGCATAGATGGGGGCTTTACTGACAGTGAAACGGGACTAACAATCAATGGGGGATGAAAGAGAATCCGACTGATTAAAGTTTCCCTTTATCTAAAATTAATAAATTGTACATCGATAGGTAATACAGCTTCACGAATAGAAGCCATAATTTGCTGCAGGTCGTCTTTGTTTTTACCGGTGATACGGACTTGGTCATCTTGCACTTGACTTTTTACTTTTAATCCAGAATTTTTAACAAGCGTGTTGATTTTTCTTGCATTTTCCTTGTCAATTCCTTGAACGAGTTTCGCACGTTGACGGACAGTGCCTCCAGATGCCCCCTCGATTTTTCCGTAGTCAAGATTCTTAACTGGAACATTTCGTTTAATTAATTTACTTAATAAAACATCTTTCAATTGTCCAAGTTTATATTCATCGTCCGAAACTAAAACAATATCTTCAGAATCTAATGAAAGGTCACTTTTGCTACCTTTAAAGTCATATCTATTTTGAATCTCTTTTAATGCAATTTGAATTGCATTTCGTACTTCTGACAAATCAACCTGTGACACCACATCAAATGAATTTTCTTTTGCCATTTCACTCATCCTGATTACTAAAAACTAATGAATTCTTATAATCGCCTCACAATCAGGAAAGGAGACTTACTGCGGAGACTCTCACTCCGTTCTTTAGGAGGAAATACACCAACTTTCCTGCCATACACCTATAGCGTAAAGCAACCCAAAGTGCCCTGTTAGAGCCAGCCGGTGGCAAGGAACCATTCCTACTAATGGTCAGTTCCTTGCCAATAGTTATAGTAACCAGGTTTACACCTCCTTAAGTTTTATTCCCTGATTGTTGTATTCCAGCGTCTTATGAATGACGCTCCACAGCTTCCAACGATGGTTCTTTTTGAAATTCTTGATGTTCGTTAAAACAGCTTGTAACTTTTTCTCCCTTATTTTTTCTCTTTCCGTGCCTTTTTCGGTTTCTTCCATGGAACCTAGGGCACTTTTTACGTGGATTTTGACTATACGTTGAACATATTCTAAAAGGTATGTTGGTATTTTTTCATCCAAGCCTAATCCTCTTCTGGCGATAACAAAAGAAGCAGCTTCGTGCGTAGACATTCCGTACATATCCTTATACTTAAACCTAGCAATCACCGATGTGTAGGCTGGGTTTACTTTCTTTATCTTAAATCCATTTTTTAGTCCTCTTGAGATAATAGCTGATTGAAGTTTATTTTTCGCAAAGGAATGGAGGAGACGGTTTGTCCTCTTGTTGGTATCATGGTCTTGTTTCAGTTTGATATCCTCTAAACTAATAGCTCCAGCGTTTTGTTCAAGTAGAAAATCAATGATTTCTTTTGCTAGTTCTCCCGCAATATTTGTTCTTCTATTGGAAGAAACGTACTCCATTTCGTGGCAATAAAAGGTTTTATGGTTTAGCAAATTTCCCTGTCTATTCACAAGACAGACGGTGACAAGGTCAATATTCACATCAATCCCACTTGTAATAGCTGCATCTAAAGGAACTCTTCCTTTTACTTCTGACCCACGGAATTCTTTGTCATAAGTTAGATGAATATAGTAGCAACCATTTTTTCTTTTAATTTCGATGGAATAAGGCTTATACTTGTATTTCACCTTATTTTTAGGTGTATAACCTGCAACATCAGGCATGACCACGTTTACTATTTCTTCAAAATACTTTTCTGGGATATGGATTTTGTAACGGAGACGAGGAGCCTTTTTGGTCGAGCCATCCCCTAAAAGTGGGTTGGCAATTTCTATATAAAATTGGTTTTCCTTTTCCTCATAAACAATACGCGTGTTTAAGTTCCCATTTTTGGCTTTATCTCCACGAGCATACAGCATATTGGAGCGCAGATCTTTCCACTCCTGATTAGATATTTTCCCTTTCATACGAGCATAAAAGTTTTTCTTACCCCCAAAAATAACGGAAGGGATAGTATTCTTTTCTACGCATTGAACGAAGTGGTTCCTTTTCTCATTTAGCTTATTTAATCTTGAGGTTAACCCCTTGATAACCAAAGATAACGGTGATTTCTTTGGTCGCTTTTTCCCTGTTGTATAATCCTCTATTTTTTTGTCTGTTTTTTCTATTTTTGCCTCTACATTTTCGATTTGATACGGTAAAAGTTCTTTTTGGCTTTGTATAATTTGTTCCGCTTGCATCACAGCATCTTCTGCATAGCGTTTATTCAAATGAAAGGTAACGTTTACTTTTTTGATTAAATTGCCTTTCTTTTCACCGTTTAACAATCGTTTAAAGGCATGCCGTTTGGAAGAACAGAAAACACGCATTAAATCATCTAATTCTTCTAACCGGCTATGTTTTGGAATATCGATGACTAATCTACGTGTTATTCTCATTCTCTTTTCACCTCTGGCAATCATTTTTTCGATTTGATAGATACTATCAACCCGCGTTAATTGTTAAAGGGGTTAAAGTTTGTCTATTTTCTTTTATAATTAAAATTATATCAAAAAGAAATGCCTACTTCACGAGTTTTCATAATATTTCATTAATTTATCTGTTTCTGTTACAATCTCCCATATATTATCTTATTTCATTATAGACAAGTAGAGGAAATTCAATCAACTTTTGAGTATGTAAAAGAAAATAAAAAAACTGCCTAAGAAAAACTCAGGCAGTAAGAACAAAATTAGAGATGATCGGTTTTTTTCGAATATTGATTCTTACCAGCTTTTCGATTTTTTTCTTTTTCCATGTTTTTTTCGTGTCGGACAGCATTATTGTCAACAGCTTTTTTATCATTATCTGATGTGCGGCTCATAATAAAATATCTCCCTTCCTAATAGGAACTAAAAACTCCATGTTAATGGAAGTTGTTTGACTTTATTATGAACAGGAAAAGAGCAATTTATGATGTTTTATTTAAGAAAAAAATGGCGAGTGTTCCCGGACCAGCATGGGATCCGATAGCTGCTCCAATAATATTGATGTAAACGTCTTTAGGAGCAAACTTTTCAACAATCATGTTTTTCATTTCTTCTGCTGCCTCGAGGTCATCACCGTGGCTAATAGCTATTGTTTGTTCGGATAAATTTTCTCCTCGCTCTTCCATTACTTCGAGAATTCTTTTTAGTAATTTCTTTCGGCCTCGAAGTTTTTCAATTGGAACAAGTTTTCCACCCTCTACATGGAGAAGTGGTTTGATATTTAATAATCCTCCTAAAAATGCAGAAGCTTTAGATACGCGTCCGCCTTTAGCGAGATATTCTAAATCTTCTACTGTAAATAAATGTTCCATATGATTACTATTAAATTTTATTAGGGAAATAAGGCTGTCGTAGTCCATTCCGTTTTGAAGTGCGGAGACAGCTGCTTTTACGACTAACCCCTGACCAAGGGAAGCACCCATCGTATCAATAATGGTCAATTCTAAGTCTGGATACTCCTCTTTTACTTGATCCCTTATCATTACAGCAGTCTGGTATGTTCCCGATAACTGTGAGGAAAAGCATATATAAATTCCTTTTTCTCCTTTTCGTGCCAGCTCTGTAAACTCTGTTTGAAATTTTTCTGGCGAAACTTGAGATGTTTTCGGCATATGTCCTTGTTTAATTTTCTCAAAGACTGCTTGAGGTTGAATCGTAATCATGTCTTCGTATTCTGTATTATCTATATGTACTTTTAATGGAAGAAGAGTTACGTTGTTTTCTTCATAGAAAGCGGTAGGCAAATCACAAGCACTATCGGCAAACAATTGTATAGTCATTTAATATCACCCTTTTTTAACATTATAACCTTAGTCTAGCTATATTTTTGGAAAATGACAATAAACAAGAAACGAACTTATCAAATTTAACGATTAGTTGGGCATAGTAAGGGGTAACAGTATTTAGGGGACTCATGCATTTGGCTACCTGTTATAAACCAAACGGGGCGTGATAACAAGTCGTAAGGGATAATCCATCTGCATTCAATAGGTGAAATTTTAGGAGGTATGCGAATGTCGAAAGAGATGATGTGGTTAGAAACGCAAAAGTTAATTGTCGTATTGATTGGAGCAATTATAAATGCGTGTGCAATGAACTTTTTTTTAATTCCAGCGAATGTTTATGCTAGTGGATTTACTGGAGTAGCCCAATTATTGTCTAGTATTTTTACAGATTTTACTCCACTAAATCTTTCTACAGGTATTTTACTTTTATTATTAAATATCCCAGTAATAATTTTAGGATGGTTAAAAGTTGGCCGTTCTTTTACAATCCATAGTTTTATTTCTGTTGCTTTAACAACATTCTTTTTAGAAATAATACCGATTACCCATGTATCGCCTGACATTTTTTTAAATGCAGTTTTTGGTGGTGTTTTAGCAGCTATCGGTGTTGGAATAACGTTAAAATGGGGGGCGTCTACTGGTGGGATGGACATTGTTGCCATGTTGCTCTCTCGCTTGAAAGATAAACCAGTAGGTACCTATCTGTTTGCGTTAAACAGTATCATTATTATATCAGCTGGATTTCTATATGGGTGGGAAAAAGCGTTATACACACTTGTAACACTATATGCTACAACACGTGTAATAGACGCGATTCATACTCGACATGAGAAACTGACTGCCATGATAATTACGAAAAAAGCATCATTATTAAAGGAAGCTATTCATAGTAAAATGGTTCGTGGTATTACAACCGTTCCAGCTAAGGGGGCTTTTTCAGGAGAAGATAAAGAAATGATGATTATGGTTATTACTCGTTATGAACTTTTTGCGCTAGAACATATTATAAAAGAAGTCGATCCAACTGCCTTTACGAATATCGTGCAAACAACAGGTGTATTTGGTTTCTTTAGGAGAGATTAAGACGAAATCCATATTTTTAATCGTGCTGATATAGTAAAAGTGGGTTGACTCAAGGGAAAAGGTGCCTACGAGTCAACCCACTTATTAATTGCAGCTCAGTAAATTGATACAGAGTTTACGAGAACAAGCAGTATTAGGAAAGTTGGTTCAATTCGTCCTGCAGCTCCCGTAGTTGTTTTTGCTCTGCTACTGTTGAATTAGCATAGGCAGAAGACAAAGCGTTTTTTGCCTTGCCAATTGCCGTTTGCGTATCTTCAGAGGTATTTTGTGAAGAAGCAAGTTTCGCTAGTTCGACATATTGACGTGCCTGTTCGAAAAGTTCATTTCTCATTATCAATGCCCCCCAAGAGAGGATTCATGAACATTAGAAAGCTTTTTCGCTTCGGCTTCGGCATAAGTTAAATGGTAAGGAATACGGTCATCATGTTTAGAAACAGCATCCTTACCTTGCTGGACAAAACGTCGTGATTTACTACTTCTACTTCTACCCAACACAACCACCCCTTTTACGAGCTTGGTGAACGCTAACAATTGCGTTCCTTTTTAGTATGACTCGAAACATCGGTTTTACTAGGATGAAAATTTTCCACTGCTACCATTAAAGTGCTAAACGGTCTTTTAAAAACAAAGCGATTCCGTCTTCTTCATTGGAGAGGGTAACTTCATTTGCAATATTTTTTAAAGGGTCGATTGCATTTCCCATTGCCACCCCGGTTCCAGCATATTCAAGCATCTCAAGGTCATTATCTTCATCCCCAAAAGCAATGATGCGATCTTGTGTAATATTAAGGGAAGCTGCTACCTTTTTTATTCCGACGGCTTTATTCAATCCTGATTTAACAATTTCTACTACATGCCAAGGTGCAGCCCAACGACGATGATCAATAACTTCTGCATGAACGTTATCAAGATGATCTCGAATTTCTTTTACATGATTTTCATCAGCATGAATGAGCATAGATGTTGGATGGTCACTTAATACGTCTCTTAAATCACCTGTCGAAACACGTGGATTTCCCATCATAAAGACATTAAGTAATCGTTCATCATGGTAGTGCATAAACACATCATCCATTACTTCGGCAATGATGTTATGAAAATGAAAATCCTGACAAGCTTCGATAACTTCTTTTGCGACTTTTATATCCATTGGTTCATGGTGTATTCCCCAATCAGTATGTAAAGGATGATGAACAAAAGCACCATTAAAATTAACTATCGGAGTATTTAAGTTTAATTCTTTGTAATAAATTTCACTTGCACGGTAAGGTCGACCTGTAGCGATCATTACCTCATGTCCTTGCTCTTTAGCTTTAAAAAGCGTTTCTTTTGTTTTTAAAGATACTTTCTTTTCATCTGTTAACAATGTACCGTCTAAATCAAGAACAATAAGGTGTTTTTCTTTAGCCATAGTCAATTCCCCCATTTTTTTAATCTAGGCTCTTTTCTCATACGTTGTTGTTTTGCCTTATAAATTCTGCCCGTTGATTTCCGCTATGGGCACTAGACTCCGCTCCAATCAACTCAGTTGGTGAAACGTAGTTTTCAGTTGAAAAGCAACAAACTTTACGAAAATAACCTTATTCTAAAATAACGTGAACAAGCATGGAGTATAGACCTTAATGAAAAATAAGTTGTCCATTTTTTATAAGGTCTAGAAGTGAAAACTCATACAGTTCTAAATATTATACATCCTGCCAAATATAGGATATCATAGAAAACGGAAATGCAACAGGAGGGATAAACGAGTGATAAATATAAAAAAAGCATATATACAAGAAATCCCCTTATTACATATTGTAAAAGGGGATATAATAGATAATTCTTTACCAACCATTATTTTCATTCATGGTTTTACAAGTGCAAAGGAACACAACTTGCACTATGCTTACTACCTAGCTGAAAAGGGGTTTAGAGTTCTTCTACCAGACTGCCTATATCATGGGGAAAGAGAGGAAGGATTTTCTGAAGAGGAGCTGAGCCCATATTTTTGGAAAATCGTTTTAACAACTATTGGAGAACTAAAAATTATTGTCGATGAGTTTGAAAGAAAAGGACTTATAAAGGAAAATCTAATTGGAGTAAGCGGAACTTCAATGGGAGGTATTGTGACGCTAGGAGCATTGACTCAATATCCCTGGATCCACACTGCTGTTTCATTAATGGGAAGTCCGGCATATTTAGATTTTGCAAAAGCACAAATTGACTATTTTACTTCTTTAGGATATCACCTACCATTTACAGAGGAAGAACTAGAAAATATTTACTCTGAACTTAAAAAGTATGATTTAAGCCTTCATCCTGAGAAACTAAATGAACGCCCCGTTATGTTTTGGCATGGAAAAAAGGACGAAATGGTTCCGTTTAACTATGCACATACATTCTATGAGCGAAATCGTCCGGCATATATTAATAATGAAGACAAATTATTTTTTATGGCGGATGAAAGAGCGGGGCATAAAGTCTCAAGAGAAGGAGTTCTTCATCTTGTTAAATGGTTTGACAACTATCTAAATTAGATAGTGATGAATGGAAGTTTATTAATATCTTTGTTAAGATAATACTACAGCGAATGTAGGAAAAGGAGTGGTAATAGTGGATCAAGATTTAAAGGATAATCTAATGGGAGCATTAGAACAAGTAGTTGACCCTGAGCTCGGGATAGATATTGTTAACCTTGGGTTAGTATATGGTGTAGACATGGACGATAATGGCGTAACTACTGTTACGATGACATTAACTTCAATGGGATGCCCACTTGCGGGTACAATCGTTGACCAAGTAAAAGCAGCATTATCTGATATTCCAGAGGTAAAAGAAACAGAAGTAGATATTGTTTGGAACCCACCTTGGAGTAAAGAAAAAATGTCAAGATATGCAAAAATAGCATTAGGAATCCGCTAAACAAAGAAACGGGACAAAGTGATGTGTTCACTTTGTCCCGTTTTTTGTTTAGTTTGAAGTTGATTGCTCTCGGTACAAAGAGACTAATTTATCCTGAGTACAGGAAAAATTGTCTCCTAATATTGTTTCACCGGAATTCGCTTATACAAAAATAAGTACCAATGCACCTACAACAAAACAATAAATTGCAAAGTATTTAATATTTCCTTTAGCCATAATATTCATAAACCATTTTAGTGAGAAGTACGATGCAACTAAAGACCCGATAAAGGCAAGTGTGTAAGGGAGCATCATGGAAGCAAGGTTTGGATCATTTATTAAATCGCTGATTCCAAGCAACATTACACCAAAACTGACTGGGATATACAGTAAGAAAGAATAACGCATGGCAGTTTCTTGGTTCATACCTCTCCCCATTGCAGCAACAATTGTTGCTCCAGAACGGCTTATTCCGGGAATAAGGGCAACTGCTTGGGCTAATCCGATGATGATTGCGTCCTTTACTGTTAAATCGCCATCCATTTTGCGACCACGTAAATTTCTTATTAACCAAAGAGCGATACCGGTAATAATTAAAGTGACGGCAACAGTCGTAATGGAAGATAAATACTTTTCAATAACATCATCAAATAATATTCCAATTACCCCAGCTGGAATCGTTCCAATAATTAAGTAAATAATAAAATGAAAGTCACGTTTTGTTTCCTCTGTCTTATGTTTGAAGTAGCCTAGACCATTAACAACAAGCCGTAGGATATCTTGTCTATATATAATCAATACAGCTATTAGAGAAGCAGTATTTACTAAAATTTCAAATGTTAAACTTGGATCATCTATTGCAAAGAAATATTGAGCTAATTGCAGATGTCCGCTTGATGATATAGGAATAGGTTCTGTAAGTCCTTGAAATAGTCCTAAAAATAAATATTTTATTATGATAATAATGTTCTCTGTATCCATTTTTTTCCCCCAACTATTTTTTTCTTCACAATTTTATATTTAACACTATATAAGGAAAGAATGTAAAGATGTTTTCGAAATTGTAATAGGAACGTAACTTCTTTATTAATCAAAAATAAAGGCTGTTTTCCCAGCATTTCCATGAATGAACCTTCTCTGTTGTGTAAAACTACTATAGAAGCCACGCTTCAGTGAAGAAAATTAAAAGGGCAGCATGTAAAGAAAAGCTCTTTTATTGGAGGGGTAATATGGGACAATCAAGACAATTTAAAGGTGGAGACAAAGCACCTAATAATGGTATATATTTAGAAATCGGTGAAACAGGTAGCAATGTGAACAACCCTAAAAAAGTAAGATTAAAAGCTGGGGATCGTTTTCCTGAAACCTCTAATCACAATCGTCTTTGGACATATAAAAGAAAACCATAAGGTGAAACCTCAATCGGTAGGGCTTACTGCCCGTTAATACAGGATAAAAATAATCCCAAACCACGGAGGTTCTCCCATACCTCTGCTCGTTATTGCGAAATAAGTACCGAAAAAGGGCGAATCTAAAATGATTCGTTCTTTTTTATGGGGAAAATACAGTTTATCAATAACAGCTGATACTAGGTATGTCTGATTCAGAAGTGTAATACTTTCTCTTTTAAGGTGGAAACATTATAATGATTTTATAATAGTCAGTAAAGGTCAAATGAGGAAGGGGAAAATGGATATGGAAAACATGACCTATTCTGTTCAAGACGGTTTAGTACAAGCACAGCAATTAGCTAAGGACCATTTGCATACGGATGTAACTGCCTTGCATCTATGGTCTGTATTGTTAAAGAATCCTGATAGCTTGTTGTCATCCATTTATCATAAAGCCGGGATCAGTACGGAGGATTTTTTATCTTATATCGAAGAAAAGCTAGCAGAAAAGCCCTCTGTAAAAGGGGAAAATGTTCAATATGGACAGTATTTTGCTAGTGATTTTCAGCAATTGCTTTCTGACGGTCAAAAACTTCAGAAAGCGATGGGGGATGAATATCTCTCCGTTGAACATATTGTTCTTGCGGTACTTAAGCAAAAACATCATGCCATAACAGAATACGTAAATAAAAGGAATGTGCAAGAAAAAGAAGTTTTTACAATAATAGAAGAATTAAGAGGTGGTGAAAACGTGACAACTCAAAACCCGGAAGTGAAATACGAAGCATTAAAAAAATATGGAAGAGACCTAGTAGCGGAAGTACGTTCAGGAAAGATTGATCCTGTTATCGGACGAGATGGAGAAATTCGCCACGTTATCCGAATTTTGTCCCGAAAGACAAAAAACAACCCAGTACTTATTGGAGAACCAGGAGTTGGAAAAACCGCCATTGTAGAAGGACTGGCCCAACGAATTGTACGAAAAGATGTTCCAGAAGGTCTTAAGGATAAAACTATTTTTGAATTGGATATGAGTTCACTTGTTGCCGGTGCAAAATTCAGAGGGGAATTCGAGGAGCGGTTAAAAGCTGTTCTTACAGAAGTAAAGAAAAGCGAAGGACGTATCCTATTGTTTATTGATGAACTTCATACGATTGTCGGTGCTGGAAAAACAGAAGGAGCAATGGATGCAGGAAATATTTTAAAACCGATGCTTGCAAGAGGAGAGCTTCATTGTATCGGTGCTACAACATTAAATGAATACCGGAAGTACATTGAAAAGGATCCTGCCTTAGAACGCCGCTTCCAGCAAGTTCTTGTACAGGAACCAAACGTAGAAGATACGGTTTCAATCTTACGTGGACTAAAAGATCGATTTGAAATTCATCATGGTGTTAATATTCATGACAGAGCAATAGTAGCGTCTGCTACATTATCAGACCGGTATATATCGGACCGGTTTTTGCCGGATAAGGCAATAGATTTAATTGATGAAGCATGTGCAATGATTCGAACCGAAATTGACTCAATGCCGACCGAATTAGATGAAATCACACGAAAAGTCATGCAATTAGAGATTGAAGAAGCTGCCCTGAAAAAAGAAAAAGATGCTACTAGCAAAGAACGATTGGCTAACCTTCAAGAAGAGCTAGCAAACTTAAAAGAGCAGGCTCACATAATGAAGACAAAATGGGAAAGAGAAAAAGAAGGGATACAAAGACTTCGAGAAAAACGGGAACAACTAGAAAAGCTTCGCAGACAATTGGAAAAAGCGGAAGAAGACTATGATCTAAATAGTGCTGCGGAGCTAAGGCATGGACTTATACCAGAAGCAGAAAAAGAACTCCAGCAAATGGAGAAAGAAATAGCTCAAAAACAAGAAGCGAGACTTGTACGAGAAGAAGTGACAGAAGAAGAAGTTGCCAATATTGTTGCAAGGTGGACCGGTATTCCAGTAACAAAACTCGTAGAAGGGGAAAGAGAAAAGTTATTGAAACTAGAAAGTATTCTACATGAACGAGTTATTGGTCAAGAAGAAGCGGTACAACTTGTAAGTGATGCCGTCATCAGAGCAAGGGCAGGAATCAAAGATCCAAATAGACCAATAGGTTCCTTTATCTTCTTAGGTCCAACGGGTGTTGGGAAAACGGAACTTGCTAAGACATTGGCTCAAGAATTATTCGACAGTGAAGAGCAGATGATTAGGATTGATATGTCGGAGTATATGGAAAAACATGCAGTGTCAAGACTGATTGGAGCCCCTCCTGGTTACGTTGGCTATGAAGAAGGTGGACAGCTAACAGAAGCAATTCGAAGAAAACCTTATTCTGTTATTTTATTAGATGAAATAGAAAAAGCGCATCCAGAAGTATTCAATATTCTTTTGCAGATTTTAGACGATGGCAGAATAACAGACTCTCAAGGTAGAACGATTGATTGTAAAAATACAGTTATCATTATGACATCCAATATTGGTTCTTCCCATCTTTTAGAAAGAAATAAGGGGACGGAGGAGATTGATGAAGAGACGGAAACCTTGGTAATGAAACAGCTACGCGCATCGTTTAGACCAGAGTTTTTAAATAGGATAGATGACATTGTGTTATTTAAGCCTTTAAGTTTAACTAATATAAAGGGCATTATTGAAAAGCTGATAGAAGAGCTGCAACGGAGGCTGAAGGAGCAGAATATTAAAATAGAAATGACGGATGGAGCAAAAGACTTCATTGCAAAGTCTGCTTATGACCCTATTTATGGTGCAAGACCGTTAAAAAGGTATATTCAACGTGAAATTGAAACGAGACTGGCAAGAGAAATTATTAAAGGTGAGATGGCTTTACAAGGGAAGTTAATAATAGACGAAGAAAAGGAAAGTATTGTATTAAAACAAGATAATAAATCATAGAATAGAAAAGCAGCCCACTTCGGCTGCTTCTTTTTTCGACCTTATTTAGTTCCATTAATTATGATCTTCAACTGGCTCATTAGGAAGAATCAGCGTTACAACAAAAACTAAGATGGTTGCTACAACCGCAAGAATAATTCCAGTTTCTAAATGGAACGCTGCACCATTCATCGAACTAACAACGTAGTTTAACATTTCTGTTAATAGCAAAGTCCAAAAGAAGGTCCAAAAAAATCTCATATTCTGTCACCTCGATTCTCTTTAACTCATCTATGTAAAGATGTGAAGAACATTAAATTACAATCTTACTGCTTTTCCTTCTAATCTTACCATAGCTTTCGTGATTAATAAATGTCTAAAAATCAAAAATGTAAGCCTTCCCAACTAATTTTACTCCCCTGTTATATAGTTGTTTGTGAATTAATATATCTCCGTATTAATGACCAGTGTAGACACACTAATAAATAGTATGAATGAAAATAACTTTATTGGTTAGAAGCATACTGTTAATCTCCCAATTTAGAAAGTTTCACTATTCAATAGGCTAATCCCCTTACCAAAACAGACCGCTAACATAATATGTATTGTATCAGTGTGTAAGGAGAACAACGGTGAAGGATGTAATCTTTCACTAGATAATAAAAGGAGAATTCCTGATGAGCAAGCAACTATTTCAACTTGATCAACAATGGTGCAGAATACATTACCCTGAAAGACCAAATGGATTTGCTGTAATGGTGCTAGGGGACCATCATCATTATGTCGATGAGAAGAGCAGCTTTTGGCTACAACAGGATGGAAGAGCAGAATGGATTCAAGAACTAACAAACAAGGGTTATTTAGTATTTTATTCGAACCTATTTGGTCCAAACTGGGGGAGTAATGAAGCTGTTCAACTTGCGCTAAGACTTTATCAGCATGTAAAGCGGAATGAAATTATTAATGGGAAAATTCATATACTTGCAGAAGGCATGGGGGCATTAGTTTTTAAAAATCTTTATCCCAAAATGAAAGATGACTTAAGGTCTGCTGTATTACTTTCCCCTTGTGTATCGCTATATGAGCATTTTCAGCAAGAGAGAGAGCAAAAATTCTTTTATAAGAAGTTAGTGAAAGAAGTCTCAGAGGCGTTTCAGATTCGAGAAAAAGATTGTTTATCTAGTATAAAGAAAGAAGTAAACGACCACATGGTTTTCAATCAATTTGAACTGCCAATTTATATTATACAATGGACTTCACTTAATCGATATAAAAATCAATTTTCTCTCGTAAAAAAAATATATAAAGAGAGAGTAGCTAATTCTCTTCCGACAGACCTGTTTTATGTGTTGCCGGAAAAGAGGTACAGTATTGGCAGAAAATTTATCTCTTACTTTACTTTACATGAAAAAGTATTATAAAAGGCTAATCCAAAAGTCAATTCTGTGCCTAATTGGGCCTAGTTACTCACGCATGAAAATCATATCCTTGAAATAACAGCATATTTTCGTCGTGAGGGCCTTATCTTCAAAGGAAATGCGCCGTTTTGGGAAAGAGTACAGGTTTTTGTGCCTAAGGATTATTAGACGGACTCCATGTAAGCGGAACTTAGATAGAAAGTGGTGAAGTAGTATGAATCATGCTGTTGTATTAGCTGCACAACAATTTCTTGGTTTTGAACTATGTTCTGTACTTCTTGAAAAGGGTTGGAGTGTAACGGCTATAGATGATAGCCCAAGTACAGGGGATAAGTGGATGGGAATAGGGAGAAATTCGAATGTCGAGTACAACTCATACCTAGAGTGGGATAAAAAAATAGCGGAGGAAAGCATAATATTTATCCCGTATTATGATTTATTGGGGAAGGGGGATATTTCTTGTTTAGAAAAAATGACGGATCAGCTGAAAAAAGGAAATTACTCCAACTCATCTGTTGTGCAACTGTTTCCGACGGTTCCGATCCTTATTGGTAAAAAAGATATGTCTGTCAATAGTAGTAGGAATGTAACGACGATTTATCTTCCAACTTTATACGGCCCTCATCAACCGTCAGCATTTTTATATTCTCAAGTTCTTAAGAATAAGGTGGACAATATGGAGAAGGTACAATACGTTGATGATGAATCTTCAGCGATTTATATAAAGGATGCAGCAAATATTATCGTTGAGAAATCTACTACACATAAAACATATCAATTAGAGTCCGAAGGGGAAAACAGCTGGGAAGAAGCACTTTCTTTGTTAACTTCTAATACGATACCCACAAAAAGCAAAGAGTTAACGAAAAAGGGAATTAAACTTACAATCAAATCAAGCCTATCCCCAAAAGAAATTTTGCAAGAACAAAAGAGGTGGTCGGAATTAGCAGAAATGGAATAAGCCGAAATAACTCTTTTCAGTAGCCGTAGTCACAGGTAAAATAGAAGTGGTGGTAAATTGTAATAGCTCTTAACGTATTTTTTACGCTGCATCGCCTTTAAAGGAGTTGCTGCATATGACAAAAAAGATCTTATTTCCATTTCTCTTTCTTTTTATTATCGGAGTAGCCGGATGCTCTAATGCTGGTACTTCTGGGGAGATACAAAGTGTTGGTTTACTAGTTCCTGAAACAATAAATGATGGAGTTTGGGGAACGAAAGGTTATAAAGGCCTTTTATCCATTCAATCAAACTATGATGTAGACGTATATTACAAAGAGGGCATACACACCAAACAAGCTGTGGAGCAAGCGATAAAAGAGTATAAAGAAAACGATGTTAACCTAATTTTCGGTCATGGTAGTGAGTATAATGAGTTTTTTAATAATGTAGCTTCTAACTATCCAAAGACACATTTTGTGAGTTTTAATGGAGAAGCAACAGAAAAAAATACAACAAGCTTAAAATTTGCTGGGTATGCAATGGGCTTTTTTGGAGGAATGACAGCTGCACATTATTCAAAGAGTGATAAAATAGGCGTTATCGCTGCATATGAATGGCAGCCGGAAGTTCAAGGCTTTTTAGAAGGAGCAAAGTTTGAAAACAAGGATATAGAGGT
This sequence comes from Bacillus seohaeanensis, assembly GCF_042684945.1. Taxonomy (NCBI): domain Bacteria; kingdom Bacillati; phylum Bacillota; class Bacilli; order Caryophanales; family Bacillaceae; genus Bacillus; species Bacillus seohaeanensis. Next base: position 14,026 of record NZ_JBHUMF010000028.1, on the reverse strand, counting down.
AAGATTAGAGTATACCCATAATTGGGGCGATCAAAAAGTAGCCTTAAACCTTTTAGACTCCATGATTGAAAATAATGTAGATGTTGTTTATCCGGCAGGAGACGGTTATAATGTTTCTGTAATTGAAAAAATAAAAGAAGAAGGCCTTTATGCAATTGGTTATGTATCCGACCAGTCAGATTTAGGTGAGTCGACTGTACTAACAAGTACCGTTCAACATGCGGACAAGCTATATGAAATTGTAGCAAGAAAATTCTCAAACGGAGAACTGCCATCGGGAAATATTAATTTTGATTTTCAAGATGGTGCAATATCAATGGGGAAATTTAGTCCAGATATCTCCAAGGACTTTAAAAAAGAAATGAAGAAACATATCGAAACGTATATTGAAACTGGAAAATTACCAAATGGAAAGAAAAGCGGAAGCGGCTCGCCCAGCTCGTGAAGAAAATAGGAAATGCCCCAAAAGGCGCCTTTTGCCTTTGGGTGGATTTATCTTTTTCCCAACGAGCTAGCCGCTGGAGCTAGACAAAAGAAAAGCGGAAGCGGCTCGCCCAGCTCGTGAAGAAAATAGGAAATGCCCAAAAGGCGCCTTTTGCCTTTGGGTGGATTTATCTTTTTCCCAGCAAGCTAGCCGCTGGAGCTAAAAAAGGAGCTTACAGTATGAACGAAGATAAAACAATGCAATTTATGCAACTAGCTATGAAATACTTACCAGAAGCAAAACAAAAATTTGATGAAGCAGGGATTGAGGTCTCTGTTGAAATGCTTCAACCATTTATGTCTCTTTTTACAAAAGTAATGAACGAGGCATATGAGTTAGGAAAACAGGATGCATTACATAATGAAGAATAATTATTAGTAAAAAGCTTGCCAATTGCCAGTTTTATGGTTTATGGCAAGCTTTTTTATTGAATATTATTTACAACTATTCATTATAGTTGTTTGACTCATTTTTGGAAGAATAGTAAAAAATAATTGCAGAAATGATTGTTTATGGTAAAATTAGTACCAAGTCATAATAATTACTAATAATCATTGGTTATGAATAAAATATTAACTAATTCTTTTACCTGATAATTGAGTTGAAAAATAAAAAGGAAAGCAGGGGATGCCAAAATGAACACAGGAATTATTGGAATCGGCCGTTATCTTCCTGAAAAAGTAGTTACAAATGAAGACCTTGAAAAAATTATGGATACATCAGACGAATGGATTCGTACAAGAACGGGAATTGAGGAACGTAGAATAGCAGATGATAGCGTGGATACATCAGATATGGCGTATGAGGCTGCCAAGCAAGCAATTGAAAAAGCTGGAATTAATCCAGAAGATATTGACATGATTTTAGTTGCGACTGTCACACCTGATCAACCGTTTCCATCCGTTTCCGCAATGTTACAAGAAAAACTGGGAGCAAAAAAAGCTGCTGCAATGGATTTAAGTGCGGCGTGTGCAGGTTTTATGTATGGTATGATAACGGCGAAACAGTTTATTGAAAATAATGCCTATAAACACATCCTAATTGTTGGGGTTGAAAAGCTTTCCAAAATTACGAATTGGGAAGATCGTAACACAGCAGTATTATTTGGTGATGCAGCTGGTGCAGTCGTAATGGGACCAGTATCGGAGGGAAAAGGAATACTAGCTTTTGAACTTGGTGCTGATGGTTCGGGCGGCAAGTACTTATACCAGGATGGCCCGCATCTTTTTATGAATGGTAGAGAAGTATTTAAGTTCGCTGTACGCCAAATGGGTGAATCAAGTTTAAATGTTATTGAAAAAGCAGGTTTGAAAAAAGAGGATGTAGATTTTCTTATACCTCACCAGGCAAATATACGTATTATGGAATCAGCAAGACAGCGGCTAGAATTGCCAGTTGAAAAAATGTCAAAAACGGTTCATAAATATGGGAACACTTCAGCAGCATCTATACCAATATCAATCGTTGAAGATTTAGAGGCGGGTAGAATAAAAGACAATGATGTTATAGTGATGGTCGGCTTTGGTGGAGGCCTCACGTGGGGTGCCATTGCAATGCGTTGGGGATGCTAAAGTAATATCTTACTAAAAAATATAGTAGATCGGCGGAAATAGATGCCGGTTATCTTACAAAATAAGAAAGTATAAAAATGATTACGTTGATGTCTGGTTCCAGCGCCTAGCTCGTCTGAGGTCATAAGCCAAGCATCCCAAAAAGGCAAAGAGCGCCTTTCCGAGGTGCTCGTCTTATGCTTGTCAGGTCTGTTCAAGGCGCTTCCGCTTTTCTTAAATATCACAAGCAAGAATATATCTGATGCAAAGGAGATGAACGATTATGGATAAGAAACGTGTAGTAGTTACAGGAATTGGTGCTGTAACCCCTCTTGGGAATAATGTAGAAACAACTTGGGAAAATATAGTAGCTGGTAAATCTGGGGTCGGCCCTTTAACAAGACTAAATGCAGATGACTACCCTGCAAAAGTTGCAGCAGAATTGAAAGATTTTGATCCAGAAAGTTATGTAGAACGTAAAGAAGCTCGTAAAATGGATCGTTTTACACAATATGCGGTGGCAGCTTCCATGATGGCAATCGAAAATTCGAAGCTTGAAATTAATGAGGAAAATGCCCATCGAGTAGGTGTGTGGATTGGTTCCGGAATTGGTGGATTGGAAACATTTGAAAATCAATTTGAAACATTCCAAAAGCGTGGTTATCGCCGAGTAAGTCCTTTCTTCGTACCTATGATGATTCCGGATATGGCAACGGGACAGGTTTCCATCTTATTAGGCGCAAAGGGAGTTAACTCTTGTACTGTTACTGCTTGTGCAACAGGGACAAACTCAATTGGTGATGCTTTTAAAGTCATTCAGCGTGGTGATGCTGATGCTATGATTACTGGTGGAGCAGAATCTCCTATTACTAGAATGTCGGTAGCTGGTTTCTGTGCAAACACAGCGTTATCGACTAATACTGACCCTGAAAAAGCTTCAAGACCATTTGATGCAAACCGTGATGGTTTTGTAATGGGAGAGGGTGCAGGAATTGTCGTGATCGAAGAATTAGAACACGCTATAAAACGCGGTGCGCCTATTTATGCTGAAATTGTCGGCTACGGTTCTACAGGTGATGCTTACCATATTACAGCACCAGCACCTGGAGGAGAAGGCGGAGCGAGAGCTATGAAGATGGCACTTGATGATGGTGGTGTACGTCCAGAAGAGTTGCAATATATCAACGCTCATGGAACGAGTACACAGTATAATGATAAATACGAAACAATGGCAGTGAAAGAAGTGTTTGGGGAACATGCTTACAAATTGGCAATGAGTTCGACTAAATCGATGACGGGTCATTTACTTGGAGCAGCTGGTGGAATAGAAGCAATTTTTTCTGTATTAGCATTGAAAGAAGGAATTCTACCACCAACTATTAATATCGAAACCCCTGATCCTGACTGTGATCTTGATTATGTTGCGAACGGTGCACGTAAACAAGAAATCCAATATGCAATGAGTAATTCACTTGGATTCGGTGGTCACAATGCAACCCTCGTATTCAAAAAATATTAAAAGAAATAAGACCAAAAAGCTAACTCGATTACGAGTTAGCTTTTTTAGGTCCGTCCCTTGTTATGGGAACGCGTTAAAGTGACGAGGGACGGACCTTCTACATAGTATGGTTTAAAAGTTGCAAAAGGGGGATGCTTGTGGCCGTTGTACCGACTTTAGAGTGGTTAGAAAAGTCATTTTATAAGCCTTTGGCGTTGCTAGAGAATACTCGGGCACCTAAAAAAGAATTATCTTCCTTCTATCAGTATTTGCAAGAACATGGAATGTTTCGACCATCAAGTCAAGCGGAACATACATTTAAACAACTACAAGTTCAATGTGTATGGGAGTTGTTTTCGGATTTTGAAAAGAAATATCAAAAGCAATGGAACGGTCCTGATGTACCAATATATATATTTCCCGTTCAAGAAACGAGTGGTCTATTCCGGGCACGTACTAGAAAATCTGGTGTTTCGTTTCGAGATAAAATCTTCTTTTTTTTATCAGGAGGGTTAGAGGAAAAAGAATACGAAGCATTATTTGTTCATGAGTACCATCATTGCACAAGAATGAACAAATTAAAAATGGAAGATCGTCAATATACATTATTAGACTCTGTTATATTTGAAGGCCTAGCTGAATATGCAGTAGAAGAGTATTGCGGAGAAAAATATAAAGCATCATGGACAAAAACCTATTCCCCTAGGCAATTAGAGCAATTCTGGAAACAGTATATTAAAAAGGAACAACATATTAAAAATACGGACGAAAAACACAATCAATTGCTGTTAGGGAAGGGGCTATATCCGAGGATGTTAGGGTATTGTGTGGGGTATTATTTAATTGAAACATATAATAGTAAGAAAAAGTTGAAAACTACTGATTTATTAGGAAAACCATCAACAGATTTTATACCTTAGAAATTATGCTGAGCTACACCAAAACATAAGTACGAGCGACTATTACTCAACAAATAGTGGGGGCAAAAAATCCCCACTGTTTTGAAGTTACTTCATTGGGGGGATTTGTCATATCTTCCTTTCCAAATCATAAAATTAAATAAAGCGTATAAGGACGAGCACTAAATAAAGCGGTAAAGGCGGAAGGTATGGTGTTTCAAATGTTTTTATTATGTGTTGGATTTGGACTAGCTGTAGCAGGCGGTGTTAGTATAATCATCTATTTGAACCTTCTCACAACAGGAATTACCTTTACTGACTATCTTCTTTTTGTATCGACAAGGTTAGAGTGTTACCTGTTTATTATTGGAATTATGATCATATCTATTGCTATTTACTTTCCAAGGAAAAAAAATAATCACACACTTTAAAATCGATTTGGTTATTAAGGAATAAATTAACTTTTATCTGCCTATACTGATGGATAAAGTGAAACTTCAATCAATGGGGATTCCCCGCTGATTGTTAGTTGAACTAATCGGGCGTTGCGGCTAGTCGCCTCCACCAATGCTTCTCTGATTCCTCAAGTCTTGAGGTGGGGGGACTGCTCGTTAATGCGGGATAAATAGAGATTGAAGTGAGGGGTCAATCATGTTGTATCTTCATGATGTATGGGTAAATTGGTTCGAAGGTGAAGAAAACGGATATAATGTTTGCCATTTTCATGAATGGCGCAAGGAAGACGTTATTGAATTATTGGATCAAGTTCCTCTAGTAAAAGTAAATACTACCCTGTTTCATTACATCGAGAATGATCTATCTGAGTTACCTCAACAACTATTAAATGATGTATATCAAAAAGCATATTTAAGAAAAAATCATGAGCGAATTCAGCAAGATTATTGTTTTGTAGTCACAGATGGGACAGGCATTCTCGCGGTAGATACGATTGGATATACAATTCCAATTAGAAAAAGCAGATTGATACCGCGTCAAGAGCAACTAGTATATGAAATGGTAGAAGGTCAAGAGGAAATTTGCTATTCAATTCAATCAGAGGAAAAAGATTATCACATTTTATCTCCTAGTCCACATATTATGAGTGGACTGACACGTAAGGAGAGGCAGTTGAAACAACTGTTATTTATGGCACTAGATCAACTATATAGTGCTAAAAACACATCTGAAATCAGGTATTGGTACACAGAGTGGGCGCCAGAACGATACCGAGCAATACAACAAATGGATTTTGAAGAAATCTGGCAGATGTTTTATGAAGAAACAAAAGATGGCTGGACAGAAAAACATTCAAGACTATGCGAGAACTTAATAAAAGGACAACCATTTTTTGAAAAACTTTGGGAAATGGAAAATAGGCCAAAAGTAAATTAAAGAAGTCGCCAAGTTTATTATGATAATAAACTTGGCGACTTCTTTATATTAATGTCTATTTTTTTCGTGCTTTTCTTCCTAATCCCATTGCTTTTTCCATTTTATTCACCATTTTAGAAGCAGTAAAGTTTGCTTTTTCTGCACCTTTATCTAAAATATCATCAAGCTCTGTAGATTCAATTAACTCATAATATCTATCCTGTATAGGCTTAATGGTATCAATGACAACTTTTGCAAGGTCACCTTTAAATTCTCCATAGCCTTTTCCATCGTATTTTTTTTCTAATTCTTCGATAGATGTACCTTCTAAAATAGAATAGATAGAAAGTAAATTAGAAACACCGGGTTTATTTTCCTTATCGTATTTTACAATTCCATCAGAGTCGGTAACAGCACTTTTTATTTTTTTCTCAATCTGCTTAGGTTCATCTAATAGCGTAATAAACGCTTTTTTATTTGCATCAGATTTACTCATTTTTTTTGTTGGTTCTTGAAGCGACATAACTCTTGCGCCAACTTCGGGAATGCGCACATCCGGAACGGTAAAAATGTCATTGTACTTCCGGTTAAAACGTTCCGCAAGGTCACGAGTTAACTCTAAGTGTTGTTTCTGATCTTCTCCAACTGGTACAAGATCTGCACCATACAACAAAATATCTGCTGCCATTAACGGTGGATATGTTAATAAACCGGCAGAAACTGCTTCTTTCCCCTCCGATTTATCTTTGAACTGTGTCATTCTTTCCAGTTCCCCAATATAGGATACACATTGTAACATCCAGCCCGCTTGAGCATGTGCAGGAACTTCTGACTGAATAAATAAAGTTGATTTGTCAGGGTCAATCCCGCTTGCTAAATAAAGAGCCGCAAGACTGCGAATGTTTTTACGCAGTTCCATTTTGTCCTGAGGAACGGTTATTGCATGTTGATCTACTACACAAAAATAACAATTGTATTCCTTTTGCAATTCTACAAACTGTTTCATCGCTCCAATGTAGTTGCCAAGTGTAATCGTTCCACTTGGTTGAATTCCACTGAAAATTGTCTTCATCTTAAACTTCCTCCTAAAAATAAAAATAAAAAACCATTCGTCCCTATGAAAATAGGGACGAATGGTTTTGGATCCGCGGTGCCACCCTAAGTGTCTATATATAACTATAGACCACTTTAGTCCATGCATTTACATGGGCCTCCTTAACGAAAGGCAATCGTTACGAACTACTTTCATTTCATCCGTAAAGCTCCAAAGTCCATTCCATTCAGCTGAATACTTGTTTTCAGCAACCACAAGCTCTCTACAATTCAAACATGAATGTACTACTCTTTATCATCACATTTTATAAACTTATTAGGTAAAAAAATTATAATAAAAAGTGGAACGTAAATCAAGTAAAGAAGAGAAAAGACACTACCAAAGATAGCAGAAAACTTCCTCCGCCTACAAGAAGAAGGGGTTTTGTAATGGAATAACTTCTTTTTACGTTATATTCTTCATAAATTTCTTTTGTTTCATCTAGATCATCAAATTGTGAAACATATTTACCTTTTTTGGTATTCTTCCGAAATCGTTTAAAGGCGTAGGAAATGCCATTAAAAAATCCTTGTTCCATTATAAACAAAAATGCACCTAAGCATAGGAAGAGCATTCCTACCGCGAAAAAATTATTAACTAAGGCAATGTGATAAGGTTCGCTTTGGAAAAATGGAGCGCTGATCGAAAAGAGTAATAATAAACCTATTAATAGTAAAGAATACTTGGATGTTTTCATAAATCTCCTTAACCATTTTTGATAAAAGTATACCGTATTTATCGAAACAAATTCAACTTTCATTTATATATATACAAGAAATTAATCTATTTAACTCCTGACTGCACTGATTTCTATCCTTTATGGAAACTTGTAAGTTCAACTAATTATCAAACAATTAAGAGGATACTAATAATTAAATAGCATCAGTATAAATATACTAAGTTTTTAATAAAAATTATATTAATAAATAAATTTTTGTTAAAAATAATATAAAAAACCCTAGTTAAAAACAAGTGGAATGTAATAAATGTAATAATTGTAATGATTAAACTTCCTTATATATTAAATGTGAACGTTGGTATGACAGGGTTATTTCTTTGAATCTACTAATTTTAAAAAAATCTGTTAAATTTTTATTGCAATAATTTCTGGTTGTTGTATAATAAGTAACAAATCTTCTGAAAATTAGAAGATAAATAAATATGAGATATAAGAGGAGGGCAATTTCATCATGAAGAAAAAGTTTTCATTTCTTCTAGTGCTGCTTCTTGCACTTAGTACCTTTTTAGCTGCTTGTGGTGGCGGAGAAGATTCTAGTGAAGAAGATAGCGGAGACTCTGGCGATAAGCAGGAGAAAAAAGAACAAGTACTTAATCTTACTGAGTCTGCAGAGATTCCATCAATGGATACGGTTCTTGCAACAGATGCCGTTTCATTCAACGTAATGAACAACGTATTTGAAGGACTTTATCGTTTAGGTGAAAATGATGAGCCGGTTCTTGGTATGGCTGCAGAAGAGCCAGAAATCAGTGAAGATGGTAAAACATACACATTTAAACTTCGTGACGCAGAATGGTCAAATGGAGATCCTGTTACTGCTCACGACTTCGTTTACGCTTGGCAAAAAGCATTAAATCCAGATACTGCTGCAGAATATGCATACATTATGTATGATCTTAAAAATGCTGCAAAAATAAACGCTGGTGAGCTTCCGGTAGAAGAGCTAGGTGTTAAAGCAATTGATGACAAAACATTAGAAGTACAACTTGAAACAACTGTTCCTTACTTCAAAGGGTTACTAACTTTCGGAACTTTCATGCCACAAAATCAAAAATTTGTTGAAGCACAAGGAGATCAATACGGCCTTGAGGCAGATACATTAATTTACAATGGTCCATTCACGCTTTCAGAGTGGAAACATGAACAAAGCTTCCAACTTTCTAAAAATGATTCTTATTGGGATGCTGAAACAGTTCAACTTAAAGAAATTAACTTTAATATCGTTAAAGATGTAGCAACTGGAGTTAATCTTTATGAAACTGGAAAAGTAGATCTTGCAGGTCTTAATGCAGAGTTCGTTGATAAATTCAAAGATGATGAAGACTTCATGACTAATGCAGAAACATCTGTATACTTCCTACGTTTAAACCAGAAGAATGAATTATTTGCGAATGTAAATGCACGTAAAGCAATTGATGCTGCTTATGATAAACAAGGTTTAGTTGATGTACTATTGAACAATGGTTCTATGCCTGCGTACTATTTAGTACCAAAAGATTTCGTTACTGGTCCAGATGGAACAGAATACCGTGAAACTGCTGGTGAATTCGGTGGCTATGATCCTGAAAAAGCTGCAGAATACTGGGCTAAGGCAAAAGAAGAACTTGGAAAAGATACTTTTGAAATTGAGCTATTAAACTATGATTCTGAAAGCTCTAAGAAAATCGGAGAATTCTTAAAAGAAGAACTAGAAACTAACTTAGAAGGCTTAAGTGTTTCTATTTCTCAACAACCATTCAAGCAAAAACTTGATTTAGAAACGAAAGGTAACTACGATATGTCTTACGCTGGTTGGGGTCCAGATTATCCAGATCCAATGACGTTCATTGACATGTTTGTAACTGGTGGATCTCATAACCAAATGGACTACTCTAACGAAGAATTTGACAAGTTAGTTCAAGATGCAAAATCTACACTTCTTAGTGATGAGCAAGCTCGTTGGGATGCATTAGTAGAAGCAGAAAGAATCTTACTTGAAGAAGATCAAGCAATCAGTCCTATGTTCCAACAAGGTAAATCATTCCTTCAACAAGAATATGTAAAAGATTTATACCGTCATTCATTCGGTGCTGATTTCAGCTACAAATGGACACATATTGAGTAATAATCGCAATAAGTGAAGAAAATCTTCAAAAGGAGAGTATATGCGAGGAGCATATACTCTCCTTTTCCACTGATTGTCGAAAAAAGTCACAATTTAATAAATTTATTGAAAATTCGTCGAAATCGGATATAATATAATTGTTGGAATAAAAAAAGATAAAAAAGGGGGGCTAAAGAATGGTCAAATATACAATTCAACGTGTTGTTTACATGATCATAACTTTGCTTTTAATTGCAACTGCCACTTTCTTTCTGATGAAGCTCCTTCCTGGATCGCCTCTCACTAATCAAGAAAGGTTATCTCCAGAACAACAACAAATTATTCTGGATAAATACGGTCTTAATGACCCTCTCCCTGTGCAATACGTAAATTATATGACAAACCTGGTGCAAGGTGACTTGGGTCTGTCATTCCAATACGATAACCGACCGGTAACAGCTATCATCGGTGACCGCATTGGTCCTTCCGCACAACTTGGCTTCCAAGCTATGGTTCTAGGTACAATTGTAGGTATTCTATTAGGTATTGTTGCAGCATTAAAACATAACACATGGGCGGACTACGGAGCCACAGTGCTGGCGGTACTTGGTATTTCGATTCCATCTTTTGTATTTGCAGCTCTTTTACAATATGTAGTTGGGGTACAGCTTGAATGGCTGCCAGTAGCTCTTTGGGGAGAATTCAAGCATACGATACTTCCAACACTAGCTCTTACAGTAAGTGTTGTTGCAACGGTTGCACGTTACATGCGTACAGAGATGATTGAAGTATTAGGCTCAGATTATATCCTTCTAGCAAAAGCGAAGGGGATATCACAAACAGCAACTGTATTCAAACACGCAGTTCGTAATGCGATGATTCCAATTATTACAATCATGGGACCTATGACAGTATCAGTTATGACTGGTTCACTCGTTGTTGAGAGAATCTTTGCTGTACCTGGTTTAGGGGAACAATTCGTTCTTTCCATTAACACGAATGACTATACAGTAATTATGGGTACTACATTATTCTTTAGTGTTCTGTTTATTGGTGTCATTTTCTTAGTGGACATCCTTTATGGCGTTATTGATCCGCGTATACGTCTGGCTGGAGGGAAGAAATAATGGAAAAAAACAAAAAGCAACTTGATCAACTTAGTCCTGACCTCTTCCAACGAAAATTATCAGACGGAGAGGCAGCGGAAAAAATACAAAAACCAAGTTTGAGTTTCTGGAAAGACGCTTGGATTAGATTATTGAAAAATAAAGGTGCGATTGCTGGACTTATTATGCTAGTCATTTTAATTCTTATGGCAATCGTTGGTCCTTATATGACTGGTCGCGATTACAGTGATCAAAATATACGTCATGCAAAATTACCACCTAAAATTGAAACTCTATCTTTTATACCTTGGTTTGATGGTAAGGATGGCGATGGTTTTGACGTATATGAATCTCGCAAAATTGAGGAAAACTACTGGTTCGGTACGGATGACTTAGGTCGTGATTTATTTACACGTACATGGCAAGGTACACGAATCTCACTATATATCGGGGTTCTTGCCGCTGTAATTGATTTCTTAATTGGTATCGCCTACGGAGGAATTTCTGGTTTCTATGGCGGGCGAATAGATGATATTATGCAACGGATTGTCGAGATATTAGTAGGTATTCCAAACTTAGTTGTTGTTATTCTCTTTATCCTCGTATTTGATCCGGGAATATTTTCAATAACGATGGCGATGGTAATAACCGGATGGGTAACGATGGCGCGGATTGTCCGTGGACAAATTCTTCAACAAAAAAATCAGGAGTATGTATTGGCATCACAGACACTAGGTGCTACGAATAATCGATTAATATTTAAACATTTATTACCAAATGTTATGGGACCTGTTATCATTACAACAATGTTTACGGTTCCAAGTGCAATTTATACCGAAGCATTCCTTAGCTTTATCGGACTGGGAATTCAGCCGCCACTAGCATCATTAGGGTCACTAGTTAATGAAGGGTATCGTTCGATTCAATCTTTCCCTCATATGATGATGATTCCATCAGTGGTAATTTCATTAGTAATCTTAAGTTTTAACTTATTGGCTGATGGTCTACGTGACGCACTAGATCCGAAAATGCGTAAGTAATAGAAGGAGGAATTTGATATGTCCAGAATATTAGATGTAAAAAACCTGCATGTCTCCTTCGATACGTATGGAGGAGAAGTCAAAGCTGTTCGCGGCGTAGATTTTCACCTAGAAAAAGGGGAAACCCTTGCGATTGTTGGAGAATCTGGCTCAGGTAAATCTGTTACAACAAAAGCGTTAATGAGATTAATCCCGAACCCACCAGGCTACATTAAGCATGGTGAGATGATCTTTGAAGGTAAAGATTTAGCGAAAGCTTCCGAAAAAGAAATGCAAAAAATTCGTGGGAAAGATATTTCAATGATCTTCCAGGATCCAATGACATCTTTAAACCCTACGATGACAGTCGGAAATCAAATTATCGAACCGTTAGTGAAGCACCAAAACATGAGCAAAGCAGATGCGAAAAAACGTGCAATTGAATTAATGAAGCTCGTTGGACTACCGAATCCGGAAGCAAGGTTTAAACAATACCCGCATCAATTTTCGGGCGGTCAACGCCAACGTGTGGTAATTGCGATTGCCCTTGCATGTAATCCAAAAATTTTAATTGCAGATGAGCCAACAACGGCATTAGACGTTACGATACAAGCACAAATTTTAGAGTTAATGAAAGATTTACAAAATAAGATTGAAACATCTATTATCTTTATCACTCATGATTTAGGTGTTGTAGCAAATGTTGCTGATCGAGTTGCAGTTATGTATGGTGGGCAAATTGTGGAAAGTGGAACAGTAGACGAGATTTTTTATGATCCACGTCACCCGTATACATGGGGGCTGTTAGGTTCGATGCCTACTTTAGAAACAAATGATGAGGTACAATTAACGGCTATTCCAGGGACGCCACCTGACTTGTTAAATCCTCCAAAAGGGGATGCATTTGCGCTTCGAAGTGAATACGCATTGCAAATTGACTTTGAACAAGAGCCACCAACATATCAAATCTCTGATACACATTTTGTTAGATCTTGGTTATTACATCCGAATGCACCTAAAGTTGAGCCACCTGAAGCTGTAAAAGTAAGACAAAGAAAGATGCCTTCTAACTTTAAGGAGCCAGTGCTAGTTGAGGAGGTACAAGTATAATGGCAGAAAAATTATTAGAAATAAAAAATTTAAAACAACATTTTAACCCTGGTAAACCGAACATGGTTAAAGCAGTAGACGGAGTGTCTTTTGACATTTACCGTGGAGAAACACTTGGACTTGTTGGTGAATCTGGTTGTGGTAAATCAACAACCGGTCGTACTATTATCCGTTTATATAATGCCACTGATGGTCAAGTATTGTTTGATGGAGATGACGTACATGGTAAGAAATCAAGAGCCGAATTAAAAAAATTCAACCGTAAAATGCAAATGATTTTCCAAGATCCGTATGCATCTTTAAACCCTCGTTTGAAAGTAGAAGATATCATTGCGGAAGGCATCGATATTCACGGGTTAGCTTCTTCTAAGGACGAGCGTCGAAAAAAAGTTCATGAGTTGCTAGAAACGGTAGGGCTTAACCGAGAGCATGCTAATCGTTTCCCTCATGAATTCTCAGGAGGACAACGTCAGCGTATAGGTATTGCTCGTGCGTTAGCTGTAGACCCTGAATTCATTATCGCAGACGAACCTATTTCCGCACTGGATGTTTCCATTCAGGCTCAAGTTGTAAACCTTTTGAAGGAATTACAAAAAGAAAAAGGGTTGACTTATCTGTTTATTGCCCATGACCTTTCTATGGTGAAATACATTAGTGATCGAATCGGTGTAATGTATTTCGGTAAATTAGTCGAATTAGCACCAAGTGATGCACTTTATAAAAATCCACTTCACCCTTATACACAGTCATTGCTTTCTGCTATACCACTTCCAGATCCTGAGTATGAGCGTACACGCAGCAGAAAGGAATATGACCCTGCAGTTCATAACTACACCGAAGCTGAGAAGTTGGAAATGCGCGAAGTTGCACCAGGGCATTTTGTTTACTGTTCGGAAAAGGAATTTAAGCAGTATCAAGCGCAGTATAAACATTAAAAGTCTTTAAGGTTTTCCCAAGAAATTTTTTGGGAAAACCTTTTTTATTTTCAAAGGGGGATAGTGTTAGTATATGGCTCTATAATATTTGTTGGGGTTAACACACAATAGAAGGCAAAATAAAACACGCAACCTTCCC
>NZ_JBHUMF010000027.1:0-7157 GCF_042684945.1 Bacillus seohaeanensis | reverse complement strand
ACGAGGGAATTCTATCGAGATTTTTATGTTTTGTCTATTGCCAAGATTGTTTTTCAACAGTATGAGAAAAAGAACTGGCAATCGCCAGTTCTTTTTCTTTCGCTACAATGTCCCTATTATCTATTTTTCTTTAGTAAAACCATAAATGCGTATGGTACAATACCGAACCACCTAAAAAGAAATGGTGCTTTTTCCTTTTTACGTTGACTTCGAATTGTTTTTCGTTCTTGAGGAGACATATTATAATGCTGCACAAATGTTTGCGTAATAAATTTGATATATTCATTTACAGACATGGAAAACACCGCCTTCAATTAGGTTGCATTAACATAGGTTATTTAATATCCATATATAGTGTTTCCAAGCCTGTATAATTATAAACTATGCCTTAGTATCCGAAAACAAAACAAGTATATCTTCAATGACTTGTTCAACTTGTTTCTTTTCTGTGTTGATGATAATATCACTGCAACTTTCATAAAGACTAGCACGCCCCTGAAAGAGTTCGTGGAGCTGTTTTTTATTATTTTGTGAAACAAGTGGTCTTGTTTGATCTTGTTTTAGGCGTTCCCATAACGAGTCAAATAAGCAAGAAAGATAAATAACTGTTCCACTTTCTTTTAGCAGCTCACAATTTTCTCTCTTGCCTACAACACCGCCGCCAGTAGTAATAATCGTATTCTCTTTCCTAGATAACTCTTTCAATACTTCCGTCTCCAAATCTCTAAAAAATTCCTCTCCACATTCCTCGAAAATTTCATTAACCTTTTTACCTTGTTTTTCTTCGAGATACTTATCTGCATCAATTACTGGTAAATTAACTTTTTCACTCAAAGCTATACCTACCGTTGTTTTACCTGCTCCCATAAATCCTATTAAGAAAATCGGCTCCATTTACTCCCATTCCTTTATCTCTTTTGTTTGTTTATTATACACGAAATTGACAGCAGGAAATATCGTAGATTGTCTTTTAAAGGAAAATTCCATTGTCATCACCCCATCTTCTTCTCCTGTTTTATACAAAACAGTCCCAAACTGATTTACAAACTGACCAGTTTTTCCAATATCTCTGTGCATACCAAGATATCTGCTATCAAGTTCACTTATTTCCCTTTCCTTAATCTCTTTAACATTCGCTAAATATTTGTACTTTGCAACAAATATTTGAGTAGCAGCTGTTGTCAATAGTAATACAGCCCCTAAGAAAATAAGTGTATACGGCAGAATAAAACCTTTATTATTACTCTGCATAAACGTCTTCCATTTTGTAATTGTATAAGCGAGACACAGCTTTTTCCCCATTAGTAAACTCTACCTCCATTTGCACTCCGTTTTTACGCATTGAGAAGTTTACTTCATTAATCTTTTGTAACACTATTTCGTGCCCTTTTCTATTTACTCTTCTACGTATAGAGTCTGCATATTTTTCATACAGGACTTCTTTGTTATCTACATAAAATGAAATAGAATCTTCCGCAATCCCCCCCAATGTTGCCCCCCTAAACTCCGTTCGGAAACTATCGCGGAATAGATTCCATTCATAGTATTGAGGAGGAATTAATTTTTCCTCAACGACATGAAGACCTTTCATACAAATAAGAAGACTGAATGAAATTGTTAAAAATATACAGAAGGAAAGAAGCGCTTCAACTAGCGTAAACCCACGAGAATTATTAATTTCTTTCCAAACAAATCGGCACTTTTTCATGAGACATATTATAATATTCTGCACAGATTTCTTCTCCTGCCTTACCTTCTTTCCAATATAATTCATACACTACTCCTTCATGCTTGATTGTTCGATTTATTTTTTCATTATTAATGATCACGTTTTCTAGCTCTTCACTAAGATAGTTTAATGCTTGGACTTCTCTTTTAAGCGCTACCAACTGACTTGTATAGTGCAGCATCCCTGGGAGAAGGAACCCTGTTATGACCAATACCGCACTTAAAGCAACTAAACTTTCTACAAGAGAAAAACCATTAGAGTTCTTGTACATCAAATCTTCCCTGCCCTATTTGCATCGTCAATTTTATAAAGCTGTCTTTTACTTGAAGGTAAAGACTTCCAAACTTATTCGTATTTCCATTTGGGTAGAAGGTTACTTCCTTTAATGAACTATTATGAACAATACTTGTATAGGTAGGTAGTTCCCTAGAAGTAACTACTTCTCCGCTTTCCATATCTTTTGCTGAATACATATTGTTATTGGGATAAAAGGTTAACTTTACCGTTGCTTGATAATTAGAAGAGTAACTTTGGAGGTAATACAAATCTGACTGAATAGACGCAATAAAGGCTTTTTTCTCGATATGGTCTTTTAGAGGAGAAAGCGAAAAAAATGACCAAGATAACAAAGTAGTAAAAATTAACACGACAATTAACGCCTCTATTAACGTGTATCCGTTGTTACGAAGAACTGACCGTAACATTACCTGATCCATCAATGGTAACCTCACCGCCATTCGGGCAAGAAGTGCCTTTGAGGTAATCCTCATCCACTAAAGTTTTCATATTCTGTGGTGCCTTATTATTATCGATTTTATATGCTTCTATTTGTCCTTCCACCATGTGAATAAATGCTTCACAACCTTTCGAATTAATATTATTACTCTGTTTTGTTACATTTGGAATAGTAATAAAAAGTAAGACAGAGATAACTAGTAGCACAATCATCATCTCTATTAATGTAAAGGCTTTTTCATTTTTCAATATTTTTATCATTAGTGTTCCTCCTGGTTTTCGCAATTTAAAATAATAATTTGAGTCAGAACAAAAACCCATAGACCAGTTAAACAAAAGGTGTAAATCATTTCGGAAAAAAGAGGGGGTGCTTGCCTTGTATCTTATATTATTCAGAAATGACTTTACACCTCCTATGCACGGAAACTGGTCGTGAAATATTCCATCACAGTTGTCTTGGTTTTAAACATTTATCATATCCTATCAATGAAATAGTAATTTACATAATGGACTGCATCATTTGAAATAACGGCATCATGATTGAAAAATAGATGCTTAATATAAAGATGCCAACAATGCAGAAAACCACAGGTTGTATATACCCAATAAATCGTTTGCCATCTTCCTCTATTTGTTGCAAACAAATTTTGCTGTAATACTCCAATTCCACTCCTAAGCGGCCATTCATTTGACCATGTTGGATTATATATAAAAGCTCCTTTTGAAAAAATGGAAACTTTCCAACAGCATGCGAGAATGTTTGCCCCTCTTTTAACTCCATCATGATTCTCTTTGCTACTTGTTGAAACAACGGACGAAATTTTTGACTTTGAATAATTTGCAGTGATTCATAAACAGAAACACCGCTGCCTAATAAAAACCCCATTTCTCTAGAGAAAAAATGTGTTTGCATTAATCTATATGGTTTAGAAGCTCCAGGGACTGTAGAAATAAAACGAGCTATTTCTAATGGGGGGATTTTTTTATAAATGTAAAGGACTGTAACAAAGAGCAAAATGAAGATTAAGAACAACCAGAAGCTAATTACCGGGAGCATTTGAATAATGGAAAGAACAATATTGATCGTTGAGGAAGGAGTATATCCGAGTGAACTGTATAACGATTGAAAACTCGGAAATAGTACTTTTCTTAGGAGGACAAGCAAAATAATTACTATCCCTATTAGAATCATAGGATACTGTAAAATTTTAAAAAGTTGTTGTCTATCTTTCTTCTTATTTATCAAATATTTACCTACTTCATAAAATGTTTCTGCCATTTTTCCGTGGTGTTCAGCAAAGTAAATTTGAGCACATACATGATTGGGAAGATTCAATTCTCTTTGCATTACCTCTGATAACGATTCACCATTTTGTAGCCCGGAAAGCAGTTTATTTTTTATGACACCTACGTATTCCTTTTCATCATAAAAAAGAAAATCTATTGCCTCAGATACGGTGTAACCTCTTTGCAACAGCTCTCCCAACCTTTTTATTAATAAACCCTGATCTCTAACTTTCTTCTTGAATCCATTTTTCATACTCTTGTTCTGAAACAAACCCTAATGCCACCCCCTTACTCAGTAATTCTTTAAGATGAGGGTAACGGTAATGAACAGACTCACCATTCGCTTCACGTAAAACGCTATTAAGAGCGCTACCTGTAAGGAGTTCATAAACTGCTGCCCTTTTTCTCCCCTTATTATTTCCACATGCATTTTTACATTGGGTACCACAAAAAGGACAAGTTAAGTTAATAAGACGTTGTGCTGATACGGCTATTAATGTTTGTTCGATTTCATGCCACTGAACACCAAGCTCTAGTAGTCTATAAATAGCCCCTTTTGCATCTCTTGTATGCATTGTTGTTAACACTAAATGCCCACTTAAAGCCGCTTGTATACTTATTTCTGCTGTCTCTCTATCCCGAACCTCTCCAACCATAATAATGTCGGGATCGTGTCTTAGTATTGCTTTTAAGCCTGCCGAATACGTAATGCCCGCCTTTTCATTTACTTGGACTTGCAGTAACGTTTCCTGCTGCCTTTCGACTGGATCTTCTAAGGTAATGACATTTCTATTTAATACAGATGAACAGTATTGAACTAAGGAATAAAGGGTTGTCGTTTTTCCACTATTTGTTGGACCTGTTAGGATAATCATTCCATGAGAGTATTTTGATAATGACAACAGTTTGTTGGCTGCATTAGGATAAAGAGACAGCTCTTGTATTGGAATGCTGTGTTCTTGTGGTAATATTCGAATGACTAAGCTTTCTTTGGAATGTGCCGTTGGAAGTGTAGAAACACGTAGAGATAAAGGAGTATTTTGGACATTCATGGAAAAGGAACCGCTTTGTGGTTTTCGCCTTTCTCCAATGTCCATAGAAGCCATGAATTTCAAATGGGAAACTAATCTTTCTCCTTCATACATGGAAAATTTTTGAAATGGAAGGAGAGAGCCAAATTGTCTAATTTGCATGAAGTAATCTGTTTTCCTTGGAATTAAGTGGATATCAGTAGCTCCTTTCGATAATGTTCTGGAAATGATATCTTCAGCAAGCGATTCAATTGTTGTAATAATATCGTTCCACCACCTTTCTATTGTTCTGTAGTAAAGTATACGACATTATTTTACAAATTCCTTCTCTTTTTTTTATTTTTCACATATTTTTTCTACGGTTATTTTAGCAAACCGCTTTTCAAGATGGTAAAGTAATTTTTCGTCAAGCATTTGCAGTATTTATGTACAATATATAACCAACTGCACATACATTAATTAAGCTTTATGTGCTATACTATAAATGCACTATCTATCTTTACATATTTTATGTGTAGTTATCACGTAATCGTCACAAACTAGCAACAAACAGATATTTACTTTTGTTATGAAATTCATTTATAATAACAAATGATGGACTTAGGGTGCAAAGGAGGGTTACATATGGATCGTATGTACAGAGTTCTTGGATTCTGGACTGGTATTTTCTCTGTCTTTTTCTTTCTTGGCGACATGAAAACTACGTCTTTGATTTTCTTGGGCCAAACAGGATTCTTTATTTTGCTAAGCTATCTGAAATTATCTGAGCGTATGTATATTTATATTTTCGGTGCTTACTTAACAGTATTCTTTGCTGGATTCACGTATTGGACGACCTTTATGATGACGCCGGGTGCAAGTCATTAATAAAAAATTCCCTTTAAGCCACGAGCTTAAAGGGAATTTTTTATTTTTAACTGTACTATACAGACAGGCACTGCTTCACAGAAAATCTCCATCATTTTATACGCGGCCCTCTTTTTTGTTACCAGAAATCCATAAACCATTTGCATATGGATAACTTTTCTCCCGGAACACTCTACGTCTAGCTCCTTGAGAGCTTTTCTATAAAAAAACTTGTTGAAAGTAATCAAGACGCTTACGCATTGGTTCTTTAGAAGCCATTTAAAAATGGGTTAGAATCCATTTCGTTTCCTATCGTTGTCTCCGGTCCATGTCCAGGAAGTACTGCTGTTTCTTCTGGCAAAACCAAAAGGTTGTCATGAATACTTGCAAGTAGTTCCTTATGATTACCGCCAGGAAGGTCTGTTCTGCCGATACTCCCCATAAATAAAGTATCTCCCGCAATCACGGCGTTCATTTCCTTTATATAAAAAGATATACTCCCTGGTGAATGACCAGGTGTAGCAAATAATTCAAGACTAAAGTTTTCGATTTGAAGGGTGTCCTCCGAAGTTAGTACGTAATCGGCTGGTTTAAGCCTTATCATCTCACCCATCATAAACAATTGAGAACCATTTAAGGCAGGATCTAATAACCACTTCGCTTCTTTTTCGTGAACATACAGTGGAATAGAATACCTTTCTCGTAAAACATCTACTGCACCAATATGATCAAAATGTGCGTGTGTTAATAATATAGCGAGTGGCTTCAGTTGTTTATCTTTCAAAAAGGAAATTATTTTTTCCCCTTCCTCACCAGGATCTATTACTAAACATTGATTCTTCTCATTCCAGACTACATAACAATTCGTTTGTAACGCTCCCAAAGGAATTCTCTCCCAATTCATCATACTCCACCTCCGTTGAATCTCTTACCCTATTGTATCATGATTTAGAAACTCATCAAAAAAATGCAGAATATAAACAGTGTGCTATAATGGAAGGGAATAATTTACTAACTCAGTGTTTAGTGGTAAAGCATTGAAGGCCCGCTTTATTGCCATAGAAGTGTCAAATTTTTGACCTCGACAAATTGGTAAAAAAACTATAAAATATCAATGAGTGTATTTGTCTTTCACCTAGAGATTGATCATCAGTAATAGTAAACATGTGATTCAAACCCTATTTACATAGGAATTATTATATTTGTAAATGTTATTTAATAGGGGATTTATGAGAAAGAAAGGAGTCATATAAATGGGTTTTGTCATTATTACAGCATTAACTACATTACTTGCTTTATTCGCTACAGTCAGTGCCTTTAAAAACAAAAATGGTTTAGGAATTGTATTTGCGTTAGCCACTCTTGGTGTATTTGGCTGGTTTACAATTATGACTGTTCTTAACTCCGGTTACCCTGCAGTCCATTAATTTATAATAAAAAAGGAGCCATCTGGCTCCTTTTTTATCACTGTGTTGAAAAAAGATTACGTCAATGAAAATGCCGCAAATTTTTTGTGGCATTTTCTTGTC
>NZ_JBHUMF010000026.1:0-71847 GCF_042684945.1 Bacillus seohaeanensis | reverse complement strand
TTATGGAAATAAATTCATTTATCACAAATGCAATGGTTACACCATCACCTATATATCCTGTATCTAGGACTAATTTATCTATCATGTAAACAGCACCAATAAGTAATAGTATGTATAACTTACGCATCAAGCCTTCTCTAAAGATTGAGCTTTGAATCACTTCATCTTTCTTAGCAACCATAAAACCTGTAATAATGTCAATTGCCATCATACAAAGTAAGAAAGTCAATGCTAGACCTAATCCATCAACAATGTAGGAAACACTTGTACCTACTACTGAAATCACTGTTAAAGCTTTCTCATTCACACATTTCACTCCTTTCCTATTTTAAGCCAAAATAAAAAAGCCTTTCATTGACTTTTGGTAAAACTACTTACGCTTGAGTAGTAACAGGTGTAACTAATCGCACGATATTTTTATTAATAATTGCATCCCCAACCACAATCATAAGTAGTTTAGGATCATTCATTTTATTCGCCAATTCAGCAGCATTATAGGCTGAAAGCTCCGCATTAATTGTTGAACCGTCATGTAAAGAAATTTGAATTTTTGTCATAATATTTTCCTCCTAATTAATAAAATGTTCCTGATAATCTGAATCTGTCTGAACCGTGCAACAATATAAAGTTTCCTGTTGAGTTATCGCGGTAAAGTCTTATAGTTTGTCCATATTCCGAGGAAACGTAGTCTGTTCCGTGTGAGTGATATACGGATGCGTATTCACTATGCGAGTGCCCACTGAAACTAAAAGCACTCGAATTATAACCGTCTAATGTGTCTGCATTCCCTGCGCTACTTGCATAAGATACCGAAAGACCTTCAACTGTCGCGTTAGAGAAGTTGACATTTCCTCTCATATAAATTTCAGTCGAATCTAAAGTTATTGCGTTTATGGCATCTATATTAAGCGTATCAATACCAGGACTTGAAATACTTACTCCCCCAAAGTCACCGCGGAAATTTATTGATTTATACGTTCCGTCATCAAAAGACTTCCCAATATTCAATTCATTGGCTACGTTTGTAATTCCTAACATCTCAATCTTTTGTGCATCTAACGTAATAGTCGTTGCCGATTGATTAATTAATGAAGCGATGGTATTGCCGTTATAATCAGTCTGACTAACCTTTGAACTGATATTCCCAGCATTAACAGATATGCTTGATTCAGCAGAATCCATTCGACCACCAAGAGAAGATACACTTAATTCAATGTTATCTGACCGTAAATTAAGTGAAGCAATATTATCCTCGTTATCTGATACTTTTAATTCGATGTTGTCAGCTCGTAAATTGACAGAAGCGATGCTTTCGTCAATCTCTTCTACTTCTAAGGTGATACGCTCGTTCGTTTGTTCAATCCTTGACTGGAATTGTTTCTTATTTTGGTCAATTTCTACCCTTGTTTCAGTGAGTATATCAGAAAATGTTTTCTTCCTATTGCCTAATGTGGCAGTATTTTTACCTTTTCGTTTTGGTAATTTCTTTGTTGCTATAATACGAGTTTGAAATTCGATTCCTAGTGGTTCGTATATCAACCAAACTTTGTCACCTAACTCTTTTTCTTCACCTAAATCAACTTCTTCAACCTCAATAGAAACTTCAGGATAATCAATTAATTCACGTTTGATTCTTTCTATTAAGGAATCCGCAACAGAATAACGGTCATCTTTAATCTCTTTGGCGTGAATTTCACCAAAAATATCAGCATTAGGAGAGCGATAGGTAACAACCAATCCGTTTGCTCCTATCCCTTTAATAACTGTTGCTAACTTTTCTGTATTAACATCATTCTCTAATCCCTTAATATTGTGTTTATAACGATATTGGAAGTCATCATCCTTACCTATTTGCTTTTTGAAAACAAGGTGTTTACCTTTCTCAATCTTGACTTCACATTGAAATGCTTTGCATATTAAACGAATTAAAGCTACTGCATTATCTTCACCAAAATTAGGAAGCAAAGCAGATTCTGTTACATCTACATTTTCAAAAGTCCAATCATCTGGAAGTACAAATGATACTGCCTCATCTAGTGTTTTTGTACCACCGTTAATTGTATAAATTCGATGACCTTTTAAATCAAAGAAAATATGAGGTGCATAATTGACGGTTTTCTTGTTACGAATTTCTTTCATCTTTTTTACTCGATATTCATGACCTTCAAACTCAATAAGACTTTCTTCTGCGAGTAATGGATAAGCATATTCATTTAGCTCGGTGTTAAGAGCAGTGAAAGAGATAGAAAAGTCTCCATTCAATTCTTCAGTTATTTCAAAGTCGTTGTAATCAACAAGTGGTTCTGATACACCATTGTTTGTAATAGTTAGCAAATTAATCACCTCCAATATAAAAAGGAGTTGCATGATAACAACTCCTTGTAAAATTAACTATGTAATTACCTTACTCATTAAATCTAATTCGCTTGTATGTACAATCTCAAACATCAAATTCAAGTTAAAAGAATAATTTTATTTGATTATTTTAATTAAGCTACTTCATTCTCAATATCATATCCAACTTCCGTTAATTTCTGCCCAGTCACTTCACGTAAGTTAGATAGATTAGGGACTTGTTCATAAGTATAAGCTCCACTCAATACGGCACTAAACCAAACCTTTACAATAACGCTATCTTCATTAAACATTAGCTTCCACTCCTTTAATAATTTCATTAACAACATCAACGAGGTTAGAAAGATTAGGAACTTCTTCAATCTTTTTCTCTCCTTTTAAAACGGCATTTGCCCACGTATTCGCTACTACACTATCTGTTGTAAACATTAAACAGTACCTCCTTGCATTGCCATAACCGTTGTTAATTCGATAATTGCATTATCCAATTGTTTTTTAAGTTGCCTATTTTCGTTCTTTAACATGATTTGTCTGAAAGGATGAGCTTCTGGAAAAGAGTTAGGCAACGTACCATCTAACACGTAATCCATATAAACACTCGTAAAATCTTCCGGCATATTCTTAATTTCTTCAAATCTAGTAAGCTGTTCGTCTGTTAACGCAACTTCGATAAATTCCGTTACTTCTGTATGATCGTGTTTGTTTGCAACTTCTGTCCACCATTCCTTAGATGGTGTTGCCCATTGTTCAAACGCTTCTCCAAAACGGATTCCTTTAACTTTGTGTGGGTATAATTCAAAACGATTTCCTTTTCTTATTAGCATGTTATCACCCCTTTTATTGAACTAGTTCTAAGACTGGTCGCCAACTAGCACCGTACACAGTAGTGGATGAGGAAATCGAGTCCATATCAGCAACTCCCCACCATCCTCTTCGTACTCTTTCGTTGGCATCAGAACCCCATACCTCTTGACACAATGTACTCGCTCCCTCACCTGCATCCCTGTGCGTTATTAAATCATTATCAGTAAAATTAATTCCCCAATCTTCCGTAGAATATCCATATCCCCTAAGCCAACTGGATGGTGCGTTTGTGTGTATTGGTAGCATCAAACTGTTCCACTCACTTCCAACGGCTCCCTCATAGGTTTCATTAGAATTAGACGGGTTAGTTTCTGCACCCTGCCAAAGTCTTACTTTGTAAGTTAAGCCGTCAATCACCACTGTTTTATTACCGTAAACTAAATCGACTGCATTAATATCATCCCAACTCAAACTGTACCTAACAGGTTTTAAAGGACTAAATATCGGTTTACCTTCGCTAGAGAACTTCAACCAATCAGTATTGGAATGTTGACTCGTCCCTGCTGTTAACCCCACTTCACTAGCTAAAGTATCGCCATCTATAAACTCACCTGCACTCACTGTTCCAAAATAGCCTGCCGTCATATCTCCTGCTATTAAATTTGCATTTCCTGCCGAACCACTTGGGTCATCACTCAAAACAGGAGTCGCACTCACTTGTTGAGAACTAAGTTGATTAAAATTCCCTGCTTTATCATAAGGAAAAGCTCGATAATAATACGTTGTGCCACTTACTATATCTTCGTCTGTATAGGATTCTCCCACACCATCATAAACTGTTGTTCCCTCGTTTGGAGAAGCAACATATCCACCTGTTGACCTCTGAATCTTCACTCCTTCAAAATCGGCATCAGTAGGATTAGTCCACGATAAGTCAACAATTCCACTTCCTTGTTCTGCTACTGCAACAAAATTTGTAATGGGAGGTGGAGGAGTCGTATCTTTAGGTGGTGTGAGTAGACCATGTGAGATTAATACACGTTTGATATTCATTGTTCCACCTCCATTATTGAACTAATTCTAGGACTGGTCGCCAACCGTAATCCACACTGATTATACTAGAAGCACCGTAACCAGCATATGTTGCACCGTTTTTACCGCGCAGAACAATCACACTGTTATCTCCCTCTATATTTTCTTGACACCATATATACGACCCATTTCCATTAAACTGATCTAAATGTAAGTATTCATCAGTAAAATCAATACCCCAATCTTCTGTAACTCCTCCATAAGATGGATATGTCCAACTTGATGGAGCATTAACATGAATAGGCAATATAAGCCTATTCCATTCTGAGCCTATTGCATCTCTGTCACTATCAGTGTTTTTTGAAGGGTTGTTCTCAGCACCTCTCCATAGTTTCACTTTAAATGTTAAGCCGTTTATAATTATTGTTTTATTGCCATACACTGCATCAACATTGTTAATATCATTCCAAGATATATTATATCTGAACGATTCTGTTGGAGATAAAATAACCTTCTCATCAATGGCGAATTTCAACCAATCAGCGGTTGGATATTGACTATTACCTGCGGTTAATCCAATCTCACTGGCTAAAGTATCACCATCTATAAACTCACTAGAGGGTACTGTCCCAAAGTAACCAGCATCCATTATTCCTGCAACTAGATTAAGCAAACCTCCAATAGCGTTAGGGTCATCACCGACAACAGGCATCCCACTAACCTGTTGCCCCACATCTTGATTAAAGTTATCATCAAAATCATACGTAAAAGCACGATAGAAGTATTCAACACTATTTGTTAATCCACTGTCCGTAATCGTTGAATCTAAACCATCATAAGCCGTTATTCCATCCGTAGGAGAAGATGGATAACCGCCTTCTTTACGTTGGATCTTCACTCCTGCAAAGTCTGTGTCATCGGGATTCGTCCATGATAAGTTAACGAATCCATCACCGACACTATCAACCTTAAAGTTTGTGATTGGTGGTGGAGGTATGGTGTCCTTACTTGAGCTACCTCCACCACCCTTGATGACTCCATGAGCCATTAATATAGAGTTAATGTCCATCTATGCCACCTCCTTAGCCGAAAATGACCCGTCAGTTCCTAGTGTGAATGTCCATGTTTTAGTCAGTGCAACCGTCACACCATCTGCTTCGTAAAATTGAAGTGTGCAAGTTTGGTATTTACCTTGTGCATCTGGATTGGATAGTGTGCTTTTCAAATGCAAAGTACCATCTGGACGTTTGAAGTCTACTACTCTATAAACACCTTTTTCATCTTGGTCACTTGCATATTCGTTTAGTTCGTCATCATGTGGCATGTACTCGTTTAGATGGTCTGTAACTCTTTGGTCTACCGCACCAACGTCATCGGATAAAAGACCGATTTTATTGTCTACATCTGTGACGGATTGAGTAGTTGCAGCACCGATGTCGTCTGGTGAAGTTGGTATATTTGGTTTGTTGATTAAATCGTTGTAGTCACCACTAAAAGTTTCAATTGTAACATTACCTGTTTGATCAGGACTCGAACCATTAACACTCGACACTGAACCTGTACCATCCATCCCTCTTTTAGCAACAAGTGTCCAATTAACGCCTTCTACTGGTGTAACTCCTGTACAATCTTGAATACAACGCCATGTAGAACCGTTATATCTGACTTCATTATTAACTACATAAGTAGTAGTTGAAGAATAATCACCAAGGTGAATGTAAGTATCAACTAGAGTTTGAGATTCGTTTGCTGCCTCATTAGCATTTGCTGTTGCAGTTTCAACATCAGAAATAGCCTGTGCTGTGTTTGTTTGTCTCTGTTGCTCTTGTGTTTGCCTAATTTGTTCATTCGTTTCACGAGTAGACTCGGCATTTTTTCTATCAGTCTCATTCGATTGTCTGACATTCTCATTGTCTATTCGAGTAGATTCATTTATTCCTCTTGTGTTTTCCGATGTAACACGTTCATTTTCTGCAGTGACTCTTAATTCTTCTGCATCGGATACATCTGTTGCTACCGAGCTTACGTTCTGTGCTTCAGTTTTAGCATAATCCCCTTGAGTCTTGGCGTAATTCCCTTGTAACTTAGCATAATCCCCCTGTTCTTGAGCATAATCACTAACACTACCAACTTCAATAAACAACTCTTGCAGTATTGTTAGATCCTCATCATCTTCTTGAATTGCAGATGAACCAATATTTTCGTGAATCCGTACTTCTAACTTTTTCGTTGAAATTCTTTCCAGATTATCTAAACTGAAAAATTGGATTTCTAATTTACCTCGCCCTGCAACTTCCATTTCTTCATTGCCAATTTCATAGGAAACGGTATTATTTACAGGAGTTAGAAGCCTAGATACAATGTGATTATCAGGACGCTTGTAATTGACTACGATTCTACCAATATTACTTAAATCTGCATCAATTCTATTATCCTTTACAATGAATTCAAGTATATTGGTATCGTTTTGAATGAATTGAGGTAAAGGAATAACGGTAGACTGTCGGAGATCGATTGTAACTGTTTTCTTATTTACTGTTTTCAATTAGCGTTCACCTTCCTTTATAATCAAAAGTAAAGGTATCTGAAATCAAAACTAATCGTAAAATTAGTCGCTCCAGATACCTCAAATTGATTGAATCCTTTATGTAATGTAATTAATTTTCTATTTGTCAGACCAAATATAGATGAATCATTTTTTAATGAACGAATACCTTCCAACTTGATAACATCTGATTGGGTAGTATTTCCTGTATAAGTCCATTCATCACCTGTAGTGATATTTTTAATTCTTAAATTTGTGGAATCTCCTTGAAATATAATAGTCAAATCATGTTCTCTCGGGTCTACGGTTACATCTCCATCATTCCAAACAGAGAACGTGTTAGTGTTAAAGGTGTACTGGATAGGTGGATCGCCTATATCTTGGTCTTCTACTTGAATTAGTGTGTCAGTTTCGTATGGTTGAATGGTAGTGCCAATGGATTGGCAGTAAGAAGAAGGACTTATCAAATTTAAAGTGAAGGTTGCTGTAACCCTGTTTACCTTCTCAGGTCTAAAAACTTGATATGAACGAACTAGCCACCTTTTTTCCGTTTGTCTTGTATCAACTACATAGAAGTATGTTCGAGCATCAAACAATCTAAAAACAGAATCTCTTGCTAACTGATAATCTAGATAATCGTTAGCTAATATTCTAAACTCAGCTTCTATCATTCTAGGATTCAGAGATTCATCCAAAACAATAACTCCATCTCTTCCTTCAATCTTTTCAGTGATTAATTCAGATGAAAGGCTCTCAGGCTCGAATGACAAACACCTGAGACCATAATCATCTAGATTATATTCATTCCAATCCTTATCAAATATTTGTATCATTGTTACCTCATCACCCCATTCTTTGTATAACTACTTAGTCTTGCTGTTGATTGTTTATCTTCAAAATATTCGTATGTAAGGTCTAAAATCTCTTGATCACCTATGTACACGTTTATATTTGGTTGACCTGTTGAATTTGTTGCTTGCTGAGGCATATAATCAGTTATTTTCTTTGCCAACATACTCATAACACTTTGATTTAATGGTACTGCTGCCTCTGGCACATTTGCATCACCTACACCAATTAGTTGAGGACTATTTGGTGCGAATAAGCCCCCATCACGATACCAATTAACATTTATACCACTAGGATAAGTAATATCCTTACCAAATACACTTTTCGTGGATGTTTTTAATGAGAAATGAGGTAAGTCAGGCATCGATGGCTTTGGAATTTTAAGAACCATGTTTGCGAAAAATCCAACTATATCATTTTTGAAATCTCTAAAATCCCCTACAATTTCAGATAATTTTGTTGCTGCCTTCGATTTCAAATTTTTTAAATTCTTTAGACCATCTGCAGTCGCTCTTGCTGTCGCTGATGCTATATTACCAGCCATCTCATCGAACTTTCGTTTTGCTGTTTTCTTCATGAAATCCCAAGATATTGACAATTCGTTTGTAAATTTATCCCATTTACTTAATACCTCTCCTGTTTCCCAATCTACTGCGTTGATATGTTCTTTTGCTTGTTCTTTAGCTTCTTTTACTACCTTAGTGTGAGTTTCTTCTGCTTTCTTAACCACTTCATCTTTTTGTCTTTTCGCTTCTTCAATAAGCTTGTCTGCTTGTTCAGCACTAATAACACCCGATTCATCACGCATACGAATGATTTCGGCAATAGCAGAGTTATATTGTTCGTTAGCTTTCTTGATGACATCATCTTTCTGTTTTGTTGCATTCTTAACAACTTCTGCTGCTTGTTGTGCAGTGATTTCAGAGGATTCCGTTTTGAGACGTTCAAGAATAGCTTTTTGCTCTGCTTCACTTTCAGACATGACAGTAACTGCTTGAGTTTTCATCTGTTGTTGTATTGTATTAATTTCTTGTTTTTCAGCCTCAGTAATTGCACGTTTTTCTTCTTTAGCAGTATTAAGTATTTCAGCTATTCGTGCTTGACCATCAGTGACCGATTGTTGTTGTTGAGTCTGTGATTCTTGAACTTTAGCAACTATTTTCGCTTCTTCTTCTGTAGTAAGAGTGTTACTTCTTGCAAAGAAGTCTTGAGTAGCTAATAACTGTTCCTCGTGGTCTGCTTTCATTTCAGTAAGTATTTGATCATTCATTTGACTAAATGTAGTTATTAATTGATTAGCCATTTCTTCTGTAACAGTCTGCTGACTCCAAGCTAATCCATTCAATGCCACTGTTGCCTCTTCATCTAATTTCAAATAGGATCCGACAACTTTTTGTGTAGATTCCGAAACCTGATCACTAAATAATTCTACTTCTATGGCAGGTTTCTTCATTTCTTTAGCTAGTGCAATACCACCTACAGTTAATGCTGCAACTCCAGCAATTGCTAGTCCTACAGGTCCTGTTAAAGCCGTTAATGCTGCAGTTAAACCACCTGCCCCTGCAATAGCAGATGAAGCCATTCCTACAACAGATATAATTGAACCGATACCACTAGCTAGACCACCAACAACCATAATTAATGGAGGAATAGCCGCTGCAATACCACCAACTACTAAGATTGTTTTCTTAGCTTCAGGTGACAAATCAGAAAATTTCCTTGCTAAATCAGTAATTACTTTTATTCCATCTGTTAAAACAGGAAGTAGTGCATCAGATAATTCAATGGCTAATCCTTCTAAAGCAGACATCATTTCTTTAAAAGAGCCCTTAGCGTTATTAGACATAGTGTCAGCCATTTTCTTTGCTGCACCGTCTGCACCTTCAAGCATTTCGGTATTATCAGCTAAAGCATCTGAGCCTTTTTCTAATAAGATTGCCCATGATTTATATGCTTCTTGTCCAAAAATAGTAGATAATGCCGCTGCCTTTTGTTCTGCAGTTAAACCTTTTGTCCCCTTTTCAATCTCTTGCATTACCCTAGGTAAAGATTTCATGTTACCTTCTGCATCGAAAAATTCTAAACCTAAGTCTTTTATTACTCCAGCCGCTTCTGAAGATGGTTTAGTTAATCGAGTAAGTGATGTAGAAAATGCTGCTCCTGCTTTTTCACCTTGTAATCCTGCATCAGATAGAGCCATAACTGCAGATGTTGCCTCTTCTAAACTCCAACCTAATGAGTTAGAGACTGGAGCAAGGTATTGCATCGCTGTTCCCAATTGCTCTACATTTGTGTTAGCACTTGATGATGCTTTTGCCAATACGTCAGAAACATGTCCTGCTTCACTAGCATCAATAGCAAATCCACTCATGATATTAGAAGCAATATCTGATGCTCTTCCTAAATCTAAAGCACCTGCTGCTGCCAAATCTAAAAGACCTGGCATAGAAGCTATGATTTCATTAGCGTCAAATCCAGCCATTGCTAAATATTGCATACCTTCACTAGCTTCACTTGCACTAAATTTAGTAGTAGCACCCAATTCTTTTGCTTGTTCTTCTAACTTTTGTAGAGTTTCACCAGTTGCCCCACTTACCGCAGACACCTTACTCATACCTTCTTCAAAATCAGCACCAGTTTTAGCAATTACTCCTCCTAAACCAACAATCGGAGCAGTAATAGACATTGTTGCACTTTGACCGACTGACTTCATAGACGAGCCGACACCTTTTAATTTTTCTCCTGCTTGATTCATTTTCTTTCCAAGTTTATTCCAAGCGTTTGACTGTTCGGCTATTTCTTGAGTTACGTCACCAAGTTGAGACTCTGTTTTATACATAGTTGCAAGTGCTTTATTATATCTAATCAATAAATTCTCAGTTGCTTTTGCATCTTTGCCTTTTGTCGCAACACTTTGCTCATATTGTTCTTTTAACTGCCCTACTTTTTGCTTATGTAATGTAAGTGTGTCTGCTAAGTGGTCTTGTTTTCGTCTAAGTGAATCTAGACTACTTTCAAAACCTCTGTTTCCTGCTGTTGCTGCTTTAAATTCAGAGTTTAATCCTTTTAGTTTACGGTTAATATCCTGCATACTTCTAGTAAAGTTTGCGTCCTCTAATGATAAATTAATCTTTAAAGCACCAAGTGATTCAGCCATATATTCACCTCCTATATAACTTGATCAATATAACCTTTAGATTCTTCTTCACTGTAAAGGTCAAAATAGAAATGAATATCCATCTCATCTATTTCATTAAGAGTCCATCCAATCTCTATCAGTTTCCTATAAATATTTTTAATAGCTACCAATGGATCTTTATTTACTTTTTTTCAGTTTTTTCACCATTCGTAGTACCATTAATTGTTTGAAAAACTTGCACAATAGTTGGCACAATTTCTTCCGTTGGTAAACCATCGTAAAATTCATCGACTGAAAATTGGAAATCAAACACTTGACATGTTAATTGCACTAATTCATCTAATTCCTCAGCGGATAAATCATTAAGATCCATTCTCTTACTAATTGATAGCATTTCACGGAACGTTCTTGCCTTCACAAAACCTGTTACAAAAGTTTTTTCTTCATCGTTTATCATTAATTTTAAATTCAAGTTATTTCCTCCTTATTTTTAAACATAAAAAAGAGACGGATTAACCGCCTCTCTATCTTCTTAATTATTAAACTATTGGCATGTGTCCGTATACATAATCAAACCATTCATCAATTACTTGTGGTGATACAGTTGGATCATCACTATCTACTCTTGCTCTCCATTCACCATCATCTTTTGATACAAATTTTGCACTAAGCGTTTGATTGACGAATTCCACTTGGTCTGCTTTTGTGCGGTAAGAATCCTCTGGAATAGAGAATTTCCCTTTGTATAAAACAACATAACGATATTCCCCATTAGATTTCAATGAACGGAATAACAGTGCTAGATAAGGTGAAACATCATCTGATTTATCAATTACAACCCCATCCTCATTAACTGTCTTACCAAGTAATAAAGCATATTGCTCCGTACTCAAATCATCTACGTTAATTTCAACTTCTACGTCACCCATTGATTCTGCAACCTCAGACGCCTGATCATCTGCATAAAGTGTTGTACTGTTTGTATTTGGGGTGATAGTCGCATCAATCGCCCTTGCAAACTTTTGTGGTGCATCATAACTACCATCATTTTTTAAAATTGCTACGTGCAAATCTTTTAAACCAACTTTTACTCCTGCCATAATTATATAGCCTCCTTAAAATAATAAAAACGGAGAACTTTGTGATATATAATCACGTCCTCCGCTTCTTCTTCGTATAATTCTGTTTCATAGTTTTTTGTAAATCCTACTTGTTTCATTTTTGCTTTTACTTCCTTAACTAAGTCTGTATAATCACCTTTTGACCACACATCTACTTGTATAGAGTGACGAGTAACTGTTTCATCATCATCTGCACTAACCGCAGCACCTTGATTGTACTCGAAAAAAGTTATGTAAGTATCTTCGCTACCTTTATATTTTTGAAATGCAACAGGAGCTAAACTGTTTAGAGTTGAAATAATTAAGCTATTAAGGCTCATAAGTTTAACTCCTTCTTAATAGCATCACTCATAATTTCTTGAGTTTTAGCTTGTTCATTTTCAAATGTGGGAGCAACAGTAGGATCAGCACTCATTTTAGAAGTTCCAAACTCATGGAACATCATGTAATAATGGTCTTTAGAGTAACCAATTTCTACTTCATCACCATTCTTTTTCACTATTACATTGTCTGCCGCATGTTCTTTATTTAAGTTACTTCGTTTTCTATTTGTATTATCAGCAATCTTCTTTCGCATGTGTTCAGCACCTTTATCAAGTGCCTTCTCTTTAGCTTGTTGAGTGTTTGCCATTCCTTCAATTCTACTGAGAATATCAGTCATTCCATCTAATTTAATACCCATTAGATTACCTCCTTTGCAACAAAGGTAAGCCAAATATTCTTTTCATCTTCATTAATAATGGACTCGATACCAAAGTACCTTGTAACTCCATTTTTACTGAATTTTATTCTCATATCATGAGAAACACCTTTTCCACCAGAATATCGAGTAATAAATCTTTCTGTGATCTCATTCTTAGTGGTATTTGCTTGCTGATATTCTTTGCCCTTTAACGTTTTAATAGCACAAGGTACATTTACCTTATAATCTGTATAGTCAGTTAACGGGAATCCGTTTTCATTTACTGCATCAGGGTCTGGAGGATTTTGAAATGTAATTCTTTCTCTCAATTGTCCTACCTTCATACCTCTTGCCCTCCTGTAAATTGTATCTGAAAAATAATACTTTCCAAACTGAACGCAAGTGAATCAGCTTTCCCTACTATTTCACGGTTTTCATACCAATGGACAACAAGCATACAAACAGCTAACTTATGTAAATCATTTAATTCATCAACCTTAACACCAGTAGCATTCTTGATATAAGCTTTGGCTGCAGTTATTAGAGAATTGAGTTGAGTATCTTCCTCAACCCAATCCTCCTCAATCCTTAAATATTGTTTAACCTCGTTCAACATGAGGTATCAACTCCTTATTACGCAGAAACACCTGTAACATCGATTGTCGCATATACATAAGCGTCTTTATCTGCTTGTTTAACATCGAAACGTTCTACACAACGTGCAACATTTTGGTTCTTCGTGAATCCTGCATGTTCAGAAATAGCCACTTCATAAACACCACGGTCAAAGAATTTAATTGCATCAACCATAGAACCTACATACAGTGGTGCTTTCTTTGTTGTTGTACCTGCTGTTGGTAATTCTGCATTGGAGAAAACATGAACAGGTAAACCAAATAATGTTTTATTTGTTGGTTGTGTTGGATCTGGTTGTAGTAATGGACGATTATTTCCATCTTCTAGTTCATCTAAATAAGCAAAACCATCTTGGTTTGTAATAAATACAGAAGCTTCACGAATCGCAGGGTCTAAATCTTTATTTACTAGACCTTTAAGACCTTTAATATCAGCTACAGCTTTTGCAGTTTTTCCAAGTTTCAGTGCCTCAAAAATCTTCTTATTCTCAGTACGAATTGCTTTCTTAGAGAAGTTACCATTTAAATAAGTTAAGAAGTTAGCAGTTTCATCTTGCAAGAATGATTTACTAATAGGTGTAATAGCACCGTAGTTAGCAATCTTGTATTCTACATTTGAGAATTTCGGTTGCTGTTCGTTAAGACCAGTATTATCCTCATCAAAATTAACTAAATCTGTCATTGTAGAAAGGTCTTCCACAACAAAAGAACCGCTTTCTGTAGATGTTGGGATGACTCCAACTAATGCTTTAGCTGACTTATATTGACGTTTTAACTCATTGATTTCAGTTGCAATATCTTTTGGTACAAGATACCCTCCGTCTGTATTAACAGATGATTGCACTAAAGCACGTTCTTCCTCAGTGAGTGCCTTACCTTTAATTGCTTTAGCGAATACAGAACGAATTTCAAGTTTGCTTTCAGTTTTAATTTCACGTTTTTCCATTTTAATTTCCACCTCACGTTGTTCTTCTTTGTCTAATTCAGTTTGAATATCAATTTGTTTTTGAAGAGAACGAACTTCTGCTAATTTTGTTTCCGCATCTTCAACTTTTCCTGCTTCATTCAAAGAACGAGCTTCACCTTTTAACGCTTCAAGCGATTGTTTCATTTCATCAATTTTCTTCATACTAAAATTCCTCTTTTCTAATAAAATTTTTTCAATAAAAAAAGAGCTTATATAAGCTCAAGCTCTATTGCGATTTGTCGTTGTTTTAACTCTCTATTTTTCTGTTCTTTAACCTCTTGCTTAAACTCTTCATAACTTCGGCATGACGCTTCACTCGTGAGATAAGCAGGAAAAGGTGTAATAGTTACTTCAATCAATTCTAAATCTTTAATTACCCTTAGTTCAGTACCATCTTCTAAGTAATCCCAATCATCGTCAGTAACGTAGAATCCAAAACTACAACCTTCTACATCTCCTGAACGCACTAACTCGTATGTATCTTTTGCATAACTAACATTAGGATTGATATTCAAACTAAACCTTAACCCAATATCATCAACAAATAATTGTAGGCTATTTGTTTTAGTTGATCCCAGAATCTTACTTGAATCATGGTTGTACAATCCAAAAATATTATGTCCATCTGCTAATGTTCTATTGAAAGCATTCTTATCCACTTGTTCAAAGAATCCCATAAATTGTGAGCGAGTGTTAAATTTATTAATATAACCTTCAATTAAGAAACTCTCTTCTTCATTTGAATTAACTTCAATACTTTCAACATCAATTTTACGAATTTCCTTTTGTTTACTCATTATCTTCACCCCCTTTCGGAGATGTTTCTTTTATGTATTGCTCTCCAACCATATCAATCGGTATAGCATTACCATTTAAAATAAGTGTATCGGCATTTTTATCATCCACTCTTGGAAGATTTTCTTGTTCTCTTCCTTCATTTCTACTGATATAGCCACTTTCACCCATTATTTTTAGGTATTCAGCTCTTTCTTTTGGTGAACTACGCAGTATACTATCAACATTAAATCGCCAAAAGTAACCTTCATTTCGTTCTTTTTTTGTACAAAGTTTCCACGAAAGTTCCTGTTCGTACATAACTAAAATGCTTTGAAGTGTATCAACATAAAACTCTTTCTGTTGTTCAGCTATATTACTATGTGTAGCACGATCTAAACTATTAATTTGATGCATTTTCACTCCAAAAGCCGCTGCAATTTGCTGCATACTGAGTTGATTTAACTCCAAGAATTGACTGTCTGCCATTGTAGAGTTAATGGATTGGAACTGGAATCCGAGTGGTACGGGTAATATTGACCCTGAATTTTTCACCCCTGATGCCATTCTTTGAAAACGCTCTTTCATTCTCACTTCATCTTCTGGATTAATTTGAGATGTATATTGCAAAATCCCCTTCGCAAATAATCCATTTTTAAAGTATTCATTGACATAAGATTGTCCACCCTGAGCATTTTCAACAAGGGTTTTTAAGTAATCCTTTACTGCCATTCCTTGAATACCATCCTTTGTCATACCAAAGAAATGTAATACCTCATCATGCTTCAGTTTCATTTGACCATGTAAAGTATTGTAGATGTACCAAATAGCGTTATTTCTATCAATAACCCCTTTATCATCTACCCAGATTTCAACCTTATCCATGTCTAACGGATATAAACCTTTGACTCTACCAGCATGTCTACCTGCTTTTATAGTGTCAATATACACAATTGAATGTCCATAATATAAACGATTCCATTCAACAGCCTTAAAAAAGGTGGATGACGACATGTATTCATTTGGTCTTAATTTCAAAAGGTTATATAAATAATGGTCTGTTGCTTTCCTTGTACCATTGCCAGTTTCTTGATGAAGTTTTAAAGGAAGTTTACTAATTGTATCTGATAAAATTCTCAAACAAGTAAAGAATGTAGCTTCTTTTGCCTTATCTACTGAAATACCATCTAACTCAATTCCTAAGATCTTTGCTGCTTCTTCATCCGCCAATGTAAAAGTATAATCCCTTTTCTCAGCTCGTCTAAATAACATTTACTCACCTCCTTTTACTTTTGTTTGAAGGTGGATGAAGGGAAAAATACACACCAAACAACAAAAGGAATATTCCTAACACATAGATAGATGCTACAAAGCTTAATAGGTAAGTAGCTAATGTGATAAGAAACACTCCTAGAATAATAAAAATGTCTTCTATAAAGTTTTTAATTTGTTTCAATTTATCACCATCCTATTGAATCAAGGAACTCATCTTGATATAGTTCTGAAAAATCAGTTTCACCGTTATAATTATGGTTCATTGCTCTAGAGAATCCGATTATAATTGAAGCAATCGGGTCAATTCTATCACGAGATTTTCTTTTATCTAACATTTCATTTTCATTATGATCCATTCTAACAACCGCATTCCCAATAGCCCAATTTATTACTGGATTGTCGTTATGAATTATTTTCTTTTGATATACAATCTCTCTAAAATGTTTAGTGGGTGGAGCGAGTGTTTTCATTCCTTGAATAACCTCTACCATTGGATAACCTTCATCCATCATTTCATTAGCAAATTGAGACGCATTCCAGTTGTCATAACAAACCTCTTTAACTATGATATTATGTTCTTTCACAAAATCAGTTATATATTTTTGTATGTACCGATAATCAACTACTTCACCATCTGTTGTAGATAGATAGCCTTGTCTTTCCCAAACATCATAAGGGACTTTATCTGTTTTTAATTTTGAGTGAAATTTAGCTTCAGGTATAAAAGAGTGACCTAATACAACAAATTCATCATTCTCTTGTGGAACAATGAAACTCACACTAGTTAAATCCTCTTTTTTCGATAAATCAATTGAAATATAAGTTTCTTTACCCTCAATGTTAGGTAACTTAATATCCCTTTTCTCAATCCCACAAGCATTCCATTTAGATAAATCCATGTAACCACCGTCACGTTGATTCACCCAAATATTCATGTTTTTAGTTAGAAAGTTTCTCATCTTTTCTGGTACATCTAATGCTGCTTTCAATTCTCCTCTTAAATAAGCAATACCTTCATCGTAAGAACAAAGAATAGGATTTGCTTTAACCCAATTCCTTTCATCCTTGATGTCATCACCTTCATCTAATTCATTAATCATTACAAAATACTCATCATTTTCAATGGAGCTTTCGGGATCAATTATTTTACTAACGTAAGGATATTCCACTCTATAACAAGGATTGCTCAATTCAAAGCCTGCTGTAGTAATTATCATAGTTAAAGGTTGTGGTCTTGCACCCATTCCAGATTGTAAAACATCTAATATTTCAGATGTTTGATGGGCATGATATTCATCGATCACAGCACATTGTGGGTTAAATCCGTCACCAGACTTGTTAGCATCTTTAGACAACGCTGTAATAAATGAATTAGTTTTTAAATGCTCAATCTTTCCATAAGCTATCTTGTATTTATTCTTGAAGAAATCAGTACCTTGAACCTGTGCTTTAATTTCATTCCATACAATCTTACTCTGCTCAGATTTTGTAGCACCTATATAAACCTCTGACATGTTTTCACCTAATGCCATAGATTCATAAGAGCTTACACAAGCTAATGATTGTGATTTAGCTGACTTCCTACCCACTTGCCAATATGCACGTTTAAACCGTCTTAATCCTGTTTTCTGATGAATCCAACCGTAAATATTAGAGAAAATGAATATTTGAATTGGTGTAGGTACAATATTTTGACCTGCTAATACTCCTTTTGTATGTTTGAATAGAGTCATCCAATTTAAGAAACGCATTGCTTTCTCTTCATCAAATACATAAGGAAAATTGTCTGTACCTTCTTTATCTAAATCCTTTAGGAATCGTCTACAAGCTTGTTTTTCCTTCTTACATGCTACTATTTCACCAGATAACACATCATTTGAATATTCAATTAACCATTCTCTAAGCATCATACATCACCAAACATTTCTTCTTCTCTGCTTTTAGGTGTGTCGTCTTTATCATTAGGAATAGTTAACCTTGCTCTTGCAACAGGAGACAAACCAAATTCACTCATAAACTTTTGCATCTGCTCAAATAATTGCTTCTTTTTAGTCAGAAGTGGATGGGGAACAGAATTAGTTTCTCCAGCTTTGTTAGTGTGTTCCATCATTAATCCTTGTTCTTTAATTAACTCGGAACATTTTATATAATCTGCATAAGCATCACAAAATAAAGCAATTGAGTGAATATCAACATTCTTTAATAAGTCATTGCCTTCAAACTCTTTCACTACTTTTCTAAATTGAGTTTTAGCCAATTTACTTAACCAAGTTGGGGGTTTGATATTGTCTGACTTGAATGTAATTTGTTGTTCTAATTCTTCACGCTGCTGAATTTCTTTCTTTGTTAACCGATTCTTGTTACCATCTAACAAATGTAGTTGTAATGGCTTAGGATTTCTGCCCATCTGATCACCTCCTTAAAAATGAGCAATAAAAAAAGAAGCGTTAACCGCTCCATATTTTCCCCATTTACCATTTTTAAACGAAATTTCTACAAGGAGAGTTGCCTCCCCGTTCCATAGAAATTTTTCAAAAAATTCTTGAGTACCCCCTACCCTATTTACTATGAATTTTATTATGACAAGCTTGGCATACAGTCTGTAGATTAGATGGTTCAACTCTTAATTCCCATCCTTTTTGACCATCTCTTAATTCAACTAAATGATGGACAATTGATCCACTAACTAATTGATTATGTTCTTTCAAATGTATTTGGCATAGTCCTAAATCCCTTTTGAATACAATACTTCTAACTGTTCTCCACTCTTTGCTCTTGTAGAATGTAGTATACTTTTCGTCACGTCTAGCATTGTATTCCTTATCATTCTCACGCTTATTGTCATCAGCAACTATCTCATGTTTATCACAATATCTATCCTTAGTAAGAGCATAGCAACCTACCTTAGCACATTCCTTCAATGGTTTACTCGGCATTTAAATCATTCCTACACTCACAAAACATCATCAATAAACTTATTATCTTCTGCATCAATCTCTTCAAGCTCATCAACAACAAACTCAATACCTTGTCTAATAACATCTAACTTCCTAACTAACTTATCTGTATCGACATCAACTGTAATTGAGTATTCACCTATATTTGTTTTCTTGTTATCTTTTATCAAATGGTACTCATACAATTCAAACAGCCTTTCTACACTGACAGAGTTTAACTCCTGTTCATTTAAGCCTGTATGCTCTAACAATTCCTCGTATAACTTTTTAAAACTCATTTACTATTCCTCCCAAATAAAAAAGAGCAACCATTTACAGTTGCTCCATTCCAATTATATTTATTTAACTACCTTGCTCTACTTTGTATTTAGCTTTTGATAGACTAACTACTTTATTATTCGGATCATTACCTTCGAATTGTGCTGCAACAACTTCATACTCACCTGGATCTAGTAACCAGTCTTCTAACTCTAATGAAGATTGTGACATATATCCACCTTGATTAGCGTCAACAAATATCTCATTCACATACAAAAATACCTCTTTATCTCCATCAAAGTTTTCGATAGTATACCCAACAGAATCCATAATCACATCATCTGATACAAATAACACAGGTACAGTGCCATCTGCTGAGTCACCACTAGGCGTTTGTATACTAAGTTTTCCTTCACCAATTTCCGTAGTATCTGATGGGAAAGGATATTCACTTTTAGGCTTTTCTGCTACATCCTTTTCTTCTTGTGCTGGCTCATCGGATATATTAGATTCTTTGTCAGTTGTCTCGTCTGTATCTGACGAGCATCCTACTAACAATAATAATAATAACAATCCTACTCCAATTAACTTTTTCATTATAAACACTCCTTCAAGAAATATCTTCCATTATGAGTGTATACGATTGGGTAGTCAAATAGTTTCATCAATAGTCTTACTCAACTCATCAATTTTCTTTTGATTAACCTTAATCTCATGCAAGTTGTTACGAATAACCTCCGAATTCATTTCAAATCTCAACTGCTCCAACTCACGCTTATGTATCTTCAATTCCTTATCAATATCCTTTAAAGCTTCCACAATGCCGATAACCGATGATAATAAATAAGCAATACCAACTATAATGAAGGCACTTACAGTCGATGTATCGAACGCATAAGACACTAGAAAAGCGTATAATAATAGCAATACAATATAACCTATATTTTTTATTAGATGTTTAATAAATGCTTTCATTTTTATCTCCCCCTATTTTAAACAAGATTAGTAAATCTTCATTCGTTCCTCGTAACCATCAAAATGAATTAAAGTAATGTATTCATCATCATCTTCTTTCTCTTGCATTCTCTCCACAACATCCACACCTTTTGCAGTGATTGTTATGTATGCCCTTTTAAATCCTTCAAACTTAACTTCAATATATTCAGCCTTTTCTAAATATTGGATATCAAAGTTACTTTCAACTAGTTCATCTAATCCTACAATTATTCCACTATCCATTGAGTTAAACTCTATCGCTTCGTTGTACACTCTTTCTAAAACATCTAGTCGCTCTTGTTTCATTCTTCATCTCTCCCCTAATTTTTCGCATAATAAAAAGACAGCCCAGTTTTGGACTGCCTTCACTTATATATTATTTAAGTATTACATCTGTATTTTTTAATTCTTCTGGAACATAATCAAGTAGAATAGTAATAATCATGTTATATTGCCAAGGAGTAATGCTTTCCCCATGATTTTCTTCTAGCTCACTTTTTAACTTCTCAAGAGTTTCACCCCATACAGGGTAATTATTTTCACTCTTAGCTTTATCCAATAAGCGAGTCACAATAGCTAATACTTGAAAATATTCATTATCCTTCACAGTAATAAAGTAATCTTTTTGACTAATACTCAATAATCCCAACTCCCCATCAAATAAATTTATCTTACCTCTACTCATTCGACAAAGAGTGTAATATCCCTTCTAATTATGTAATATTTTGCTATATTAATAGGGATAATGTTACAATTATAATTAAAGGGGGTGAAAATATGGCTGATACAGTAAAGGTAGACCCTAATCCAATTCAACGTAATAAATTTGATGTAGCTATTGAACTAGTTAATTTACACAAAAGAAATTTTGGATTGTCTTCAGGAAAAGAAATTGAAGAGCTTTTTGCCAAGTATTATGCTCTGGCTAAGTATTTAGAAGATAATTCAGTTGATGAGTTAGAATCTCTAATAGATCAAAGTATCGTTGAAAAAGCCGGATCTTTTAAATCTGCTTCCTATTAATTACTTACAGTCAGTCAGTCTCTCTTTTGAGGCTGATTTTTAATTCAGCTCCCTCTTCAACACCAAAAAGACTCACCAAATAAATGATGAGCCTAAAAAATTCATTTCTTTTTCCAAACTAAACTTTTACTATGTACAACACCTACAAAATAAAT
Source organism: Bacillus seohaeanensis (assembly GCF_042684945.1). NCBI lineage: Bacteria > Bacillati > Bacillota > Bacilli > Caryophanales > Bacillaceae > Bacillus > Bacillus seohaeanensis. The sequence continues at coordinate 50,280 of NZ_JBHUMF010000026.1, read as the reverse complement.
AATCCATATTATTGGAGCAACCCACCACCAACCAGACTTAGAAGCTCTTAATTCAATTTTGCTTAACTCTAGCGCTGCACCACATAATGCTATAAGTATCATCAATCCGAATACAACAATGAGAGTTGGGTGCTTCTTCATAAAAGGGTCAGATTCAATTTCTGAATTAGAAAGAGGTCTCCCTGTTAATTTAGATATTGCATTTAAGAGTAAGAATAATATTAAAAGAACAGAGGATCCCCCTACAGCACTTAAAATTAAAGCTTTACCTAGAGGAATGTCATTTGCATACTGGAAAAGACTTGTAAATCCTTGAATAGCTCCAAAAGCACCCATGAGTATAGCTGCAAATATACCAAGAATTGAAATGAAATTAGTAATCATACCCTTATTGGACTCTTCCATTTTCTTATTAGACTGTTCAAGTTTTCTATTTTTCTCAATTAGATCTGTAACTTGCTTGGATAACTCTTCAACTTTTTCTGTCTTTTTTGACAACTCCTCTTGAAGGTTGCTGATTTTCTCAATTTCTATACGTTGTTGCTCAAACAGTGAGTCTTTTTGTTGCTGTGCTAATTCAAGATGTTCCAATAATTTAACACACTTAATAAAAACTTCATCTTTTTCTTCCACAACTTTAAATAATTCCCTCTCTAACTCGGAAATGAAATATGGGAACTCCTTAATATTAATGCTGTAAACAAATACTGTAACTGCAGCATAAGGAAGAGCATCTTTATCAAATTCTTCTAGTAAAGATATTATTTCACTTATTAGAACTTCATTGGTTTTCTCTTCTACATCTGCTACGTCAGTGCCAAAAAACTGATATAATACCTTAATTAACCTGTTTCCTTGAACCTTTCTTTGCTCAATTAACGAAGTCATTTTCTAAATCCTGAATCCTATATTCTACATTTTTTTGAAGTAGTATAGATTGTCTGTTTTTATACCAAGTGCTATGTGAATGACTTTCTTCTACAAGATCATTTACTGAATGTCCCAAATATTTAACAATATAGTCGTTAAATATCTCATACTGATCATTGTATGTTCCTTTGTCCATTATTGAAAACCTTCCATACTTCTTGTATCTATGGTATTCCGATTCAACTACAGGTCCATAAGTCCATGCTTGGAATGGTTCTGTGTATATTTCCCTAACAGTACTATCTATGCCATATTCTTTAATGTAGTCACCTAGTGCAAAATACATAACTTTTTGAAGTTGTAAATTAGATATCCCATTTGCAGATTTGTTAGACACTGCAATCACATGATCAGCAAATTGTCTCATAGTCATAAATATCTCCCCTTTCTATAATATATTCTGATTAAACTTATTGGAGATAAAAATGAGGTTAATTAGTGATTATATAACTAATTATACCATAAATCAATCTATGTAATGAATTTCTGCTTAACATTTATTTGAACTAAGTTGTTAGCCCAGAATATCAGCTAACCAATTCAAAACAAATTTTATGATATAATTAACAAAAATACTCTGAGGTGACTAGATGATCAATGCAATCGGGTATGTAATTTTATCAATAACAGTAACCACGCCATTTTCCACTATGTATATTAACCCTTTATCCTTCATCTGCATCAACCCGATAAGTCACACCAAGTACGCAATTTTGTATAGTACGCATAGTCACATGAAAACGCTTACTCATAGCCTCATAGAAAGCCAACTTACTACCTTCCCATATACTAAATTCTTCCCTAACAATTTGTGCATTCTCAAGTGTCAAATAGTTCTTTTCAACATCATAACTACGATTCTTTTTATTATCAGATGATGTGCCCAAAATCAGATTTTCGATACAGTTGTTTTTCACATTTCCATCAATGTGATCAATTTCAAGTTTCTCTCCATATTTCCTCCAGCTTTTAGGTTCATCACCCCACATGCTGGCATATACGCATTCATGTTCGTATAGAGGTACTGATTTACCATCGTCATGTTTTAGTTTTGTAAGCAGATATCCTTTGTCTCCTACACCTTTTGGGTTATTAGATAAAAGCCACTTGCCTGACATCTTGTTGTAAACCTTCCCTAAACTTGGACTCACCAAATACTGACTGTATCCTTTTAGTGGTAATAAGTCCTTCACTTCTTCAATTTTCGGTAATTCTTTTGTGATTGCGTTATCTCCGTAACTCATTAATCAACATCTCCCTTTAATTTGTTAATGGAGTGCGTGTCATCCCGACATGGCTTTTAAGCCTCCAATAAGACAACTATCCGATAAGCTGGGGAGAAGCAGACTCAAAATCGAATAATTATCTTGTTGCAGACTTAAAAGAAAATAAGCACCAGCCCCTCGTGACTAGTGCCTTCGCTACAAAATTAAAATAAACTAATATAACCATAGGAAAAATTTTTATTAAAATTGTTTACTTTTCCTGTAATTATGATAAAATATGATTACGGAATCGTTTAATTAATTTTAACAAAAAGAAAAAATGATAAGAAAGTTAGTATTACTCACCCTAGAGGTTTTCCTACGGCAACAAAACTGGATATCCTTTGCACTGTAACTCTCTTATCACTAGGAGATAACCACAACAACCCATAAACCCTTATATATCAAGGTTCACAGACTGTTTTGTGTGGGGGTTTGTGGAATTTTTACGATTTTTTGAAAGATTTTAAGAACGTTTCTCTTTGAGTTGAATATAAGATGTTCATAAGTTTGATTGCACATTTACTTTTATTTTCAATCATCTTAACCAACAAATCGTACATTGTTTCTTCTTTTACGTTTAATTTATTCATTCTGAAACTGTAATACTTTATCAAATTATCAATAGCAATATTCTTTTCTTCATCATCAGAATAATTAGCATATACCTCTTTAATCTTATCGTTCATTTTTTCAACATAAGTTAAAATCTTACCTTCTTGCTTTCTATCCCCTTTTGATTTATCCTTCCTAACTAACAATTCAGTGAACTGAACGTATTCAATACTAGATGCTTTCTTTGTCTTCATTACTTTATATAAATAATCCATAGGTGTATCATACGCAGTCACTCTATTCTTGATAGTCCCACTTTGACTAATATACTTCCAGAATAAAGGTTTAGCTACTACTGTCTTAATTACTTCAATTTCTTTGTTAGTTTTCTTATCAACTTTAATTACAGTTTTCTCGATTGATCTTGCAAACGGCTTAATATATCGCTCAACATTTCTAATCTCTTTATCCATATCTATATCAAAGAATTTTTTACTCATATCTATAGCAATCCCACTTAGAATAGTCATGACACTTGTTTTTTTCATAAGACCAGTCAAGTCTTTTTCCTTTTTCCCGCTATTCCATTGATCCCAGTAGTATGACATAGCTTCTTGACCCAAATTAACTACACGTCCAATATACTTTTGACTTAAACTTAAAGCACAGTCAATTTTACACATATCTTCTTTGTTTAATTTGTAGTCCAATTTCTTCCCTTGCACCTCATTCTTACATACTGGATATTTACGGAAACACCGTTCTCCTAACTCCGTCAGTTTAGGTGAGTCGAATAACAAGACTGTATCGGAGTCGTAGTCTGCACCTGATAAAATATCTTGTATTTCAAATTTCACCGCATTTACACAAACAATATTATCTGTGAGATTAAAGTATTCCTCAATGTCCTCAACGTATGTATTCTTAGCAACTAGCACATTTGAAGGTGATGTATGTGGGTTTCTAAACCCTATCAACTTTTTATCAAAATCAAACAATGTTGTATATATCTCATTTTCTTTAAGAGATAATGATTCTAAATCATTTACATCAAATTGACCAATAGCATGTTTTAGAAACTCCAAACCGTTCCCAAGCATGACACAGTAGTCGCCATGTAATCGAAGTTTGCCTTTCTTAACATGGGTAACATACTTATTTATTTCCTTCGTCCTGAAATCTCTAAATATCTTAGTGTTTACAATTTCATTATTTTGCTTGTACAATTCAACAAACATCATGAAACTGTTTATGTTGGTAGCATTTCCTTCAAGATATTTAATGAAAGAATTATCATCAGTTTTCAATTTTTCGATGTAGTCTAATTCATACTGTGCAAGGGCAGAAATATTAGACTTATACATTTTCAAACTATTAATCATTTGATAAGAGGTCTGCTGGAGAACATTCCCTTCTTCATCTTCCCCTCGTTTAGATTTCTTCTCATGTTTACAAACACCAAATACATTCTTATCTGCTTTAACAACCCCTTTCCAATAGTTGAACATTTGCTTTTCTTTATGCTCACCTTCAAATATATGGCTAAATTTCAATGCTTTAAGGCTTGAAGGTGTAATAATCAAGTGTACATTCTTAGCAAGAATATCTTCACCAAACATATTAGGTATTTTCCAAGTATTGAAGTTAATATTATTATCCTTTGCGTAGTCTTGAAGGTATTTTCTAATATCACAATTAAAAGCTGCACTCTTAAACATGTGGTTACGTAACAACATCATGGATTGATCTTCATTAAAGTAATCAGATTGTAAAAGTGATTCCCCATCAAATAATGAGTTAATAATTTCCGTTTCCTCAACAACACTATCTAAGTATTCACCTTTAGACTTAACAACATTTGCTACCCTCTTAAATTTACTTTCAACATCATCAACTATAAGGATATGTTTAGGATTAATTTTAATCGTTTTTTCCAGACTTGAACCGACTAATGATTCATAAGCAAGCAATGAAGCCAAATCAATCTCCATATTTTCTTTTAAATCTAATCCCATGCGTGACCATTTAATCATTTCCTTATGTAAACTTTCCTTGATTGCTAGTACCTCGCCTTTTCTGGACTTCGAGCTAGAGCGTTTGTATATAACATAATGCTCTTGTGAAAGGATTTCCCCCGTCTCTTCATTAACATCTGTAATAGTAAAACCATTTTTATATAATTTATGTCTTAATTCATCATTTTTAACTTCTTGCCATTTATCCATATCTTTTTCGGATTCAATAACTTTAATGAATTCATTAAGTTTACCTTTATAGTTGCCATCGTCTAATTCTTCAACTTTATCCTCTAATTTACCTATAAGTTGTTCACCTGACATAACCTTTTGATTGAATTTAACATTGATTAAATCATCAGTGATCTTTCTCTCACTATGCTTAACAGTTGTAACATTTAATCCTTCTTTTTTGAGTCTAATTAACTCCAAAGAATAAGGAATCATACCAACATACTCACCGTTAACTTCACTACCTCGTACCATATGTGAATATAAGTCTGCACCTTCAACTGATTGAATATATACTGAATTATTTACTTTTTCCATAATTAAAATCTCTCCCTTGATTATAATAGTAGTTAAAAACCGAATGATATTATATATTTAAACTTTAACGTTCGTAATTTTACCGAATTAAGCATATAAAAATTGACCACCTAATATGTGTGATCCGGATGTTTGTGTATGATATAAATTTGATTAACAATTATGTAAAATTAACCTAACACTATGTACAAATTAATCTGCCCAATGAGCAACTTGTTTGCGAATTGTAAATACTGTATCTTACTATGTATCTTAATTACTGTATCTTATTACTGTATATTCTATCTTTACTTGCTTTCTATATACTGTACCGCCATTGCCAGCAATAGGAGTACACCAACTTTGCATTTCCAACTTCCACCTCTGCATTCTCGTTTGTCACCTCTGCATTTTGAATACTCACCTCTGCATTGAGAGTACTTAGGTGAAAATGGCTTTAAATCAACGTTTTTAGAACAGTGAATTATGTACGTAATAATGGTTGTTATAACGAGTAAAAACCAGTTCATCATTCTCGTCATACTCATCATTAGTTTCCAATTTATGTTTTTTAATCTTGATTAATTTCAACTTTGACAACTTCTCATTTGCTTCCTTAATCTTAGTCTTGGACACTTTCAATCTATCAACTAGCGTGTCGTACCCCACAAAGCAAAAACTCCTGTCCCTGTTTATATCCTTATCATCTTTGTTGATGTGACTCTTATAATAAAAGACTTGTCTAAAAGCATATTCATCAATCTGCTCATTCTTAAAGTATGTAAATATTTCTGCTGATAATTTGGTAAACATCTTATCATCACCATACACCTTGTCATTGAAGGTGATTGTAAGTTCTCCTCTTGTCGGAAGTTTATTTATTTCATTTTCAATAAGCTCCAACTTATATAATTTTTTCAATCTATTTTTAAATGTTCTTGTGTCCGAAATCTTCAAGAATTGCATTAACTTTTTGTGATCAAGTTGAATTTCCTTCTCCTGAAAGTTTCTAAAATACTGAAAGCAAAGACGAGCGTACATCACAAACTCATCATTTGATAAAAATACATCCTCATTTCTTACTATATTAGTAGGTACTTTCACGAATAATTTCTTCTTTTTATTGTTTTCCATAAGTGTATTCCCCATTCTATAAGTGTTTTTATTTTCTATTATTTGTCCACTTAACCAATAACTCAGAAAGCTTTTCTTCACTTCTGCTAAATATCCAAAACGTCTTACCAGTCTTACTATGTACCATTTCCCTTAAAGGAGTTAATCCATTTGCAACTAGAAATTCCTTTTGATAATAACTAAAGCAGTTATAATTATCTGTTCTCAATAATCTCACCTCCTTTCAATTCCCATTAAAAGTCGTATTTTATCTGAGGAACCCCCCTTTAGAACAAGATAGGGGGATTCTTATTTATCAACTAATAATGTTTATTTATTTGTTCCCACAACCTGATAAGTAGTTCATCAGGAAACTTCTCTAATAATTCTTTACGGAATTTCTCTTCAACTTCTTTATTCTTCCTTATGATTATAGAACGTTTTTTTCTTGTCTCTTTATTTGACTTTGTCATTATTCTCACCCCCCTTTAAAAGTTCACTAAGTAGTGAATTTATTACACATTTTCCCTTGCCAAATTCCCAAAATCGTTGTAAACTGTATTCATAACCTGTAAAGAAGATCCTTCTCTCAAGGTTATCCTGTAAGTTAATGGAAGATTGATAGTATATTCAGTTTTCAATGTGCAAGTTCACCTAAATAAATCTTTAGTAAAAAAAATACAAAAAATCCAGACTATTAAAATAGTCTTATTTGTCATTTCTAATAACTTTTTTATCTACATCTCTATATTATATCACGTGAACATTTGTTCGTTCACACTTTTTATCCCTTACATTATTATATTTTACTGAGTTATTTTAATTTCGCAAAAGAAATCGAGAACTTTTTTTTGCGTTTCTATTCTATCCCTATTTAGTGAAACCACAAAGGGAAATTTACAACTTTTTTATGATAAAATAAATCTAAGGAATATTATTCAAAAGCACAAGGTTGGTAGCCAGCTTCTGAATAATATTCCTTTTTTAGTTTATATGCTTAACTCCTCTGCTTCTTTCCAATTGATTCCCACTTCAATGATGGCGAAAAGATAGCAATTCTTATTGAAATCTTCTAACATTAAATATCTCTCATTGAAGTTCAACTCATTAATCTTCATTTCTGCTGCTGTAAATGCCTGATCCTCATTATCTGCTTCAACTTCCATTAGAACAGTTTCCGTGTAGAAGAATAAATCATTCTCAACGTCTGCTTGAATATCATCCTCGTAATCTACAATATCCACTAACATAGCATCTCTAGACTTGGTATGGATAAGTTGTTTCCTTTCCCTGCTTAATGGTTCGTTAACAACTTCAGTGATGTTGCATGAGATTGGCTTCAAGCTATACTTAATATCTCCTAGTGCTACGATTGCTGGATTGTTTGCTGTGATTAGTGTTGTCATTATTATTATCTCTCCCCTTTTATGTAAGCACTAGCTGTGCTTTTAATTTACAACCATTTACCTATAAATACAACGTCATTTTATAGCTTTTATTGTCGATTATTGTAGAATAATAGTTATTTTGATGTATTTCTAAAACTTTTTAATTTGAAACGTGCCAATTCTTGAAATTTGAAAAATTGGATTGTTTTATTACACTATTTTAGGCTTGAATTGTATAGCTCTCACTTTTCCCATCCACATAATTTGTGATTGAAAATTCGTGGATATCAGAAGTCGTGTTACCTTCAAGGTGTGGTGCGACAGAATCCTTTGAATATTTTTTATTTCCTCTGCGATAATGGATCATCTTGAAACCCTCTTTATAACTAAGAGTGAATCCTAATATCTTCTCCCAATTCCAGTTGTCTCCGTCTTTTTTCAACGATATTGAGATAGGCTCATCACCTATGAAAGTGGAAGCAAGAATGATTTCGCAATAGTTGATAAATCGCTTGTTGCCTTTGAAGTATTTTTTTACTTCGATGAGTGCTTGATTCTTATCTGTGATTTCGTTTAGTTCTAATTTATTATCCATTTAGATTGCCTCCTTTTAGATTAATCCAATTGCCCAGATCGACTAAGACCGATTGCAATTCCACCAAGAAAAGCGACTCCAATCGAAATAATACCTAGTGTAAAAATTAACATGTGTTTCACCTCCATAACTTAACCTTGACTTCATTTTACATTATGCAATAGTGAATAGTCAATTATAAATTAAAAATTTATTTGAATTTGTTTATTGCTTATTGCATAATAGTTATTGGAGGTGCTTCTCATGACAAATGAACATGTATTGTATAAGGTTAAGCCACGATTAGGCGAAATATTAAAAGAAAGAGACATAAGACAAACAAAACTAGCTGAAATGGCTAAAATCCCTCAATCAGCTATCTCACGATTTGATAAAAACGCTCAACACAAAGATGAACATTTGATAGCTATTAGTCGAGCATTAGGGATCACGATTGAAGAATTATTCCATGTTGAAGTTAAGGAAGGTGGCGAGTAGTCGTTGCCTTCTTTTTATTGATTAATACAAAAAAAGACAATGATTACTCATTGCCTCACTCCTCTAATCCTAGTGCTTTCAACTTCTCCCATGATTTCTTAGGATGTCTCTTCCTTGTATGTCTTCTTTTTTTCTCATGTTGGACACTATCTATAAAAAGACTAGGATGTCCCATACCTAACATTTGATTGTAACCATCCTCAATAACATAGTAAGGATCACATTCATGGTCAAAGTAGTAATTATCTTCTACTAACCTCTTAATCTCCTCCTCAATGTATACTGGCTTATGGAACTCACTGTCTGGAACAAATACGCCATCAGTAGTTGTTTCAATCCCCTCAAATACACAGTCGAGATGTTCTTCCCATAATTTACTTAACCTCTCAATTTGTTGCACGTGATCCTCATTCTGTAAGATAAATTCGATATACTGTTTCTCCATCATTATTCCTCCCTTATGGCATTATTACAAGATTAACCGCTGCTCGCTCCGAGGCTATGTCCTCCAACACCCTAACTATGAATCCTTATTAATATTTTTTCAACTATTTGAGTGTTTTTGCTTGACAAGGTTTTTATGGTTTTGGCTTCATGGGATGAGTGTCGAGGACAACGGCTAGGCGAAAAGTTGACTACCTATATTTGAAGGTATAAAAAATAATACAATCAAATATAGATAGGCGACTTCATGGTCTATCGGACTGAGGTTTCCGTTTTAGTATGAATCCTATTTGTCGATAAGAATTTTCTCCTTAAACAATTCTACTGCAACAGATAGCCCTAGCAGTTTCCCGAATTGGTACTTGTGAATTGTCCTACTGCGTATATCTACGCACTACCCTTCCTAACGATCAGCGTTTAAATTGGTGGCTTTCACCATTCATGCACAAGCGTAAATAGGAAAACGCTTATTGTACACTATCCCCATTTATTTGCATCGGCTGGATCAATACCTGACGATGGATATTTATAGTCGATTTATCGGCAACCTCGACTGGATAGTACCTGAAAAAGACAATACTAAATACAACTTGCATTCCTTTAAATTTTTTTATAGAATGAAAGCAGGGACTATCCCTATTTAGTTTACCAAAATAGAACTTTGCTTTGAGACAGGTTGCTGGAACAACTTGTCTTTTTTTTGTTCAAATTTCCTTTTATTCGCTTGATTTATTGATTATCTTCAATACCTTTTCGGCAACCTCAATCATACCGTCATCTGGACGGTCTTCTAATGCGATAATTCGGCTGCAATAGTTAATTATGTCTTCTAGTACCTTTTGGTGTTTATCCACGTTACAGAGCCTCCTAGATGTCTAGATTGTTTAATGGTGAATGTTTCTGATACTTCTTCATTACTTCTTGATCCGTAAAGTCGAGATAAGCCTTCATCGTAACCTCTACAGAGCTGTGACCTAATAACCTGCTTAACGTGGCAAAGTCTCCATTACCCTCAACTAGATAATACTTAGCGAAATTATTGCGTAGCTGGTGTGGGTGAATATCGATGCCAACTTTCTTTCCAGCTTCTTTCAATGTCCGTTCAAAGTTCCTAATATCTAACTTTGTCCCTCTAATTGTCGGAAACAGGTAAGGACTATCCGAATATCTATCCCTGTATTGCATCCATCTTTTCAAATCATTTAACATCTTAAATCCAAAGTAGACGTATCTTTCTTGATTGTTCTTAGGATTTTCAATGAGAATAGCTTTATTTTTAAAGTCGATATTTTCTGGTCGTAAATTTACGCATTCAGTCGCTCTGATACCTGTATCTAAAATTAGTCTTGTCTGCACCCATGATCGATAAGAATGAAATTTAGTTATATCGAAAGTATTTAGCACTTTCTTAATATCTTCAGGGGATAGTAAACTCTTCTTTTTTCTCTGTGGCTTGATATTAGAAATATTTTCAACTGGATTTACTTTGATTTCCCTTTCTTGATGGAGAAAGTTAAAGAATACCTTAATATTTCTAAGATAATTTGCAACCGTTGTATCAGAAATTGTCTTGTTATAGTCGTTTCTATTTTGTGGATTATTCATTGATTTACTCGATTCTTTTACAACTACCGAATATTTACCTCTTTCACGTAAATATTTGATGTAATGACGGATATGAGCAGATTTAACCTTTACTGCATCCTGTATATTGAATTCATCGTGTAAGAAATTAGCAAAGAGTTTGATTGTCTGCTCATAGCTAGATAATGTTTTCTTCGACAAATGTTTCGAGTCACAATAGAGCATAAATGAGTCAATTTGTAGTTCGATTTCCGTCAAAACGCAAAAACACCTCCACTTATAAGATTCGATGAACTCAAATCCAATAAATGAAGGTGTTAAATTTTAATTGATGTTAGTGAGGAAATTTATAGCAATAAAAGTGATTAAAAAAGAAGTTTATACATCACTTGTGTCAGTGTGTAATAAATTTCCTAATTACTCAATCCCTTGATACGTCTGTGTCCTTCCCCTCTCAGGAGGCTTTATGCTCTAAACGTAATTTATCCGCAACCATCGCGATAAATTCTGAATTGGTTGGTTTTGCTTTACTCATGCTGACTGTGTAACCAAATAAGGATGAAATTGAATCAATATTCCCTCTGCTCCATGCAACTTCTATCGCATGTCGAATCGCTCGTTCTACACGGGAAGCAGTTGTATTAAACTTCTTAGCAATATCCGGGTAAAGAACTTTTGTAATGGAGCCCAATAGTTCAATATCGTTATATACCATTGAAATGGCCTCACGTAAGTATAAATAGCCTTTAATATGAGCAGGAACACCAATTTCATGGATAATGCTTGTAATATTAGCATCTAGGTTTTTCGGTTTGCTTTCTGAAGTCAATCTGGATGAAGAAGGTTTTTTAATAATTGCATTTGATCTTCCACTCAGTTGGCGGATATTGCTCACTAAATTCTCCATATCGAAAGGTTTTAAAATAAAGTAAGATGCACCTAAATCTACAGCTTTCTTTGTTACATCCTCTTGACCGAAAGCTGTTAGCATAATTACATTTGGTGTAGAGGTTTTTTCGCGAAGGCGTTCTAGAACAGCAAGGCCATCTAAATGTGGCATAATAATATCCAAAACAAGGACGTCGGGTTCTACTTCATTTAGTAACTCTAGACATTCTTGACCATTATGTGCAATTCCAACCACTTCCATATCATTTTGTGAAGAAATATATTCCTCTAATAGAGAAGTTAATTCACGATTATCATCAACAACACAAACTTTGATTGATTTCACTACAGGTTTCCTCCTCAATCCTAATTGTTCTATATTTTTATTCTAAATAACTTTTTCGACAACGCAACCTAAATTCCTTTAATTTTTTAAGAAAATCTTAAAAAAGCTTGAAAATCTTTTATTTTCTTAATTATACTTGATTATTCGACCACCTTCGATATTTTTATTTAGTTTTGTCGAATAATCTTTACACTCTCCAAAAAAGGATCAACCTCTGAAGTTATTTTCTTCATTAGGTTGATCCTGACTATCATCCTGCTCTTTTATGGTCTTGTTTATAAATATTAATTCCAGCTTCGTTTAGCATCCATTCAATGTGAACACCGTATCCTGATGTTGAATCATTTACAAAAACATGAGTAACAGCACCAACTACTTTTCCATTTTGAATTATTGGACTCCCACTCATTCCTTGAACAATCCCTCCAGTTTTATCTAAAAGCTCTGGATCTGTCACCTTCAAAACGATACCCTTTGTTGCAGGAAATTTTTGTGGTATTGTGCTGACTATTTCTATATCGTATAAATCTACCTTTGCCCCATCAACAACAGTTAAAATTTGAGCAGGTCCTTCTTTTACTTGATGCGATAACGCAATCGGCATTTCTTTATCCATCATTTCATTTTTTAAAGAATGATTCAATTTCCCAAATATCCCAAATGGACTATTTCTAGTTATATTTCCAATCACATCTCTTTCAGAAGAGAAACGGGCAAGCTTTTCACCAGGTTTTCCATCACTGCCCTTTTCAATTGATGTCACCTCTGATCGGACAATTTGTCCATCTTCTACCACAATTGGTTTTTTTGTATCCATATCGGAAATAACATGACCTAATGCTCCATATTTTTTTGATTTAGGATCATAAAATGTCATCGTGCCAATTCCTGCTGCCGAATCACGGATATATAGTCCTAATTTATAGGAACTTTCATCTTTTTCTTTTACAGGAGTTAGCTTAGTTTTTATCGTTTCCTTTTCTCGTTTCAATTCTACGTCAAGACTGTTCCCTTTTTCCCCTGCCTTCTGTACATAAGGCGCTACATCTGACATATCTTCCACTGTTTTCCCATTAATTTTTGTAATCATATCTCCAACTTGAATTCCAGCCTTTTCACCAGGAGAAACTTTCCCTGAATCCGTTTTCACAAGGTGATGACCGACAACAAGAACACCTACTGTATTTAATTTTACCCCTATTGATTGACCACCTGGTATTACTTTAAAATCTTTTAATACTTCAACATCAACCTCTTTTATAGGTAATCCTGCTAATTCAAATACCACTTCATCTTTTCCAATATTATTTCCTTTGATGGAAAGACGTCCTTCTTTATCATTCAATGAAACATTACTATTCTTAGCTGTAGACATAGCCATAACAGAAGTTGCCTTTGGAAGATTCACTTCTTCCCCTTCCATCATTTTCACATGCTTTGGCAAATTTACATATTGTTGAACCGGCTTGTAAAAACCAATAGTACAAAGCGAAACAAGGAGAATTCCACCAATAATTCTTCTCAGCCATTCTGAATTCATACATTCACTCTCCTCGCTTCTAATCCACACACTTACTTTTGGCTACAATTTTAATCTTGCCTTCAAACGGCACATTTATAACTGGGAATCAAGAAAAAAAGCTACCCAATTTGGATAGCTTTTCAAGTATTTTTAATTGAGCTTGCTAATTGCAATAGTTCTTTTGCATGTTCTTTTGTTAAATCCGTTATTTCCACGCCAGAAATCATACGGCTTATTTCTTTTATTTTCTCCTTCTCCTTGAGTCGTTCCACCGAGGTACTTGTTCTACCTTTTTGAGAAGTTTTTGAAATAAATAAGTGACAATCTGCCATTGCAGCTACTTGCGGAAGGTGAGAGATACACATCACTTGTGAATGCACCGCGACCTGGTAAATTTTTTCCGCAATAGATTGAGCAACTCGTCCACTAACACCAGTATCTACCTCGTCAAAAATGATTGAAGTAATCCCCTGGTGTTTGGAGAATATTGTTTTTAGTGCAAGCATGATTCTAGAAAGCTCACCACCTGAAGCCACTTTAGAAAGTGGCTTTAGAGGTTCACCAGGATTTGTGGAAATGAAAAATTCAACGGTATCAGCACCATCTTTTTTGTATCTGTTTCCAGTCTTTTCTTGGTTAGCCTTCTCGATAAAACGTACTTCAAAAGTAGTTTTATCCATGTACAGCTCTTTTAATTGCTCATGAATACTTTGTGTAAGTTTTTTTCCAGTCTTTTGCCTAATTTCTGTTAAACCTTGCGCTTCTACATATAAATCTTCCTCAAGGGACTGAAGTCGTGTTTTAAGGTCATAGATATGACTATCTCGATTTGTTATTGTTTCTATTTCTTCTTCAATTTTGGAATAGTATGCAAGTATATCTTCTATTGTTGCACCGTACTTTCTTTTCAATCCGTTTATTTCATTTAAACGGCTTTCAATCATATCTAGACGATCCGGTTCAAATTCTAGTTGATCTAGGTCATTTCTCACATGATGGACAGCATCCTCTAATAAATAAAATGCATTAGACACAGATTCCAATGTTGCTTGATATTTATCATCAAGATCTGCGGCGGTTTCTAGATGGCTCATTGCCAGGCCTGTCCAATCAAGACCTTTTCTTTCCCCTTGGATACTACTGTAAGCTGTTTGCAATGAATCAAATAATCGTTCAAAATTCGTTAGCTTTCGTTTTTCTTCTAGAAGTTCTTCATCTTCACCAATTTTTAATTGTGCATTTTCAATTTCATTATATTGAAATTGTATTAAATCTAACCGATGGGCCATTTCTTGTTCGTTTTCGTTTATCCTTTTCAACTTTTTAGAAACGGATTCATACTCATTAAATATTTCTTGGTAGCTTTTGATTGCTTTTACTACATTCTGACCACCGAATTGATCAAGCAGTGTTAAATGTAAATTTTCATTCATCAATTCTTGATGCTCATGTTGACCATGTATATCAATAAGAGTAGAACCAATTTCCCGCATTATCGCAATTGTTACAAGTTTTCCATTTATCCTGCAAACACTTTTTCCCGAACTAGAAATATCTCTTCTTAATACGACCATACCTTCTTCTATTTCGATACCAAAATCATTTAATTTTACATAGCAGGGATGTTTGTCATTTTCAAGTGTAAATAACCCTTCTATCTCCGCCTTTTTTTCACCATAACGAACAAATTCAGCAGATCCTCTCCCGCCGACTAACAAATGAATAGCATCTATAATAATTGACTTACCTGCACCTGTTTCTCCAGTTAATACAGACAAGCCCTCATCTAATGAAAGTGATAATTCATCAATGATAGCGAAGTTTTTTATTGATAATTCTTGTAACAAGAATAGATCACCTCAAATAATTACATTTACAACATATCTAAGAATCGTTGTGTAACAATTTTAGTTTCATTTTCCGTCCTACAAATAATAAGACATGTATCATCACCACAAAGCGTACCTAATATTTCTTCCCAATCTAGGTTATCAATTAATGCACCTATTGCATTTGCATTCCCTGGCAATGTCTTCATAACAAGCATATGCCCAGCAATGTCTATTTTTACAAATGCATCTGTTAATGTTCTTTTTAGTTTTTGTAACGGGTTAAAGCGTTGATCCGCTGGGAGACTATACTTATATCTCCCATCCATTAATGGGACTTTAACTAAATGAAGCTCTTTAATATCACGAGAAACCGTAGCTTGCGTAACATTAAATCCGGCATTCTTAAGTCCTTCTACCAGTTCATCTTGTGTCTCGATGTCACGGTTTGTTATTATTTCACGTATTTTAATATGTCTTTGACCTTTGTTCAACATAGAACGAACACCTCTAACTTTTGTTTCAAAACTGTATATTTATTCTCTTTCAAACTACCCACATGTTTTAAGAATAACCCTGAAAGAAACCTTAAGCAAGCTATCTTACTATTTTTCCAGCTCCATGAAAGTGTAAATTGGAATGTATACCTATACGCTAATAGTAGCTTATTTTTCACTTCAGTACAATAATAAAACGGTTGTTACCACATCTATCATTGTCTATACAACCTTTTAAAACGGCTTTGACTAGGGCATTAAGCAGACTTTTAGAGAAATACCCTCAAACTCTAGTCCATAGAAATCAATAATTGAAATGTGACAGTCTCTGCCCCAGAACAAAAAAGCTACTCTTATGTTTTACACAAAAAGAATAGCTTCAATACTTTGCTATGAGTCAGTTTTTAATTGCTTATGAGCTTCTGCAACAACAGTGTTTGCTTCATACTCTAGCATGTTTGTTCCTTTTTCTTTACTGCCTTCCCAATGTAGATGAATAAGAAATTCTATATTTCCTTCTCCACCAGTAATCGGTGAATACGATAAGCCCTTTACATCATAACCTTCCTGTACACCAAGCGAAATAATTTTGTCAATTACTTGTTCATGCACACCCTTATCGCGAACAATTCCTTTTTTTCCAACCTGTTCTCTACCAGCTTCAAATTGAGGCTTAATTAGCGCTATCACATCGCTATCAGGTACTAACAACGTCTTTAATACTGGCAATATTAGCGATAAAGAAATAAATGATACATCTATTGATGCAAAGCTTGGCATCTCTCCTGAAAGGTCAGCAGGCTTTACATAGCGAAAATTGGTTCGCTCCATTACGATAACCCGGTCATCTTGACGAAGTTTCCACGCTAGTTGATTATATCCCACATCTAGTGCATAAGACATTTTGGCTCCGTTTTGAAGTGCACAATCCGTAAAACCACCAGTAGACGAGCCAATATCAATCATTACCTTACCGTCAACATGTATATCAAATACTTTTAATGCCTTTTCCAATTTTAATCCTCCGCGGCTTACATAAGGAAGAACATTACCTTTAACGGTTAAAGGAATATCTACACTCACTTTATCGCCGGGTTTATCTAATCTCACTTCATTCGAGAAGACCAGTCCTGCCATTATTGCTCGTTTTGCCTTTTCTCTAGTTTCAATAAGACCTCTTTCAACAAGAAGTACATCTATCCGTTGTTTTTTTACTTTCATTATACATTAAGCCCTTTTTTGTTTTTTTGGTGTAATAGTAAGAATTCTGTCCATAACATTTTCTTTTGTCATACCGATTTCCTTTAGGAGCTCCGTCACACTTCCATGTTCAATAAATTTATCAGGTATACCCATGCGATCAATTCTGCTATGCTGATACCCTTTTTCCTGTGCAAATTCTAAAACAGCACTGCCAAATCCACCTTGAAGAACCGCCTCTTCTATTGTCAATACAGGAATATCTGCTTTAAAAATATTATGCATCATCTCTTCATCCAATGGTTTAATGAAACGAGCATTAACGACTTTTACGGAAACACCCTTTTTTTCTAGCCCTTCTGCCGCTTCCATTGCCATCGGTATTGTTGTACCGAATGTTAAAATGGCAGCATCTGTTCCTTGTTTAAGAACTTCCCAGCTTCCGATTGGAATTTGCTTTAATTCACTGTCCATTGTTACACCATAACCATTGCCTCTTGGATACCTTAAAGCAATAGGACCATCATTATACAGTAGTGCTGTATTTACAAGGTGTTGTCCTTCATTTTCATCTTTAGGCATCATAATAACCATGTTTGGTAAATGTCGTAAAAAAGCAATATCAAATACTCCCTGATGGGTTTCTCCGTCAGCACCTACAAGTCCAGCTCGGTCAATCCCAATAAAGACATTTAAATTTTGTCTACAAATATCATGAACGACTTGATCATACGCTCGTTGTAGAAATGTAGAGTAAATTGCAAGGAATGGTTTCATATTTTGTGTTGCCAATCCTGCTGCAACCGTTGTCGCGTGTTGCTCGGCAATCCCTACATCAAACATCCGGTCTGGAAATTCCTCTGCGAATCCTAATAATTTGGAACCTACTGGCATAGCAGGGGTGATAGCGACAATCCGCTCATCTTCTCTTGCTATTTTTTGAACCGTGCCACTAACAAGCCCACTCCATGAAGGTGGGGCATCCACAGGTTTAATCAAATCCCCTGTATCAATTTTATATGGTCCTGTTCCGTGCCATGTTCCTTTTTTATCAGATTCTGCTGGTTGAAACCCTTTACCTTTTTTGGTAATCACGTGCAGTAAAACGGGTCCCTTTGTTTTTTTCGCATACTGCAGGTTTTCAAAGAGATCATCAAAATCATGACCATCAATAGGGCCAAGATACGTAAACCCAAGCTCTTCGAAGAACATACCAGAAACAAATAAATATTTCAGACTGTCTTTAACCCTCTCTGCTGTACTAGCCAAACGTCCCCCCACTGCAGGAATTCGTTTTAATATATATTCGAGTTCATCTTTTACCCAATTATACTTTCCATCTGTTCTTAACCTACCAAGAACATTATGTAGTGCTCCTACATTCGGAGCAATAGACATTTCATTGTCATTTAAGACGACAATCATATCCTTTTGTTCTGCTCCAATATGATTTAAAGCTTCTAAAGCCATTCCACCTGTCAGAGCACCGTCACCAATTACAGGAACAACAAACGAATCTTCCTTTTTAACATCCCGGGCAATTGCCATCCCCATTGCAGCAGAAAGTGAAGTAGAACTATGCCCTGTTTCCCAGCAATCATGTTCACTCTCATTTCTTTTTGGGAATCCGCACAGCCCTTGATATTGTCTTAAACTATCAAATTGTCCCGCTCTACCTGTTAAGATTTTATGGACATAAGATTGATGCCCTACATCCCATAGTATTTTATCTTTAGGACTATCAAAACATTTATGAAGAGCGACTGTAAGCTCTACTACACCTAGATTAGGACCAATATGACCACCCGTTTCGGAGAGCGTATTTATTAAAAATTGACGAATCTCCTGACTAAGCTCTTCCAATTGCTTATTGGACATCGTTTTAAGAAACGAGGGCTCATTAATTGATAATAGATCCATAGGGTCCACTCACTTTCATTGCTAAATATTATTTGTTCTTGTCTTTTTATCCATCTTTTTTTTCTTATCTTTTTTATCTTTAATTATAACGATGTGAAATTTATCCTCAAAAAATTGAAGCACTTTGCCGACTTGAAAGATAATATCACGTGAAAAATGAATAGCAAATGTCTTTCCTAATGCTTTTCCACCTACTGTAAGTGCTGCAATAATACTCGTTAATATTATGCTTACACTGTATTCTAATATAGAGCCACCTTCAAGTTTGAAAGTTAGGGTGAGTTGAACTAAAACAATTGCCGAGGCAGTCCCACTAATTATTCCAGAAATATCACCGATAACATCATTACAAAAGCTTGCAAATCGGTCTGCATTTCTTACTATTTTTATGGAATAGCGCGCCCCGTACACCTTCTTGGCAGCCATTGCGTGAAATGGTGTTTCATCTGCAGCAGTCGCAGCTATTCCAAGCATGTCAAAAAATATCCCGATTAATACGATAGCAAGTACTACTAATAAACCTGCATACCATCCTAAACCATTTAACACCATATTTGAAGACACTGAAAAAATAGCCGCTAACACAAACGTGATAACGGCAATGCTGAGACTCCATTTTATTGAGTTTTTCATTGTTTCTTTCATTATTATTTATACACACCGTTTCTTTTGTGTTAAAGTGTCGTTATATTTATATGTAGTTGGATGGTCATATAAAGAGTTAAAATTGCAGCTTAGGTCCAGTAGGTTTTCCCAGCCAAGTACCGGATGTTGCCATACCGGCGGTTTCCCTTTAAACTTGACTTAGCTATGTCACCAGTAGCTAGACTGGATTACCACTTAGTCCGCACTATAATCCTCTCTATATGTCCAATAGAACAGTCTAGGAGATTTCCTCAACAACCCTTTCCCAGATCCTTAGCCTCTTTTGCAAGGTGGATTTCATATGGGCGAAAAAGCACATATCAATGGCCAACTGATGTGTACTTTGTAACCATAATCCCCTCACACCTCACTCAAGGCAGGCTACGCTGCTAGTGATATAATCACAATCGCAGGTCTATACTCTGCTCTTTTTGTACACGCATTAAGCGAGCACTAGAGAAACAGAGCCTCCGCGGTTAAAGGGTCATCGCCCACATGCCATTGTGGATCGCCCTTATACCTTACTCCCAGCTATGACCCAAGGCTGGGCGCCTCAAGCCAAAACAAGGAACTTCATCGATGTGCCCTTTAGTGGATTTTTAGGCCCACCTTCAGGACCGGAGGGTTGACTAGAATACTGCACCATCCATATGAGTTGTAAATTTATTATACCACATACGTGTATAATTTCTCAAATAATGAGAGCTTAGTGATCTCTTTTTACAATTAATTCGGCAATTTGCTCGAGTAAAGCGGGGTTACAGTCAACCTCATGTAATACGGTAAGGGCATTGTCGTAATGGTAAGCAAGCTTTTTCTTTGCACCTTCAATAGTTAACAAACTAGGGTATGTGCTTTTATGTCTTGAAACGTCACTACCGACTGGTTTTCCTAGTAATTGTTCATTTCCCTCTAAATCAAGGATATCATCTTGAATTTGAAAGCAAAGGCCAATATGATAAGCAAAATCTTTTAGCTTTCTGATATCATGTTGTGAAGCACCCACGATAATAGCACCTGCAATTACACTGAAAGACAATAGTTCGCCTGTCTTATGAAGGTGTATATATTCCAGTTCCTCTAATGACAGGGTACTATTCTCACCTTTCATATCAGCTACTTGACCACCTACCATACCTTCTGGACCAGATGATGTACTAAGTAATTGAATTAATTTAATTTTTTTATCCGCTTCGAGCTTCGGATCTTGAGAAATGAGTTGAAAGCTATAGGTTAAAAGAGCATCTCCAGCAAGAATTGCCATTGCTTCACCGTAAACTTTATGATTTGTCGGCCTTCCCCTTCTTAAATCATCATCGTCCATTGCCGGCAAATCATCATGAATTAACGAATATGTATGTATCATCTCTACAGCACATGCCGAACTCACACCAGCTTTAGGATCCTTCCCAAAAGCCTCAATCGTAGCTAGCAATAATATTGGTCTAATTCTTTTTCCTCCAGCCTGTACGGAGTATATCATTGCCTCTTTCAACATCGCTGGAGATTTTATTTTTTGAATAGCATTAGTCATTTCCGACTCAACGAGTTTGCTATGTTGTTCTCTGAATGTATCGAGCTTTTGGAGGTTTTTCACTTTCATTTTGCCTCCCCAACATCAAAGGGTTGCTCTCCCTCATCAGTAATTATTTTGGTAAGCTGCTTTTCCGCCTTTTGTAGTGTATCATGACAATATTTGGTGAGTTCCATCCCTTTTTGGTAATATTTTATTGCTTTTTCCAGAGGAACTTCTCCTTCTTCCAACTTTTCAACTATTTCTTCAAGCTGTTCCATTGCCTTTTCAAAAGAAATTTCCTGTTCCTTATTTTCCTTTGTCATTTTTCCCACTCTCCTCAATTGTTTCAACTTGACAATATACTTTCCCATCCGATAAATGAACAATCATATCGTCTCCGATATTGATTTGTTTTGTAGATTTAATCAATTCCCCCGATTGTTCATATGCAAGACTATATCCCCTATCCATTATTTTCAGTGGACTTAAAGCCTCCAAAGTAGAAACCATCCCACTAAAGGTTTGCTGTTTTTCTCTTAATAGATTTTTATATTGTTTCTCAATCTGCATTTTCAAGTTTTTAACACGATCATTTTGCTGTACGATAATACTAGATGGATGTAAACGCAGAAGACGAGAATGGACATGTTCTAATTCATAGTTAGTCCGCTCTAGTTTGTAGTCTGCACTTCTTTGCAACCGTTCAGTAAGGCGATCGATATGCTCCATTTTTTGCTCATATAAGGTACGAGGATTTTTCAAAGCATAGGATCTCATAATACTATTAAGCCTTGTTTTTTCTGTGTTCAACTTTGCTTTAAAGCTCTTTATTAAATGAAGCTTACTGTTCATAATTCTTTCTACTAAGTCTTCTATATGAGGAACTGCTAATTCTCCTGCTGCTGTCGGGGTTGGTGCCCGCAAATCTGCTACAAAGTCTGCAATTGTAAAGTCAGTTTCGTGACCAACAGCCGAAATTACTGGAACTGCTGATGAATATATTGCTTGTGCTACTATCTCTTCATTAAAGGCCCACAATTCTTCAATAGATCCACCGCCCCTTCCAATAATCATAACATCAATATTATCATATTGATTAGCTTGTCTTATCGAATTTGCAATAGACTTTGCAGCATTTTCTCCCTGTACAAGCGCCGAGAAAATAAGAATTTCAGCAAGAGGGTATCTTCTTTTAATGGTTGTAATAATGTCCCTGATTGCTGCACCTGTAGGAGACGTTACAACGGCTATTCTTTTTGGATAGCGAGGCAATGGCCTTTTTCTCTCGCGTTGAAAATAGCCTAATTTCTCTAATTTCTCTTTCAATTGTTCATATGCTAAGTATAATTCTCCAATCCCATCAGGCTGCATTTCTTTCACATATATTTGATATTGACCGCCTGCCTCATAGACAGAAACATCTCCTCTTACAAGCACTTGCATTCCATTTTCCGGTTTAAATTTCAATACATGATTAGCAGAAGAAAACATAACAGCAAGTATACGAGCTCGATCATCTTTAATCGTGAAATACATGTGGCCGCTTGAATGCTGCTTAAAATTTGAGATTTCCCCTTTCAAATAAATACTTGATAAATGGGGATCTCGATCAAATTTTCGTTTTATGTACTTTGTTAGGGCCTGAACTGTTAAATAACGATTTTGTTCAATTTCCATTACATTGGCTCCTTAAAATTTGAATTGAGTGCGAGAAGATAATAGATAAAGGGAAACTTCAATCAGCGGAAGTTTTACCGCCCGTTAGTGCGGGGCAAAACGTAAAATATTCTCCCAAAAATAGGTAAGGGACCAAATCCCAAAAAGAATTCTTTTCTTTTTTTGGACTTTGTCCCTTCAGTAACTGCTATTAGTCAAAATTCAACAAGTAGTAAGCCTCTGATGAAAGTGACATCTCACTCGCTCCAATCAGTTTGGAGAATGACTAACTTTAGACAATACACTATTAATAAACTTACCTGACTGATCGTCGCCAAACCGTTTAGCTACCTCAATCGCCTCGTTTATTACAACTTTATCTGGAACACTGTCTACAAATAGTAGTTCATACGTTGCTAATCGCAAAATGTTGCGGTCCACTTTTGCTAATCGTTCAAATGACCACTTTTCAAGATTCTCTCGAATAGCTGTATCAACTCTCTCTTGGTGCTGCGCAACCCCTAATACGAGCATTTCCAAGTAGTCATCCATGTTTTCATTTTCTTCCAAAATATTTTCAAGTGCTTCTTTTGGTTCTAATTCCGTCATATCTATTTGAAACAGGGCTTGTAATGCTTTTTCACGAGCTGTTCTTCTTTTCATAGCCTAATAATTCCTCCATTAGTCTTAAAGCAGTATCATAGTGATTCTACCCGCTTTTATCACAAAATTTTTCATATCTTTGATAATAGCATAAATAGCTACTATTTCGCACGTTATTCCTTGAAACTTTAAAATAAGTGACTTTTCTTTAACTGAAACAAAAAGTAAAAGCAGCTTAACAACCAACCCTATGGGGTTAACGCCTGCAACTAGACACACCAAAAAAGGCAGACCTGTCAACAAGTCTGCCCTTCAAAGGAAGAATTCATAATAGTCATTACTTACTCATCATCAATTTCTGGTTCCACTTTCATATTTTCAAATTGGACACCAACAATATGAACATTTACTTCATCTGCTTCAAGTGCTGTCATATCTAGAAGTGCTTGACGAATATTGTCTTGAATTTTTTGTGCAACATTTGGAATCGAAATACCAAATTGCATGACGCAATAGATATCAATAATAATGCCTTCTTCTGCTAATTCTACCTTAACGCCTTTGCCGTGATTTTTCTTTCCTAGTCGCTCTACTACACCAGTTGCAAAGTTTCCACGCATTTGTGATACGCCTTCCACCTCAGAAGCAGCAATTCCCGCTATAACTTCTATTACCTCAGGTGCTATTTCAATTTTACCAAGGCCATCATTTCCATGGGACATCTGTAAAAGATTTTGATTTTCTGCCAATTAAGGCACCTCCTAAAATTCAAACTAGGATTTCATTACTTCATATTTCTCTAAAAATTTTGTATTAAACTCTCCGCCTACAAAAGTTTCGTGTTCTAATAATCTTAAATGGAAGGGAATCGTAGTATGTACCCCTTCAATAACAAATTCACTTAGGGCACGTTTCATTCTAGAAATAACTTCTTCCCTCGTTGCACCATATGTTATTACTTTGGCAATCATAGAGTCATAATACGGCGGTATCATATAACCAGGATACGCAGCAGAATCTACACGAATTCCAAGGCCACCAGGAGGAAGATACATTTCAATTCTTCCAGCTGAAGGCATGAAATTCTTTTCTGGGTTCTCCGCATTAATACGACATTCCATTGACCAGCCTGTGAATGTGACTTCCTCTTGAGTTAAGGAAAGCTCTAATCCTGAAGCAACCCGAATTTGCTCTTTGACCAAATCCACACCAGTTACTTGTTCCGTTACAGGATGTTCTACTTGAATACGTGTATTCATTTCCATAAAATAAAACTTTTGATTTATATAGTCATAAATAAATTCTACCGTTCCAGCCCCTGTATAGGCAACAGCTTTTGCAGCTTTTACTGCAGCTTCCCCCATTTTTTCCCGAATCTCTTCTGTTAAAGCAGGGGAAGGTGTTTCCTCGATAAGTTTCTGAAGTCTTCGTTGAATTGTGCAATCCCTCTCCCCAAGATGAATAGTATTACCAAACGTATCAGCCATAACTTGAATCTCCACGTGTCTGAAGTCTTCAATGAATTTTTCTATATAAACACCTGGATTTCCAAACGCCGTCATCGCTTCCTGTTGGGTAATGTTTACTCCTTTGATCAATTCTTCTTCCGTTTTAGCTACTCGAATACCTTTACCGCCACCGCCAGCAGTTGCCTTGATGATTACAGGATATTCAATTTTTTCCGCTAGTGCGACTGCTTCTTCTGCATCCTTTATAATTCCTTGGGATCCTGGAACAATGGGAACCCCGGCTTCCCTCATTGTCTCACGTGCAACATCTTTTGTTCCCATCTTGGAAATTGCTTCTGGTGTAGGACCGACAAACGTAATATTACATTCTCGGCAAAGCTCCGCAAAATCTGCATTTTCCGCTAAAAAACCGTAACCAGGATGGATTGCATCACAGTCTGTCAGCTTTGCAACACTAATTATATTAGTGAAATTCAAATAACTGTCTTTTGAGGCTGTTGGACCTATGCAATATGCTTCATCCGCTAGTTGTACATGCAACGCCTCTTTATCAGCTTCAGAATAAACAGCAACACTTTCTACACCTAACTCACGGCAAGCACGAATAATACGAACTGCTATTTCTCCTCTGTTGGCTATTAAAAGCTTCTTTATCATAAAATAATCGCTCCTTATTCAGGCTTTACCAAGAATAACGGTTGTCCATATTCAACTAACTGACCGTCTTTTACTAGAATTTCAACTATTTCCCCTTTTACCTCAGCTTCAATCTCATTAAACAGTTTCATTGCTTCAACAATACAAATTACTGAATCTTCCTCAATTTTCGAACCAACTTTCACGTATGGTCCTGCTTCTGGTGAAGGAGATTGATAGAATGTTCCCACCATAGGTGATGTAACTTTATGTAAATTTGCATCTTCTTGTGTTTCGGAAGCTGCTGGTGCTGGTGCTTCTGCTGGTGTAGGTTCCTGCACCGGTGCCTGTGCTGGTGCTTGCTGTATTGCCTGTGGTGCTGGTGCAGCCTGCTTTAACGGTTCAATTGTTTGAACAGCTACAGCCGATTCTGTAGAAGGTTGTTTAAATTTCTTTAGTTCTACTTTTGAGCCCTCATGCTCAAATGAAAATTCATCAATTGTAGATTGATCTACTAATTTTATTATTTCACGAATCTCTTGAATTTTTAACACGAACGACACTCCCCTTAGAAAAGATAAATTTAGCACTAACTACTAATATCATACGATAAGACCTTGTCAAAATTCAATAACAGTTTCCTGCCAACCGGAGAGTAAACTACTCACAGTTTCTCTACACAGAGAATAACGATAAAGTAAAACTTGCTTCATCGTGGTGATTCTCCTATCTGTTTGATTGGAATATCACTTGTACAATTACTGAAAGTGACTTAACACAATCCGATTACTCTAGATATAGAAGCATTTATGCAATAGAACAATACTACTCGCTTCTTGTGAGTCAAAGTAAAACAATTATAACTCCCTTAAGTATATTTTAGACTTTTTTGAAAAAAAGTAAAATACCTAAACGCAATATTGTTAGTTGCCAGAACAAAAGTGAAGCATTTCGCTTAGGGGGAGTAGCCTTTTTCGCAAAAATAGAGGAGGGTTATCTTTTTTCCCTTAGCTATATTACAAAAACATCTCATAAAGGTAGACGCTAAATTATTCCGGTAGAACAGTTATCCATATATGAATATTTCACCATTCCTAACGAACAGAAAGAGCAACCCCAATCAGATGGAATTGCTCTTCTTTAAAAAGCGATTTAGTTTGATGCCTGAAATTGTACTGCTACTGGTTTTAATTGTCCAATTTCACTTGTCACTAAACGAATAATCTCGTTTGCAGCTGTAGCTGAATGTTCGTCAGCTTTTACTGTTATATTTACTTTATCTCCATCGGCTCTGACTAGAGCATCTTCATAACCCATTGTTTTAATCATTGTTTCAAGTACAGATTCCGTTGTAGCAAGTTCTCTCAATACTTCCATCTGCTCATATGCTGCACTTTTTTCATCAGCAGACAAATCAGCATTTCCGACTTTTGCTGTCAACTCTTCATGAAGTGCATCACGTTGATTTTGCATTTCAATTCGCATTGCATCAAACGCTTCGTCTCCAGCCGCTTCTGTAACAACTTCCATTTCACCGTTTGCACTTGTTTGTTTATTATCTTCTTGTTGATTTTCCGTTTGTTTCTTCCCTTCTTCTTGTGACGCCATGTCATTAACCTGTTGAGTTGGTGAAGTAATGTAGTAAACAGAAAGAACAATTACAAGACTTAGCATTGTCAATAACCATACCGTTTGTTTTTTTAGTAACATGTATCGTTTCCCCCTTATTGTTTTTTAGGCATTACTGCAACACGATGACTCGGAACATCTAACACCCTTGTTACAGCTTCAATAATCCATTTTTTAATTTGTATATTATCGGCACCTCCAGCAACAACAAGGACACCGCTGACTTTAGGCTTTTTTGTTTCAGAAATAATAGGGACTTCCTTTTCCCCATCTTGAATAATAACTATCTGTTCTTCTTTGGAGCTTTCTTCAATGGACCTTTTTCCACCCTCTTGATCTGTTTCACTCGTGTGCTGCTTTTGGGAAGATTCATTTTTTTCATAAATTTTTTCCTCACTGGAATCCACATTTACAACAACACTGACTTCATCTACACCAACAATCTGTTCGAGTGCTTCTTTTAGTTGATTTTCATAGTAACCCTCGTAATCTTTCATGGACTTGTTTTGTTTCTTTTCTCTTGTCCCAAATGCAGGAACCTCTTCCTCGTTCAGCGAGCTATCCGAATTGGATACCTCTGTCGTTGCTCCTTCATCACTTTTCCAAAGGTCACTGATCAGCATAAAAGCGATTCCGACAAGAAGAATGATAAAAAGATATTGATATTTCCCCCCTTTTTTCTCTTTTTGCGGCGGATGTTCATTATCTTTTGAAATCCATTGCTTTAACGCTTGAAAAGGATTTTTTTTAGAGCTCATTTCCCTCTCCCATCCCTCCTTGAACAATAACGACTATTTGGTCTTTTGGTAGATTCCATATTTCAGCGAGCGCGGAGGCTAGTTGGGATGTTTCATGGTCCGGTTTGTCTTTCTTTGCTCCATCTCTTGTATTGATGTCAACTCTTTTCACCGTCTCAACGGCTCCTTCTTCTTGCGGTTCTGCTAGCACTACTGTTACTTTTGAAATACTTTCCGGTAAATTTTCTAAGTTTTCGTCTTCTGCTTCTAAACTAACTGTCACCACTTGTTTTCCGTGTTTCTCCATCATCTCCTTTTCTACCTCTTGTTTCATTTGGACACCCATCTGTTCTAAAATATATGCACGTTGTGAGGCTTGTATTTCTTTTTTCTTTATTTCTATTAAATTTTCTACCGAATTATTCGTAGAATCACTTGATAAAGTCATTTCATTCACTACATCATCAAAATCACTAGACAATAGTTTTAATAACGGAGTGAGGATGATAGTAATAAGGAGCAGTCCCGTTACAATTTTTGTATATTTCTTCATGCTAGAACTAGGAAGGAGCATATCAATGACGGTCGCTAGCAGAACAAACACAATAATATTAGTAATCCATTCCGTTAAAAATGCCACTTTTCTCCTCCTTATCCTGCTAATAAGACAAATAGTATGACGTTTAACAAACTAGCGAATCATCATGGTTATATTCCCAGCAGCAATCATAACTGTAATACTTAAAAAAAACATGAACGAAACAATCGCTAACGCCGCAAATACATAGATCATGCTTTTTGCGATAACATCGAGACAGGTTATAACAGGTCCTCCTCCTAACGGTTGAAGTAGTGCCGCGGCAAGTTTATAAACAAAAGCCATTACAAGGATCTTTATTGCAGGAAAAGCAGCAATTAACAAAACAATTGCCACACCAGCAATACCAACTGTATTTTTCAAAAGGACACTGGCACTTATTACTGTATCGGTTGCATCTGTAAACATTCTTCCGATGACAGGAACAAAATTACCTGTGATAAATTTTGCTGTTCGAATTGTTATGCCATCCGTAACTGCTGCCGTAGCACCTTGAACGGAAATAACCCCAAGGAAAACAGTCATAAACACTCCCAACAAACCAATACTCCAGCTTCTTAAAAGTCCTGCTAACTGTGTGACTTTATAATGCGGTGACAGTGTGCTAACGATGCTCAATAAAACAGAAAGAAATAATAATGGAAGTACAATGTTTTGGATTAGTAACCCGCTCGTATTCATAAGGAAAATGATGACAGGATGAAAAAATGCAGCGGAAACAAATCCCCCAGATGCGGCAATCAATGCGAGTAATAACGGAATTAGAGCGATGATGAAATGTATCATGGTTGATATTGCATCCTTTGTATAATCAATGGCAATATGAAAGCTATTTAAGGCGATGATGATAAGAACCATGAAAATAATACTGTATGCAACTTTACTTACATTCCCATTTTCAAATGAGTTTTGAAGCGATTGCAGAATCATGCTGAAAATCGTCAGCATAATTAATGTTCCTAAAAGCTTTCCGTTCATAACTAATTCCTGAAAAGCAAAATGAAATAAACCGGTAAACCATGCTTTAAAGGAAAACTGCTTGTCCCCTTTAATAAAATCTACTAAACTGCCTTTTTGACTTTCCGGCAAAAAACCTCCATAGTCATCTGTAATGTTATTCCAAAAATCTTTCAATTCCTCTAAACCTATGTTTTCAATTTGTTCATCAATAACTTGTTGCTGGAGATCTTCTGCAGGAGGTGTTTCATCTTCTTCTGCTTGTCCGTAAGAGGTTCCTAAAAAAAATAGTACAAAGACTGTAATAAGAACTATGATTTTTTGCTGCATTCTTTCACCTCTTCAACCTTATCCCTCTACCCGTTTGGTATCATAGTGATGATTGTTTCGATAATTACTGTGATGATCGGTACAGCCATCGCCAAAATTAATATTTTACCGGCAAGCTCCACTTTCGCTGCTATCGCTCCTTGACCGGCATCTCTCGTAATATGAGCAGCAAATTCAGCAATATAAGCAATTCCAATTATTTTTAATATTGTTTCTACATACACTAGGTTTACATTTGCATTGGCAGCAAGTCTCTCAATCATTTCAATAATGGACTGTATTTGGTCAATTAAAAAAAGAAAGATAGAACAACCAACAAAAACAACAAGTAAAAAGGCAAAATTAGGCTTTTGTTCTTTTACAATTAGTGCCAGGAAGGTCGAAACAAGGGCAATTCCAACAATCTGGATAATTTCAATCGTTGACTCCCCCTATCCTTGAAATAAAAAGACCGATTTAATCTTTTGAAAAAGATCATCTACAATGGATGCAACCATGAACAAAATGTAAATAAAACCGAATAAAGTCACCCACTGTGCGTATTCTTTTTTCCCTACTTGGTCAAGTATAGTATGGAGAAAGGCGACTACAATTCCCACTCCAGCTATTTTAAAAATGATATCTACGTCGATACCCATGTATTTTCCCTCCTGGTTTACTAAAGCAGTAAAATGATGAGAAGAAGTCCGGATAAAAACCCCAAACTTTTCGTCATTTTTTCATACTTCTTTTGTTTTTCAATCGCTTCGGCTTCTTCTCTTTCCAAATGTTTTAATGCGAGTAAAATATGTTTCTGCTGTGTCAGTAAATCATATTTACCTAGGTTTTCACCAAATTGTTTAAGAATTTCATATTCTCCCTTTTTAAATGCAGTAAGCTTCCAAATATCATTTAAGCTGTCTTCCCAGGCTTTCTTCACTGATATTTCTTGCTCCGTTAATTTCTTAGAAAAGTTTTCAAAAAACCATGAGACAGGCTTTTGTAATTGCTTAGATATTTTTCTTGTTGCCTCATGCAGAGGTGTGTGGCTATAAGTTATTTCTGCTTCTAAGGATTGTAAAGCTACCTTTAATAACCTCAGCTGCCTAGGACGTTCTGTTAAATATTTAGCTGCTTCAAAACCCGCCCATGAAGTCGATAACAAAATAAAAATAGCCCCGACGATTTTGATCATTTACGTCACACTCACTTTACTCAAAAGAGATTGTCCATTCTCACCTAAAATATTGTGAATTTCCCCTGGGCTATCCCCTCTTTTTAATTCTACGAAGCGATTGATGGAATTAAGTGACATAATGTCCTTAAGGATTGGTCTTTTTCGTATTTCCTCAAAGCTTGCTCCATGAGTAGTCATTATTAACGTAATACCTGCATTTACCGCTTCTAAAATGGCTTGACCATCCTCTTTACGGCCTATTTCATCGACGATTAGTACATCAGGACTCAT
Source organism: Bacillus seohaeanensis (assembly GCF_042684945.1). Classification (NCBI taxonomy): domain Bacteria; kingdom Bacillati; phylum Bacillota; class Bacilli; order Caryophanales; family Bacillaceae; genus Bacillus; species Bacillus seohaeanensis. The sequence goes on along the minus strand of NZ_JBHUMF010000026.1, from coordinate 18,961 downwards.
AGACCGAATGAGCATCATCATTCCTTCTGCTTTTGGACAGGCATCAAGCACATCTACTCGTGGACCAAATTGTAGCTGTGGAACCCCATGGACACACCCTGCAATCTCAGAACGTTCATCTACAATCCCTACTTTAAGTGGAGGGATATTCTGTTCAGGAATTCCTGTGGAAATAAGTCTTGCTAGGTCTCGTAGCAGTGTCGTTTTTCCTGTTTGCGGCGAACCTATAATCATCGTATGCAACCACTTCTTCTTATAGACATATGGAATCAACGGAAGGGCAATACCCGTTTTCTCTTTGGCAATACGTATATTAAAAGAGGATAAATGACGGATTCCTTTTACATTTCCACCTTCAAGAATGACCTTACCTGCCAACCCTATTCGATGACCACCCTCAATAGTGATATAACCCCTTTTTAATTCCTCTTCTAATGTATAAAACGAGTGTCCTGACAATTTGTTTATCAACTGGTCGCTATCTTCACGTGTCACAATATAGCGAAGAAAATACGGTTTCCCCCTTGCCGTCACTTCCAACACGCGATTGGTCCGGACACGTATTTCTTCTACCTGTTCTAAAACATCTGGAGGGAGTTTAAAGATTTGTTCAGATATAGTAGTTGGTAACATAGCTAAAATTTTTTTCATCATTCAACCTCCTTCGTACAAGCCTCCCAATATTAAAATGTATTCTAGTACGGAAAGATTATGACTGTAGAGAATAAGTATGTTTCATCATTTATTTAGTTTTCAGTTTATGTACAGATCTGACTATATTGCTTTGTTTGAAAGGCTTCCTTTGCCTTTTGGAAATTTTATCTTTTTCATAGCGAGCTAGCTGTTGGAGCTAGCGTCTGCAGGGTCTCGACTTTTCCTCTGTATCCCACAGGATTCAAGTGCCTTCACTTCAATCCACTCTATACTTTCAACTGTTGTTGAAAACAACCTAAAAAAGACTAAGTTTAGGGAGAACAACCCTAAACTTAGTCTTTTAAAAAAATAATATTTACTTATTAAGCACGAGAAACATATGAACCATCAGAAGTATTAATGACAAGTTTATCTCCTTCATTTACAAAGAAAGGAACATTAACAACAAGACCCGTTTCCACTGTCGCTGGTTTAGATCCACCTGATGCTGTGTCTCCTTTAATCCCAGGCTCTGTTTCTGTCACAACGAGGTCTACCGTATTTGGAAGTTCAACCCCAAGAGTTTCTCCTTGATACATCATAATTGAAACTTCCATATTTTCTTTTAGAAACTTCAATTCGTACTCAATTGCTGAAGCAGCTAATTCAATTTGTTCATAACTTTGGTTATCCATGAAAACATGCATGTCACCGTTAGCATATAAATATTGCATTTTTCGATTATCGATTTGTGCTTTGGCAACTTTCTCTCCAGCACGGAAAGTTTTTTCTTGAACAGCACCCGTACGTAAGTTACGAAGCTTCGAACGTACAAATGCAGCTCCTTTCCCGGGTTTAACATGTTGAAAGTCCATAACGCGCCAAATTCCGTTATCCACTTCAATTGTCAATCCTGTACGAAAGTCATTTACTGAAATCATTGTATTTCCTCCTGTTAGTAAACATATTAAAGAATAATTAGATCTTTTGGTGAGTGTATAATTGTTTCATTTGAGTCTTCTGTAATAATCGTATCATCTTCGATTCTTACCCCTCCGACTCCCTGCAAGTAAATACCAGGTTCAACAGTAACAACCATTCCCGGCTCTAATACAACATCTGAACGGAAAGATAAGCCAGGTCCTTCATGGACTTCCAACCCGATTCCATGTCCTAAAGAGTGACCGAAGTAATCTCCGTACCCCTTCTCTGTTATGTAATCTCGAGAAATTGCATCTGCTTCTTTACCAGTCATTCCAGGTTTGATTTTCTCCATCGCAAGTAGCTGAGACTCTAAAACAACATTGTAGATTTCTTTTAGTTTATCATTTGGCTCCCCTACCGATACAGTACGAGTCATGTCAGAAGCGTAGCCTTTATAATAAGCTCCAAAATCTAATGTAACAAAATCTCCAGTTTCAATAACCTTGTCACTAGCAACCCCGTGTGGGAGTGCAGAGCGCCCGCCTGAAGCAACAATGATATCAAAAGAAGAAGATGTTGCACCTGCTTTACGCATAAAGAATTCTAACTCATTTGAAACCTCTAACTCTGTTACACCCGGTTTTATAAAATCTAATATGTGTTTAAAAGCAGCATCAGCAATATCCGCTGCATCCTTTAATATCTTAATCTCTTGCGGTGTCTTTATCAAGCGTAACTTTTCCACTAACCCTGATACAGGAATTAATTCTGCAGCGACTTTTTCACGATAACTCTCAAAAGAAGAGTATGTCATATAGTCTTTTTCAAAGCCCAAGTTTTTAACCCCAAGTTTTTTTACTTGTGTTGCTACCTCTTCGTGAATTGGCCCTTTGTGTTCTACAATTTCAAAACCTACCGCTTGCGTTGCCGCTTGCTCTGTGTAGCGGAAATCGGTTATAAACAACGCTTTTTCTTCCGTGATAAGTACTACACCGGAAGTACCAGTGAAATTTGTCACATAGCGACGATTATAACTACTTGTAATTAATAATCCGTCAATTCCATTCTCTGAAAACTTTTCTCTTAGTTTTTCTAGTTTCATTTCTTTTCCGCTCCCTTAAGTTGATTTACTAATGCAAGTAATGCCAATTCATATCCGTATAATCCCAACCCGACAATTTGACCAATTGTTTCTGGTGCTGTAACTGATTGGTGTCGAAACTGCTCGCGCTTATGGATATTGGAAATATGAACTTCAATAACTGGTACGGAAATAGAAGCTATTGCATCCCGTATTCCATAACTGTAATGAGTGTAGGCTCCGGGATTTAGAATAACCCCACTTACCCCTTCATCTTCTGCACGATGAAGGAAATCAATGATCTCTCCTTCAATATTCGATTGCAAGGTTAGAAGATCGTATCCTTGAGTTCCAGCCACTCTTTCCATTGATTTCTCAAGTTCATCAAGAGTAGTTTGTCCATAAACTTCCGGTTCTCTTTTACCTAACCGGTTCAAATTTGGACCGTTTAGTAGCATTATTTTTTTCATATGTAATCACCTAAAAAAATAGAATGTTCAACATGAACATTCTAACATAACAGATTACGGTTAACTAGGAAATTATCTGAAAATACACATCTTGTTACTGATTTACCCCACTAGTTTTTTCCTTTTCTTCCTGATGTCTTAATTCATTCTCTTCATATGATATGGAATAGCCAATAAAGACGCCATATAAAATATAAATACAAGCAGTTGTAATAAGTGTGTGAATATCAATAGAAGTAATTGATTTAATAGTCGGAAACAATGGTGTAAGGATAAGAAAAACAACTAGAAATAATGCAATACCATACCCAACCCCAACCCACATTGATTTTAATTTTCTTAAGAGTACATAGTACACTAATGCTACTCCAATAGAAACGATTCCATAGGCAACTATTGAAAGTAAAATTCCTATCCACTTTTCTTTCCAATTACCTACAGCCCATGGTTCAAAGATGATATTAGGTTCAATTTTGGTAAAAGAAAACAAATAACAAATATATGCTATTCCACTCCAAAGCACACCACCAATAAAGCCGGTAATCACTACAGTAGTTAGGAAGGATAATGGTTTTTCAGATTGGTTTTGTTCTAATTGAGGGTCGGATTTCCCTTGCTCTTTTTGCTTGTCTTCTGCCATTTTCAAACACCTCCATTCGTAGTATGTCCAAATCCTACAAACACTTGCACAAATTACAAGAAAAGTGCAAGCGGCTCATTCAGCTCGCGAAGAAAAGTGCAGTCTGCCTTAAACACCCCGGACAAACTGTTTTACCGAAAGGCTCTTTTCTCACAGATTGTTGTTTTTACTTATGAATTAAGTCCGTTGACTAAACTTAGTTTTTCGTTAAAAAGCAACAAATTTTACGAAAACAGCCTATCAAAAAAACCACAAGCCTCTAACTTTCAGAACTTGATACTCTAGTGACTGGCAAAAGGCAACTGACTAAAATGGAAATATTTTAATTAGAAGGATTAAATTAGTGAACCCCCTAGTGATTTTGATGGGTTTTTAGTAAAATAGATAGTAACTTATTTTTAAAAATATGAGTAGCTATAAATAGAAGCAGGAAGCCCACATACTTAAATTAAACTAATCTAGAAGTCTCTACCTCCGAGTCTGGTTATAACTAAAGACTCTAAAGACAATCAAGTAAAAGTAGTAATTGCTTCATTCCATAAATTAATAAAATGGAAAAGTAAAGCAGAATGACGATTAAAAAACGAGTAAATAGTCTAAACTATTATTATAAGCTAGTTCGATTTTTGTTCATTTCGTTTTGTATGGAGGTGGCTTTGATGAAGGCTCGTAACATTTTTGTACTCTCTTTAATTGTGTTAGCTATCATTGGTTTAGGGTCCGTTCTTATCGGCAATCCTTTATCTTTATTACGTCAAATTTTCATTATGGCTGCTGCGATAGGTATTATTTACTTTATCTACCGTAAATGGCTTAGCGGAAAACCGACGAAAAATAAAGAACAAAAGGCGTTTCAAAAAGCAGCAAAACAGTCTAAAAAGAGATTTAAGAAAAAAGTAACGAAATCAACACAAAGTGCTAACCATGCCAAAAAGCGGCCGATTCGAAGAAAATCCAATGCTAACCTAACCGTTATTGAAGGCAAAAAGAATAAAAAAAATAATCGAGCTTCTTTTTAAGCTCGATTATTTTTTTAATAAGTCCATTTTATTAAAAACTTTTCCGCTTGTTGCTTTCCATATAAAATAAGTGCAGCTTTTTCTTTTTCATCTATTTCAAACTCTGTTGTCAAATTTCCTTCTGTCGGAATAAAAATCACATTTTTTTCATGTTTTCTAGAAATATACCTTGAGTCGTGTGCATCTTTCATTGTATGAAAAAGTGCATCATAAAGATTTATTGCATTTTTTATTTTATTTTTCGGTCTGTCAATTCCTTTATGACTTAATTTTATACCGATGACTGGTCTGACTTTTTTTATATTCTCCCTGTCAAAAAGCCACATTGGAAAATTACTTAAAACCCCCCCATCAACTATTACGCTAATCCCTTCTAATGATTTTAATTTAATAGGCTCAAAGAAATAAGGAAGGCTCGAACTCATTCTAATAGCTCTTGCAACAGGAAAAGTTTCTTTAGCAATCCCGTATTTCCCTAGATCATCCGGCAACACTAACAATCTTCCATTCGATAAATCGGAAGCGATAACACGCAAAGAATTTTCAGGAAGATCCGCAAAAGTATAAATGCCTCTTGCTTTTAATTTTGTCGCTACCCACTTTTCAAGTGTATCCCCTTTATATATTCCCATCCTCCAATAAACTCGAAGCCATTTAATAACTGGAAGCGAGTCTAAAAAAGAAGGTTTGTCTAACATACTATCTAAGTCAAGTTCTTCCATAATGTTCAATAATTCCTTGCTTGTATACCCGGCCGCAACTAAAGCTGCAACAATAGCTCCTACACTTGTTCCTGCAAGCCTCTTAAATTTTAATCCCTTTTCCTCTATTGCTTGGTAAGCACCAATTAAAGCGAGCCCTTTTACTCCTCCACCTGAAAAAACACCATCGATGTCCATAGGCTCCACTCCTTCATTATTGTATACTACATTATTAATTCACAAAGAAGGATTTTAGAATAAAAATCGATATTCCCGTTTTTCAAGGCTAGTCTAATTTTTTCGATGATGAGTGTGTAGGTAAAAAAGAAAGGGAAAAACAAATATGAACAAAAGCGGAAGTGGCTTACTCAATTCACAAAGAAAATAGGGATTTCCCCTAAAGGGTGCTTTTTGCCTTTAGAAGGGAATTATCTTTTTTACAGTGAGTTAGCCGCTGAAACTAGACAAACCACTTAAATTTTTAGTTATACGCATGCGAGTATTTTATAATTTCCTTAACATTAAAAAAGAAGCTGAGGTAGAGCCCCCAGCTTCTTAAAAGTCTTATATAATTATACTTTCTTATAAAGTAAAAAAATAATTAGTAACTTTATTTCACTTTTACAAACCGCATTTTAACTGTGCACCACAATTTGTACAAGTATTACAGCCACCCATATCTTTCACTGTTCCTTTGCGGCAAACAGGACAAGTGTTTCCTACTTCCGATCCGATAGTTACGTTTGTAGCACGCACTTCTTGAATTGTATCTACAAGTACAACCGGTTTCTCCGAAGTTGGAATTTCTTGTTTTGTTTCTTCTTCATCAAAACTGTTTTCTTCCGCTTTTAATGTTAGAACTTGGGAGTCACGGCTTCCATCGACGTATACCGTACCTCCTTTCGCTCCACCTTTATATAAACGCTCATACACATGTTGTACTTGCTCTACAGTGTACCCACGCGGTGCGTTTACCGTTTTAGAAATAGAGCTATCAATCCAATTTTGGATAACACATTGTACGTCTGCATGTGCTTCTGGAGCAAGACTCATCGAAGATACAAACCATTCAGGTAAATTATCTCCACTTGCTTCAGGATTTCTCTCTAAATATTCCTGAACGATATCTGCCTTCACTTCGATAAACTTCCCTAAACGTCCACTACGATAATAAGTGAAGGAGAAGTATGGTTCTAAACCGGTTGAAACGCCAACCATGGTCCCAGTGCTTCCTGTAGGAGCAACAGTCAGTAGATGAGAGTTACGAATACCATCTTCTACAATAGCATCTCTCACATCTTGCGGCATTTTTTTCATATATCCTGTTTCAATGAACGCTTGTCGTAAACGGTTTGTTTCTTCTTGTGTCTCACCCGTTAAGAATGGGAAACTTCCCTTTTCTTTTGCAAGTTCAACAGAAGCGCGGTAAGCAGTTGTTGCGATTACTTCAAACACTTCATCTACAAGCTTATTTGCTTCGGCAGATCCGTACTCTTTTTCACAATAAATGAGTAGGTCCGCAAGTCCCATTACACCAAGACCAACACGTCGTTCGCCGAGGGCTTGCTTTTTGTTTTCTTCTAAGAAATATGGTGTTGCGTCAATAACGTTATCTTGCATTCGTACTCCGACTTCAACCGTACGCTTCAATTTTTCAAAGTCTACTGTTTTGTTATCTTTATCAGCAAATTGTGCTAGATTTACAGCTGCCAAATTACACACAGAATATGGCGCGAGTGGCTGTTCCAGTTTTTGTTATCCTAAAGGCTTTTTATCCTCTAGTTCTTACAGTTTTTATTCCTGTAAGCTCGGCATATCTTTTCAACGGACTCTAATTATTTACTAGCTTAGTCCATCGCTGCGGCCTCTTGGGTGGATTATATTCTGCATATTGCAGGTTCACCACCTATGCTCTGCCCCTGACTTGTTTTTTCTTTCAAGCCTTCGGTTCGGGTTCTCATCTCAGAGTTCCCGCTTAATTCCGCAGTTTTTTACATGAGGCAAACTATGCTACTCTACCACATGGATTTGTCGCAACTACTTTTTGACCATATGCTTTTGCATTTGTCATATCATTTGCGTTGTCGATGAAGAAAATTCCTGGTTCTGCTGAATAAGTTGCACACACATTAATAAGATTCCACAATTCTTTGGCACGTAGTTTACGGTACGTTCTAACTTTGTTGCCCATCTTCTCCCATTCGCGGACATCACCGATATTGTGCCATTCTTCGTTGTAGAATTTCATTTGTTCTTCATTATAGCTTTCTACATCAGGGAAACGTAAAGCATACTCTTCATCATTTTCCACTGCTTCCATAAAGTCACTAGTCAAACAAACAGAAATGTTCGCTCCTGTTAAGAACTCGGAATTGTGAACACTGTAAGTACCGCCTGTTCGTAACTTTTCTTCTGCGTTTTTGATAATTTTCTCATCAAAACCACCGTAACCTGGAATTTGCTTATAGTTAATAATTCCTTGATACATTGCAATTTCTTGTTCTGTAAGAGGAGTGAATTTCAATTTATCTTCTGCAGCTTTTTTAATTTGTTCATCTTCTGTATTTTCTAATAGATAACGAAGGATTCTTGGATTTTGCATTTTTGAAATGATGAATTCAATAATGTCAGGGTGCCAATCCGCTAACATAATCATCTGAGCTCCACGCCAATTGTTACTCCTCTTTTTTAGAGGGGTGAGGTCATTTCTGCCCCACTCTTGCACTTTCATACAAGATCAGACTATATCATCAAAGAAGAAAATTTATTATATTTACGATTTAACTTTAAATCTCCATATTTATAAAGTTCATTAAAAATCAATTTTAATTCCACAATACTACTTAGATGCAGATCAAAGCATCCTTGCTTTTTAGTAATTTTGTTAACATTTTTTGCGAAACCATTCAATTGGAAAAAGTGAAGAACTGATAATAACATCTCTGAGCTTCCCGTAAATCCTAACCGGGCTTTTTGGTAACCATTCCTTTGATATACCCGTATATGACCATCAGCGTCGAAAAATCCTCTTAGAAACGACCATTGAAGTTTTTCATTATCAAAATTAATCCATTTTTCTTTTTGTGTCTTTCTCGGTTTAATCCCCAGGGATATTAGGTCATTACACATTTTTGTTGAATTAATGGCTAAGGCAACTTTATTTTGCTCATTATCAACATTCTTTTTCCTGAACTTAATTGCGTCAAGCATATTTAATTCTTTTGCTATGTCATATATTAATTGCTTATCTTGTTCAGCAGTAACAAGTACTAATCTTTTTGATTTTTTACGATCAAGAATAGTTCCGTCACCAAGAATGTAACCAACTATATATGACTGATTTGGAGTTTTTATTTTCTCAAAATAATTTTCATTGTAACTATAAATTTTAGATTTTAGTTTTCCAGCTTCTCCAGGTTTTCTCGACTCAATAAAATTCAGTTCATCATTCCAACGTTTAATGGTTCCACGACTGATTTTTAATATTTTTGCTATATCTACTTGACTGTAACCTTTATTATGGAGTTCAATTATCGATTTAATATACTCTTCTTTGTCTCGTGCCCCATAACCACGTTGCCGCTTACTATGGTTTACTCCTTCCTTTGCTTCCATTAGGTTTTCACTCCTCCAATTTTGAATTTGAGGCTTTCACCATATGGAAACTTTAGGAAGTTTCAATAGTCGTTGAACGTTCCTCTTTATTTCTAAAGAAGCTTCGCTGCTGATTGCCCAATCCTTATTATTTTTAAACCATCACGCCCACCATTGCTAGTCACGTTGTGGTTAATAAGGCTCTAAGGGTGTTCCAGCAATTCACGAGATTTTAATCCCGCCATGGTATTAACGGGACCCACCTTGCTCAACCAAATGAGTCAATTTCGCAACATCATCAAGCCATGATACAGATCCTGATGATTTACCATTTACACCTCTAGCAAGCGTATTTCTTGGTCGTAACGTCGATCCGTTCGTACCTACCCCGCCTCCACGACTCATTATTTCCATCACTTGTTTACGGTGTTCGGAAATACCTTCTCTTGAGTCTTGAATGAAAGGCATAACATAACAATTAAAATATGTTACTTCCGTTTCAGCCCCTGCTCCATAAAGAACACGTCCAGCCGGAACAAAGTTCAAGTTGACCAATTCATGATAAAACTTTTCAAACCATTCTTTTCTTTTTTCTTCTGTTTTTTCGACTTGGCTTAAACCTGTTGCGTTGCGTTTTGCGATCTGCTCATAGAAAACTTCTAACGGTTTTTCAATAACATCAAGTGTTCTTGTAACAATTCCCGTTTCCATCTCTTCTGGCTTATCAATCGTGCTTCTGTACTCATCCTCAATCCACACATCCGCTTTTTTGTTTTCCCAATCAATTTTCGTGATGTACCCTAATCCACGAGCAGGAAACTTAGGGTCTTCTTTGACTGTCAACACAACAAAATCACCCTCTGAGAGAGTAACTTTTTCTGTGTCTTTAAAAGAATAACGGTCAATCATCACAAGACGCGATACCCCTTTGTGTGTAAGGCTCATATCTGATGTAATAGGATGTACTTGTGGGAACAAGTTAATATCTTTGTTTAACCGTTCCTTATCCAATGTTAAAGTTTGTTTCGACGCAACAGTCATAACGACAACTCCTTGTTTCAATATTTCTATTTGTCTAGTCTCATAGTTTGTCACAATTTACGTTATCATAGGAACGATAATAAAGCAACTATTAAAACACAATATATGGTGTTTGGTTTTTTAAACCACACACCATATATTGTGTTATCAGTCAAATGTAATTGACTTTGTCAAACGTTAAATAAGCTAGATTTTAAAGCAAAATTAAGATATTAATAGAAAAGCTAGGAATAATTCACCGATATCTACTTTTTTAAAGGTTGCTTAAATATAAATTATCTTGAATCCTAATAAATCAAGAAAAAAGCGACATGATATCGCTTTTCTCCCGAAAAAATTCATTATCTTTTAAAATTCCATTCGTCACTTTCATACCTTCTTTTCGCAATTTCTTCTACATATTGTGTCTCTTCCTGTGTCAGCTCATATGGTTCTAGTTCAACCTGAAGTCCATCCTCAAACCCTTTTTTAAATGCCACGCGAGCCATGTCCATTGTTATTTTTTGGGGACTAATTTCATTAATCGCAACTGCTTTATTTTTGAAAGCTCTTTGCATTCTTTCCTTCACTCTTTCCGAAGGATATTTAAATAAGCTAAATAATTTATCTTCATCTAAGTCTAAGAGAATCGAACCATGTTGGAGAATAACACCTTTTTGTCTAGTTTGAGCACTACCAGCTACTTTTCTTCCTTCCACAACAAGTTCATACCAGCTTGGTGCATCAAAACAAACAGATGATCGAGGGTTCTTCAAACTATTTCTTTCCTCATCCGTTCTCGGGATAGCAAAATATGCTTCAAGCCCTAGACTTTGGAATCCTTTTAAAATGCCTTCTGAAATGACACGATACGCTTCCGTTACTGTTTTCGGCATATCCGGATGTTCTTCCGATACAATAACACTGTAGGTCAGTTCCTGATCATGTAGAACACCTCTACCCCCAGTCGGTCTTCTGACAAAACCAAGTCCTTGTTTTTTCACTTCATCTAAATTTATTTCCTTTTCAACTTTTTGAAAATAACCAACAGAAAGAGTTGCCGGGCTCCAGCCATAGAACCTAATAGTTGGGGGGATTTTCCCTTCACTATGCCAATCCAGCAATGCTTCATCCAATGCCATATTGAAAGATGGAGAACAACTTCCTGAATCGATAAAACGCCAAACTTCTTTTTTCATACTGCATACCCTCTTTTTATGTATTCAATATCATTTTAGATGGAGTTGCTTTTACTATAGGCGGTTTTCCTATATAATCCGTTACTAGTCTATCAAATCAGGAACAAAAAACAAAGAAAAAGCGATTGATAAATAATCCAAATTCATTTTTCTTTTGATTCTAACCTGTTTCACGAATATAATAGAATGTAGTGCATTGAAGAAAGGAGCTTTGATTATGGAAGGGTTATATATTCTACTAGTCATAATTGGCGCAGTTATCATTTATTCCCTTATTACGTTCTTCTATCAAAAAAGAATTGTTAATACATTGAACGAGGAAGAATTCCGTGCAGGATATCGTAAAGCACAGCTTATTGACGTTCGCGAAGCAAACGAGTTCGATAACGGACATATTTTAGGGGCAAGAAACATTCCACTTTCTCAATTAAAAATGAGAAAGAAAGAAATTCGCCAAGATCAACCCGTATACCTATATTGCCAAAGTGGGTTAAGAAGCGGGCGTGCAGCCCAAATGCTTCGCCGTAACGGGTACCGTGATTTACACCAACTTCAGGGCGGGTTTAAAAAGTGGACAGGAAAAATTAAAACGAAGAAAAAGTAACAAAAAGGCTGACCTTTGCATGCAATATAAAGGTTAGCCTTTTATATATTTTATTTTCACGAAAAAAATGCCATTACAGAGTATAAACCCTATAATGGCATTTTTCATGTTTTAATGCGTCGCAACTGCTTCTTTTTTATACCGTAAAATAGGCTTTCTTGCCGCAGTTGTTTCATCTAGACGCTTTAATACAGTTGTATGAGGAGCTTCTTGAACTATCTCAGGAGAATTTTCTACTTCACCTGCTATTTGAATCATTGCATCAATGAAAGAATCTAATGTCTCTTTAGATTCGGTTTCTGTCGGCTCAATCATCATACCTTCCTCTACATTTAACGGGAAGTAAATAGTTGGTGGGTGATAGCCAAAGTCTAACAGACGCTTCGCTATATCTAACGTACGCACACCAAGTTTTTTCTGGCGTTTTCCACTTATAACAAATTCATGTTTACAGTGACGATCATACGGAAGTTCAAAATATGGTGCCAAACGTCGCATCATGTAATTAGCATTCAATACAGCATTTTCCGTAACTGCTTTCAAGCCATCTGGACCCATTGTGCGGATATACGTGTATGCACGTACATTAATACCAAAGTTTCCGTAATATGGTTTTACCCTACCGATAGATTCTGGGCGATTGTAATCCCATTCAAATTTATCACCGTTCTTAACCAGCAAAGGCTTCGGCAAGAATGGTATAAGATCTTCTGTTACACCGACTGGACCACTTCCAGGTCCGCCACCTCCGTGAGGACCGGTGAATGTTTTATGAAGATTCAAGTGAACAACATCAAAGCCCATATCTCCTGGGCGTGCTTTTGAAAGAACGGCATTTAAATTTGCACCATCATAGTACAATTTACCACCTGCACTATGAATAATTTCAGCCATTTCTAAAATATTTTCTTCAAATAATCCTAGTGTATTCGGATTAGTCAGCATTAGTGCTGCTGTATCTTCTCCGACAACTCGCTTCAGATCTTCTAGATCAACTAGACCGTTTTCATCTGATTTTACTGTTATCGTTTCAAAGCCAGCGACTGTTGCAGATGCTGGGTTCGTACCGTGAGCAGAATCAGGTACAATTACCTTCGTTCTTTTCGTATCACCATTTTTCTCGTGGTAAGCACGAATCATCATTAAGCCCGTCCACTCACCATGGGCACCAGCAGCTGGTTGGAGAGTCACTTCATCCATACCCGTAATTTCTCTTAAGTGTTCCTGCAAATCATACATTAATTCAAGAGAACCTTGAACACCATCTGTATGTTGAAGGGGATGGATATGGGCAAACCCATTTAATCTTGCAACATTTTCATTTACTTTAGGATTGTACTTCATTGTACAAGAACCAAGTGGATAAAACCCTGAATCAACACCATGATTACGTTTAGATAGTGCTGTATAATGACGCATAATGTCAAGCTCAGAAACTTCTGGCAGTTCCGGTTCTTCTTCTCGTAAATACTCATTAGGAATCAAATCAGAAAGCTCTACTTCTGGTATATCCATTTCTGGAAGACTGTATCCGATACGGTCTTCTCTAGAAAGTTCAAAAATAAGAGGTTGATCTTGTTTATTCATGGTTATCCCCCAATTCTTGTACAAATGTATCAATTTCTTCTTTTGTACGAAGTTCTGTTACCGCAACAAGCATATGATTTTCTAACGTTCTGTCTTTTAATCCTAAATCATATCCGCCGATAATTCCTTTTTGCAGAAGATTTTTATTTACTTCTTCAACTGGCTTATCCAGCTTGATAACAAATTCGTTGAAAGAAGGACCTTCAAATCGAAGAGTAAATCCTTTTTCTTTCAATTTATTTTTAGCGTAATTTGCTTTTTGGATATTTTGAACAGCCATTTCTTTTACACCTTTTTTTCCAAGCGCTGTCATTGCTACAGAAGCAGCTAAAGCATTTAAAGCCTGGTTAGAACAAATATTAGATGTGGCTTTGTCACGACGAATATGTTGTTCACGAGCTTGAAGAGTCAAAACAAACCCTCTTCTACCTTCTTCATCTGTCGTTTGGCCGACAAGACGTCCAGGTACTTTTCTCATTAATTTTTTATTAACAGCGAAATATCCACAATGCGGACCACCAAATGCTGTTGGGATTCCAAACACTTGAGCGTCACCGATGACAATATCCGCCCCAAATTTTCCAGGAGGTGTAAGTGCACCTAATGCCAACGGATTGGAAGACACAACGAACATAGCTTTTTGACTATGGACAATCTCTTCCATTTCTTTTAATGGTTCAATTCTTCCAAAAAAGTTTGGATACTGAACAATAACAGCAGCAATCTCATCAGACATAAGTTCTTTCATCGCTTCTATATCTGTTACCCCTGCTTTATGAGGGATCTCCACTACATCAATGTACTGTCCATTTGCATATGTTCTTAAAACATCAATAGATTCAGGGTGAACAGTACTTGAAACTAATACTTTCTTTTTTTTCGTCTGACCTGCACTTAACATCGCTGCTTCTGCTAATGCTGTCCCTCCGTCATACATGGAAGAGTTAGCAATCTCCATACCTGTTAGTTCACAAATCATCGTTTGGAACTCAAAAATTGCCTGTAGCTCACCTTGTGAAATTTCTGGCTGGTATGGTGTATAAGCTGTATAAAATTCCGAGCGAGACAGAACATGATCAACAATAATAGGCATATAGTGATCGTATACTCCTGCACCAATAAATGATGGATTACTTCTCAAATCGGCATTCTTAGCAGCTAGAGAAGCAAGTTCACTAACTAATGCTGTTTCTGGCTTTGCTTTTTTTATATTGTATTCCCCTTTAAATCGCACACTCTCCGGAATATCTTCAAAAAGTTCGGAAACATCCTTTACTCCGATTGCTTCAAGCATTTCTCTCTGATCTTGTTCTGTCATTGGTAAATAACGATGCTTCATGACCGTCATTCCTCCCCCTAGTTCTTTGGTCTTTTATAAAATGGTGTCGGTACAATTTTTGCTTTTACTTTCTTGCCACGAATTTCTACAGTAAGCTCTGTATCAAGACTTTTATATTCGGAATTTACTAAAGCAAGCCCGATATTCTTTTTTAATGTAGGTGATTGCGTTCCTGTCGTTACTACTCCAACTTCCGTTTCACCTTTAAACACTTTATAGCCGTGACGAGGTATTCCTCTATCAATCATCTCAATTCCTACAAGTTTACGAGGTGCTCCTTCTTGCTTTTGTTTTTTCAACACGTCTTGGCCAATGAAAGGTGTGTCTTTATCCACTTTTACAGCAAATCCAATTCCGGCTTCAATCGGTGTAATCTCCGGTGAAAGCTCTTGACCATAGAGAGCAAGATTTGCTTCGAAACGAAGGGTATCACGAGCACCTAGTCCTACTGGAACGACACCATCTTCTTTTCCCGCCTCTAATATGGCATGCCATATTGATGCCGCGTCATTACTATCGCAATATATTTCAAATCCATCTTCACCTGTATAACCTGTTCTTGATACAAGCACTTTTTTACCATGTAACATTACATCAGTTTGAAATTTAAAAAATCCAATTTCGTTTAAACGTTGATCTCCCGCAAGCTTTTGAAGCGTTTTTTCTGCTAAAGGTCCTTGAAGTGCTAGTTGAGCCATATGTACGGAAATATTATTTACTGTAACATTTTCTTCCACATGATCTTTTAACCACTGAAAGTCTTTATCAATATTAGCAGCATTAATAACAAGTAGATAATCATTTTCTTTTATTTTATAAACTAAAAGATCGTCAACTGTACCTCCGTTTTCATAGCACATCGCAGTATACTGTGCCACACCGTTTTTAAGCTTAGAAATATCATTTGTTAACATTTTTTGCAGGTAGGGTAAACTATCCTCCCCTTTAACCTCAATTTCTCCCATATGCGAAACATCAAATAGACCAGCTTTTGTTCTGACAGCTTCATGTTCTTCTTTTATACTTGAAAATTGAACAGGTAGCTCCCAGCCGCCAAAGTCAATTGTTTTTCCACCATATTCTTTGTAAACATCAAATAAAGGTGTTCTTTTCAATTCTGACACAGTACTTCCCCCTTATCTTCCTATTGTGAAGCATTTTCCTTGTTTAGCTCATGAAAAAAGGACAGAGAAATCCCTTTTTTAAAAAAGAGATTTCTCTGTCCTTGCACCTGAAAGTTTACCGATAACGGTTGTCCTCTTTGGTGGTTTCCATCAATGGAAACGCTCTCCAGAGCCGCGTCCTGCAAGAGTCTTTTTGCCTGAGAGATTCACATGTACTTATGCTTGCTCCTTCGGCGCTGTGTATACAGTCTCTCCCCTTGCTATCATTCGCCAATATTCCTTGAAACAATTGGTTATACTAGAAATATACAGAAAATGCTACCCATGAATGTTCGGATTTTAGAAACTTTCAAAACCTTTTAAAAGCTATTTTCATCCTACCATTAAACCTAATAATTGGGCAATCATTTTTATATAATTAAGGAGATGTTTTTGTATGAATGTGGAGGTTTTGTTTGATAACGACTGGGGAGAAGAATTAAATTCCCGAATAGAGAACGATGGTCCCTGGGGAAATTGGGAGCTTTACAAACTAGCAGTTGAATTTGAACAACATACCGCAATTCCGAACTTTGAAGGACTTCAAGCACCAAAACATTTAGCAAATGTCACACCACTTCCTCATCAACTCGAAGCAGCAAGGCAAGTTGTAGAGACAATGAATGGAAAAGCGATACTTGCCGATGAGGTAGGACTAGGAAAAACAATTGAAGCAGGCCTTATTTTAAAAGAATATATGATTCGCGGGCTCGTTAAAAAGGTATTAATTCTCGTACCTGCTTCGCTTGTTTCTCAATGGGCCCATGAGTTAAATAGCAAATTCTTCATTCCAGCAGTAGCTCAGAAGAAAAGCTATGTATGGGATCAATGTGATGTAGTTGTATCGAGTATTGACACGGCTAAAAGAAGTCCTCACAGAGAAAAGGTATATGAACAAAACTATGACCTTGTCATTATAGACGAGGCTCACAAACTTAAAAATCATAAAACAAAAAACTATGAATTCATTCAAAACTTAAAGAAAAAGTTTTGTTTACTTCTGACGGCTACTCCTATTCAGAACAAAGTGGAGGAGATCTTTCACTTAGTATCACTTTTAAAACCTGGACATCTCGGGAATGAGTCCGGCTTTACAGAGCGATTCAAAAAAGGTGACCGCTCTATACAAGAAGATGAGCATTTACGTGATTTAATTAATAAAGTAATGATACGTAATCGTAGAGGAGACACAGGAATTGAATGGACAAAGCGTCATGTCAAAACGGTATTAATTGATTTTAGCGAAGAGGAAAAAGAACTTTATGAAAGCATCCAATCGTTAAAGGGAAAATATGACCATTGGGTATCAAGCTCATTTTCTTTACTTACACTACAGCGGGAAGCTTGCAGTAGCCGAGAAGCGGTATTCTTCACTCTTAAGAATATGCTAAAGAAAAAAGAAGACCCATCTCAAACTTTTCAAGACACCGTCGCTTCTTTAATGAAAAAAGTAGAGAATGTTAGAAAAAATTCTAAAGCGGAAAAAGCCTTGGAATTAATCCGCTCGATTGATGATAAAGTCATTATATTTACGGAATACCGAGCAACACAGTTATATTTACAATGGTTTTTAAAGCAGCACGGGATAACTTCTGTACCATTTCGTGGTGGATTTAAACGTGGAAAAAAGGATTGGATGAGGGAACTATTTAAAAATCATGCAAAGGTATTAATCGCTACAGAAGCCGGTGGGGAAGGGATTAACCTACAGTTTTGCCATCACGTTATTAATTTTGACTTGCCGTGGAACCCGATGAGACTTGAGCAAAGAATAGGACGTGTTCATCGTTTAGGACAAACTGAAGACGTACATATTTATAACTTTGCTACAAAAAACACTGTAGAAGAGCATGTTTTA
This sequence comes from Bacillus seohaeanensis, assembly GCF_042684945.1. Taxonomy (NCBI): domain Bacteria; kingdom Bacillati; phylum Bacillota; class Bacilli; order Caryophanales; family Bacillaceae; genus Bacillus; species Bacillus seohaeanensis. Next base: position 1,129 of record NZ_JBHUMF010000026.1, on the reverse strand, counting down.
AAGCTTCTCTATGAAAAAATAAATTTGTTTGAAAGAGTCATTGGTCAGTTAGATGAAATCCTTACTCGCCTCGAATTTAATGATTTGGAAGATCATATGGTTGATATCGTCGGTAATTCTAAAACAGAGGCAGAAATGAAAATAAAAATGGAAAATCTAACATCTATGATTCAATTTGCGGAAAACATAAAGGAGGAACAAGCTCGTGCAGCAACACGAAATACATCAATTTCTTAAGCGTTATTTTACTGCAAACGGCTGTGAACTTGTAGCTTCTAGTGATGGTTATATAAACGTTCAGCTGACGGTTGAATTAGATAAAGAATTAATGAATAGACCATTCTACTGGCATTACCTTGAAAAAACTGGAGGAGTTCCAAACCCTATGAGATTATCGCTGATTACAGATAGCGATAAAGCACCTGAGGATATAAAAGGAGAACAAATACACTTTGGCTCTCCCCGTTTGCATCAAATATCCCAATCGACAAAAAATTTAGCAGGCTACATACGACTGTATGAAGAAAGAGCTAGTCACGAAGTACAACAAACTGCCCTTCACCCGTGGCTCGGTCTTAATATTAAAATATCTCATCAATGTGATCGCAGAAAGGATTCGATCCGTTCTATTGGCTTAAATTTGATTAATGGAAGCATTCATGAATCTTTTCATGATAAGTTGCTGAAAAAGTCGCTAACTCCAAAAATACCAGATTTCAGTTTTACTTTAGCTCCAATTATCAAGCCAAAAAGTGGGATTGGAAGAATTCAAAACTATTTATTAGAAGAGTTAAATGCAGAATCAGACGAGTGGGCGAACCTAGCAAGAGACAGGTGGAGGGAAGACTTGGCATTGCTTGACCATTTCTATGAAGAACAAGAAGAAAAACCCGAGTCCTATTTTCTTGAAAAAGAAGCATTAAAAGAACAATATGAGCCGAAGATTTTTGTGGAAATAATTAATGGAGGACTATTTTACTTAAAGCAACAGGTATTACAATAATAATAAAGAATCGAACACCTACTTGATTAGAAAAAGAACTGGCAATCGCCAGTTCTTTTTCTCACTGTGTTGAAAAAAGATTACGTCAATGAAAATGCCGCAAATTTTTTGTGGCATTTTCTTGTC
>NZ_JBHUMF010000025.1:0-29473 GCF_042684945.1 Bacillus seohaeanensis | reverse complement strand
TTATGGAAATAAATTCATTTATCACAAATGCAATGGTTACACCATCACCTATATATCCTGTATCTGGGACTAATTTATCTATCATGTAAACAGCACCAATAAGTAATAGTATGTATAACTTACTCATCAAGCCTTCTCTAAAGATTGAGCTTTGAATCACTTTGATATGCTCCCCTTAAGGGGAGTTTTTTATGTCCGATAAATGTAAATTTTACTCTAGTCAGTTTAAGTATGAAGTGTTAAAGGCATACAAGAATGAAGATTATACGTTAAAAGAATTATGTTCAAAATATGGAATTGCAGATGTGACTCTATATGATTGGGCTGAGAAGTATGAGAAATACGGTCTCAATGGGTTGGAGGATTCAAGGATATGGAAGGCATATTCTAAAGATTTAAAACAAGCAGCTGTAGGAGATTATATATTAGGGGAATATTCTCAACGTGAGATCATTCGTAAGTATGGAATTTCTAGCACATCAGTACTCCGAAAATGGATAAAGAAGTATAATGGTCATAGAGAATTAAAGGATACGGCAAAGGGAAGGACGGGCTCTATGACTAAAGGGAGAGAAACGACTTGGAAAGAACGAATTGAGATTGTACAAGATGCCTTAGCGAATGGGAAGGATTATCAACAAACTGCGGAGAACCATCAAGTGTCTTACCAACAAGTATATCAATGGGTACGTAAATACAAAGATGGTGGATGGGATGCGTTACAGGATAGACGAGGACGTTCTAAAAAGGAAGAAGAATTAACTTCCGAAGAAAAAATGAAGTTAGAAATGCGTCGAATCGAGAAAGAGAATGAACGTTTACGTGCGGAGAATGCATTCTTAAAAAAGTTAGAGGAGATCGAAAGGAGGCGAAATTAAGCCAAGTAAGATTTGAAGATAAATATATCGTAATCAAGGAACTTCATGAGAAAGAGGATCTAAGTATCGTCTTATTATGTGGCATCGCAGATATTTCGAGAGCTGCTTACTATAAATGGTTAAAACGTACCCCTTCCTCTCGAGAACTTCAGAATGAAGAAATCATAAGGGAGATGAAAGCTCTACATGAGAAAGTGGAGGGTATCTATGGTTACCGCCGAATGAACGTAAATATCAATCGAAAATTTGATCAGAATTTTAATCATAAACGTATTTACAGGCTAATGAAAGTTGACGGGATTCAATCCGTTATACGTAGAAAGAAGAAGCGATATAAACGTACAAATCCCCATCACGTTACAGAGAATATATTGAATCGTGAGTTTACAGCTGAAAAACCAAATGAAAAATGGGTAACGGATGTCACCGAATTCAAATATGGTTCCTCAAAGAAAGCTTATTTAAGCGCCATTCTGGATTTGCATGATGGCTCGATTGTGAGCTATGTTTTAGGACATTCCAATAATAATAAACTTGTATTTAAGACACTTGATCAAGCTACTAATCTATTAGATGGGGAACATCCACTTATTCATAGTGACCGTGGGTTCCAATACACCTCACATGGGTTTAAACGAAGGATAGATAAAGCAGAAATGACTCACAGTATGTCTCGAGTTGGAAAATGTATTGATAACGGACCAATGGAATCGTTTTGGGGAACTCTCAAATGTGAGAAGTATTATTTACATAAGTATGAGTCATTTGAGGATCTCTCAAATGCAATCGATGAATACATTTACTTCTACAATTATGAAAGATATCAAGAAAAACTAAACGGCCTTAGTCCTGTTGAATACAGGGCTAAAGCCGCTTAAATCGTTTTTTATTATTTCCACTGTCTACTTGACAGGGGGCAGTTCAATTTTCCAAAGCTCTTCTACTTGTTCTGGTTGGAAAAAGCATAGACTAAGCTTGGAGAATTCTTTGTTAACCCAATCTGAAACAAATGTAGGTTGAGGAGATTCGGATAGCTTGCCTATACATTTATTTAATATATTGCTAGTTTTAGAATTCTGGACAGTTTTAGGGGATGTCACACCCTTATTTTCAGTTTGTTGATTTGACGGTGTTCCTTGGCTAATTCCCTCATTCTTGGGGGTGTCATTATTTAAAAATCTGTTCCAAATCCATAGGTTAGATGATTGACTACCATTTGATCTAGATAGAGTTTTTACAGAAAGAATACCAAGCTTAATTGCTTTACGTTTGAAACGATGAAATGTGCTTTCAGATACCTTTTTAAACTTATCTGAAACGGCTTTGAGTAGTTTATTGATGGGAGATATTAGAAACTCCTAAAACCTTCACAGCGAATCGAGAAAGGGCTTTAAAACAATGCAATTCTGAGGTAGTAAAATCCTTTTTGTGTATACTAAGGAATGCTTCAATATTGTTATTAAAGTCTTTGAGTGAAGAAAATTGACTTAATGATTGAAATGTAGTGATATTAGATTGTTGCATGATAAAAAGATCTCCCTTCAATTTGCCGAAAGAAGACTCGTTTTTGAGATTACTAAATACACCTAACTTATTTACATTTTTTTCGAGTTAGGATATAATAGTATTAACGATTTGAGTGAGTCTTTTCGGACTTACAAAAGCAGAAAGCATTGGTGGTGCTACTGCTCTTTTTTTGTGTTTAATTTTCCGTTTATTTATCTGATTTGTTGATGATATTTAATATTTCTTTAGCAACTTCAATCATTCCATCGCCTAGACGGTCTTCTAATGCGATAATTCGGTTGGAATAGTTGATTATGTCTTCTAGTACCTTTTGGTCTTTGCCCACGTTATACAGCCTCCTAGTCAATATCAAAGTTATTTAATGGATTGTGCTTCTCATTTAACTCATGTAATGCTGTTCCCCACATATTCGCATAACGGAACACCATCGCTGAATTCTCATGGTGAAGCATCGCTTTTAAACTGGCTACGTCTAAACCACTCTGTAAAGCTTGCTTAGTGAAAACATGCCTAAAACTGTGAGCTGATAGCCTAGTATCAAAGTCCATTATCTTAGCAAGACGCTTAAAAATAGTAGTGATTCCCTCAATACTCATTTGCTTTCCTTTATTTGTACAAAATACATACTCAGGTAGTTTCCCGAAGTATTGTTCACAGAATACTTTGTAGGCTGCCATCTCATTTTTTAGCTTGTTGCTCATTGGTGATGACACTAGCTTTCTTTTCTTACCAAAGACAGAAATAGTATTTTGTATAAAGTTCACGTTTGACCATTTTAAGGTCGCCAACTCAGACCTGCGAATTCCAACCGAAATTAATGTAATAATGATGTGTCTGTTTCGGATGCCTACAAATGGACTTTTCCTTGTATATCTCTCGTAATATCTAATTATTTTCGTAATCTGTTCTTCTGTAGGTATAGGGATATTTATTTCTTCTTTAACTTGCTTAATTTTCTTCATGGGATTGTCAATCTCTAATATCTCTTCATCAATCAGAAAATTGAAGAATGATTTCAGTGATCGGATTTTATTATTCAATGTGCTAACTTTGTTGTTTTTTTCTTCACGCACATAATTCAAATAAGACTTAACCAATACCCTTGTAATATCATTTACATTGATTACTTTTTCGTTTAAACAATAATTTTGAAATTCTGTTAAATTTCTTCTGTATGTGGTAATTGTGTAATTGGATAAATTATTAAACTGCTTTTCTTGAATAAAATCCCCTATTGCATATTTGAGCAACAAAAAAGACCACATCCTCTCCTGTGTATCCACAGAAAAGAACGTGATCTAAAATTGATACTTTAGTTTAACAAAGCACCGATTATTAAAATCCTCTCAAACCCTTGATACATCAACGTTTACGTGGAGGACGTTTTCCCCAGTATTGATAATAATCCGTTTTAATAAAGCCATTGAACAGCTTTCTTTTTTTCGTTGCTTGTTTCCCGTAAAATTGTTCAAAGCCTTCATGTGACGTCATCATATAAACCGACCATGTGTCTAACTGCTTAAAGGCTCTTCCCATTTCTTCATACATTCTTTCCACTTCTTTACGTTCACCAAGGCGCTCGCCATATGGTGGATTCCCAACAATTACACCATACTGTTTATCTGAATGAAAATCCCTTACTTGCATTTGCTTGTATTTTACCAAATCACCAAGACCTGCTTCTAAAGCATTTTCTTTAGAAATCTCAATCATTCGATGGTCAATATCTGTTCCTAAAATATCAAGAGGTTGATCATACTTAGCCAGATCTTCCGCTTCCATTCTTGCCTTATTCCAAACATCAGCTGAAATCCATGGCCACTCCTCCGCTAAGAAGTCTCGATTAAAACCTGGAGCAATATTTTGTCCAATAAGTGCTGCTTCAATTGTTATTGTTCCAGACCCGCAAAATGGATCAACAAATGGCCTATCAGCGTTCCATGTTGTCAACTGGATAAGAGCTGCTGCTAAGGTTTCTTTTAGCGGTGCCTCTCCTTGACCAACTCTATAACCCCTCTTATGTAAACCTTGCCCACTAGTGTCTAATGTAATAGTGGCAACATCTTTATGAAGTGCTACCTCTATTTTAAATAAAGAACCACTCTCTTCTAACCAAGAAGTCCGATTGTAATGCATCCTTAATCGTTCAACAATCGCTTTTTTTACAATAGACTGACAATCAGAAACACTGTAAAGTTTCGATTTTACTGATTTTCCTTGCACCGGGAATTCAGCATCTTCAGGAAGATAGTTTTCCCAAGGTAACTTTTTCGTTTGCTCAAATAGCTCATCAAAAGAATATGCCTTAAATTCACCAACTAATACTTTGACACGGTCTGCTGTTCGCAACCATAGGTTTGCACGCGCTATCGCACTTTCGTCTCCTTGAAAAATGACTTTCCCATTTTCAACTTGACACTCATAGCCCAATTGACGTACTTCTGCGGCAACAATAGACTCTAATCCCATAGCTGAAGTTGCTATCAATGTATATTTAGTCAATGTCTTCACCTCTATAAACATTTTTTGTTCGTATGTATGTAATAATACTTGTCGTAAAATTTACCAACGCTACTATATAGTATAAATAAAAAGGACTGATACTCAAAGGAATTGTGTGAATTCCTAAATGTATCAGTCACTTAGTGAATTTTATTGTAAATGTAATTCCTTGCCCAAAATAGCGTTTTGTAAGCCATGTTTTGTTCCATTGTACTACAAACGACTGGTGTCTCGTACTCCGGTGGTAATCATCTATCTACAAAAGGGTATACCTTCTGTCCCTCTCTTCGTTCAATTTCTCCAAGAGGGTTCCCCTACCAAATTTTGGGTTTCTCGCTCGTGGGGTTTACCTCGTTCCACTCCCGCCATTTCTAACAGGACTTCGTCACTGTGGCACTTTCAAAGTATTCACACCGTATCTAAAAGACTTAGGTGTTTTCCCTGCCGTCAGCTAGTATTAGCTGCCCTAGCTTATGACTTCACTAGGCACGAACACTACGGGCATCTCAGCACCGTGCGAGCATGGACTTTCCTCTACAACAAACGTTGCAGCGATTACCCAAACGCTATAAAAGGAATCAACAATATCTAATTATAGTAGAAATAATAATGGATTTCAAGAGGAAGTATTTGTAAAAGAATCCATTCAATAAATTCAAATAATGCAACAGTTTCCCTTGAATTTTTCGTTTTTCCCTATAATTGAATATGTACTAACTATCAATCATAGAGCTTACTTCCAAAAACATGTTTTTCCAAATTGGATAATCTTTTTAAAATATCAAAGTTAGTTGTTCCAGTTTGCTGCTGTACTGGTGGTGCTTTACGGCTTGCTTCATCTACTTGTCTTTTCAGCTTTAGATTTTCTTGCTGAAGATCCTCAATAGCTTGATGAAATGTTTCATAATCTTTGATAATTAAATCTAGAAATTTGTCTACATCTTCTGGCTTGTATCCACGCATTCCACTCTTAAACTCTTTGTCAAGTATATCTTTGGCCGTTAATTTCACTTTATCAGAAATCATTATCCTCACCTCAAATAAATCACCATCAATATTATTTTTTCAAATAAAATTCACTTTGTCAATTCTTATCCCACATTAGTTGTCGGTAAACTTCTCTTTCTTAGAAGTAGCAGTTAATGCCCCAATGGTTAATCGCATCCTTATTAGAGGCTGTAAACTTAATTATTCTTCCACTGCTCTTCTTCTACCACCCACTGGAGGTCCATAAACGATATAGTTCTAATATCAAATTTGTGATTTTCCTGATATTTTTTTGCTAATTCATATAAGTATTTAGGGGATCCTTCTTTTTCTTCGTCATAAACAAGGAGTAGACAATTACTTTTTTGCAAAAAGAATTGATTTTTATTACGAAATTGCTGTGGAGATTTATACGGTTCTTTTGATAGGCTTTCCACAAAATCTGCTTGCGACACAACCATTTCATAGTATTCCTTATTATTTTCATTCCAGTTTTCTTCTTGTTTTAGAAAAGGTGTTAGCACTGCAAGTTTTAAGTCTGGATATTCATGCTGAAGTTCAAATACAACTTCAGCAGCCCATAATTCCACACCAAGTTGTCCACTTACTAATACCCACTCTAATCCCTCATCTATCAAGGAGACTAACTCCTTTTCAATAGCCCTTTTTATGTATACTATTGCCGGGTCTTCTTGTTTAAATAATCCTAACTCAAAGGATTTATATCCTGAAACAGCCACTACAAAGGCCAAATGAAACCACTCCCTAATTTTTGGATTGAAGGAGCACCTTACTTACGTATTATTGTACCAGATTTCCATGTTAAAGTGTATTTACCATATATTGAAAGAATGTCAAATTTGTTACAAAAAATTAATTCCTTAGATACAGAAAAGCGAAAGCGGCTCGATCAGCTCGTGAAGAAAATAGGGATGTATCTCAAAAGGTGCCTTTTGCCTTTAGAGATACATCATCTTTTTCACAACGAGCTAGCCGCTGGAGCTAGACAAAGAAAAGCGAAAGCGGCTCGGTCAGCTCGTGAAGAAAATAGAGATGTATCTTAAAAGGCACCTTTTGCCTTTAGAGATACATCATCTTTTTCACAGCGAGCTAGACAAAGGAAAAGGGAAAACTCCCTTTTCAAAGATACTTTTGCACCTTCTAAAAGAAAGATTCCCTTATCGTCTTACTCTGTTAGCGTCCCATTCCATATGGGCCATAAGGAGGTCTTGGTCTAGGTCCACCTGGTCCGCCGCCACAGTTAAATTGTTGGTGAGAAACACTGTCTACTGCTGATTGTGTTTGTGGGAAATAGTGTTTATGCTGGTAATTAATATGATTTACATTAGTTGTATGCTGAGGGTGAATATGTGGCACCTCATAAGTTGAATGAGTGTGATTCACACAGCACTTTGTGGGATGTACCACAGCCGGAAGCACTTGATTTGGTCTTGGTCGACAATGCATATTCATGATCTCCTTTCATCTTTATAGTTGCTACATTAATAGCCTATGAAAACGAGAGGGAACATGTACTAATTCATACACCTATTTTTCTAAACTGTTACCGCCTTTATTATAAAAAGCTGTATAAATTACCACGAAAATTAGAAAAAACAAAAGCCGTCAAGCCTATAACGACAAAGAACAATACCAAAATAGCGCGGTTCATTTACATCATCCTATCTAAACTTTTAAATTTCAACACAATTCTACATTTTACAACTTTTCTCGACTGTTAACAACAGTAAATTAAAGATAAAAGAATAATATTTAGGATGTTTTAACAAGTTATCCCAAACATTATTCTCTTTAACTGCTCCTTGTATTTACCTAGGAAATAATTAATCAGTATTCGCAAGTTTTCGCTGAACCCTTTCTTTTCTATGGTTTATATCCTTAAGGAAGGAATCTTCTTTTCTTTCACTAGTAAGATAACGAGAATATAAACTTATAGCCTCGTCGCACATTTCTAAAGCTTTTTGGTACTCTTTATTTTTATGTTCATATATTTTGGCAAGTTCGATTAGGGCTTCTTTCTTAATCGTGTAAGGTGCTGTGTCAACTATTTCTGACCAAAGCTCAGATGCTTTTTTGAAATTCTTTTCCTTTTTATATTGATAAGCAAGTGCATGCACTGCTTCATAATTCACCTTCTCGGAAGCATTTATAACCTTTTTATATTGTTCCTTTGCAAGCGTGTCATTTCCCGTATACTCTAACCATTTCCCAACAGCGTAGCTTTCTTCGGAACTCACATCTTTCTCTTCCCCTAAAATTTGTTTAGATAGATGTGTATACAAGGTAATGAGAGAGAGAATATCCAATTCATTATGTTCCATTACTTTTAATAAAGCTTCCGGATCTTTTCTCTCTACAAAATCAAAATAAATCATCGGAGCTAAATAACCTGGGACATCATCAACTCGATGAAATCCTAGCACCTCTTTTTCTACATTGGTTAATTTTACCCGGTCTATCCTGTGTTTAAACAGCCTTCTCGAACCATGAAATAAATCAAAATGACCGAACGAAGGTAACATAGGCACGTGTTCTTTTATAAGAGTATGCCTTGTCTTTACTTGAGGCCAATCGAATGCTTTTCCATTATAGGTTACTAATGTTGTATAATCGACCTTCTCTAAAAAACTATTATATAAAGGTATTTCACTTCCAGGCTGTGGTAATAAATGTTGCCTGAGAATGACTTCATCCCTTTCCACTTTTGCATACCCTAATAAAAAAATGGTATTCCCAGCTCCTCCTCCTAATCCAGTCGTTTCCGTATCAAAGAAAAAAAGATCCTCATGCCCAAGACCTTTAGAAGAAAGTGGATGTTCGCCACAGAAAGTTTGCCAACCCACCACAGCGTCAATTAAATCTTTAAATTTGTAGTTTCCATGCTTTGTACCAAGCGGATAACGTTTTTCTTTTATAAGACAATAATCGTCATCAAAGTAGTACGCCTTTACTCCATGCTGTTTCCATTTTTCATAGTCAGGAATAGTCACCCCACTATCAGCAGGCATAGTGACTGTTTGCTCGACCTTATCTTCTTCTCGAACAATATGTTTTTTCATGCGATTCAATTTATTTTTCAGTGACATAACCTCCTCTCCTCCCTTTTGCAAGTTTTTCTTTATCTATTCTATAGTAAATAATTTTAATAGTTTTAATGTATCTTGTTTTGCTTTGTGCGAAGAATGTTCCGTTCCGATACAGGATGGACAACCGCTTTCACATGGACATTGAATAATCATCTGGGCAGCTTCTTGCAAAATATTAGGAAATTCATTATAAACTTTTTCACTTAAACCAACTCCGCCAGGATATCGATCATAGACGAATATCGTCGGTTTTTCATTATGAGAAGCTTTAACTTGTGGCACAACAAAAATATCGCTTGGGTCACACATCACAAATAAAGGTATAATTGCTTTTAAGCTTTGTGCTGCACCAATTAACCCTTCTTCAAGACGGTCTTGCGTGAGATCCACTTGTTCTTTTAGCGATATCCAGGAGGCGCTTGTATGAAGTTCCTCTTCCGGCAAGTGGATAGGACCCGATCCAATGTTTTCATGCGTATCAAACTTTATCTTTTTAAATATGGTTGCCATTGCCTGTACAGTAACATCACCAAAGGCAATTTCTATTTCATTATAATCAGTTTGTTTATCTATTTCTAGGACCCTTAATTGCACAGCTAAATTCGCATCGGTAAAGTAATCAACATCTACTTCACGGACAAATGCCTTCTTCTCGTCCCAATCAAGAAATTCAACTTGATATTGTCTCCCTTGATGCAAATAAATTGCTTCATCATGAAGAAGTGTCATAGCAGAAAAGCGATCCATCTCTCCAATAACCTTTACATTCGCTACATCACTTTGATCAATAATAATGACATTTTCCTGTGATGCGGATCGCAAACTTATATTGTGAGCGGGAAAGGAATCATTCATCCAATGCCACTTATTCCTATTTTTATGAATTACTCTTTCATCTACTAAAAATTCTAATATATCTTCAACATCTATATTTCCGAATTGTTCTCCTTCTTTAAAAGGAAGCTCATAAGCAGCACATTTTATATGGTCGACAAGAATTATTAAGTTATCTGGATTTATTCTTGCTGTTTCTGGTGTTTGTTGAAAAAAGTATTGCGGGTGATCGATAATATATTGATCTAACGGACTAGAGCTTGCGACCATAATGACAAGTGATTCACCATGTCGTCTCCCTGCACGACCAGCCTGTTGCCACGCACTAGCGATTGTACCGGGATAACCTGTCATTATACAAACTTGAAGTTGTCCTATATCAACACCAAGTTCCAGGGCATTCGTACTCACTACCCCATATATATCACCATGTCGGAGTCCCTTTTCAATTTCCCTTCTTTGCGTCGGAAGATAACCACCTCGATAACCTCTAATAGATTTAGGTCCAAGTTGTGCTTTTACTAGCTCTTGTAAATAAGTTAGAATTATCTCCACTCTTACTCTACTTCTAGCAAAAACAATCGTCTGGATTTTATTTTTTAATAAATCTCCTGCAATTTTTCTTACTTCTAAAGTAGCACTTCGACGAATATTTAGTTGTCGATTTACGATAGGGGGATTGTAAAAAACAAAATGCTTTTTACCGCTTGGAGCACCATTTTTATCGATAAGTTGCATATCCTCTCCTGTCAAATTTTCGGCAAGCTCCTGTGGGTTAGCGATGGTTGCAGATGTACATATAAAAATAGGGTTTGCACCATAAAACGTACAAATCCGCTTTAACCTTCTAATTACATTCGCTACATGACTACCAAATACACCTCTGTATATATGTAACTCATCTATCACAACATATTTCAAATTCTCGAATAGCGATACCCACTTTGTATGGTGGGGTAATATTGCCGAATGAAGCATATCCGGATTTGTAATGACAACATGTCCAGCTTTTCTAACCTTTTGTCGTATATTGGCTGCTGTGTCCCCATCGTAGGTATAACTGTTAATTGCCGCACCTGTTTCTGTAATAATTTCATTTAACTCACTTTTTTGATCCTGTGCTAATGCCTTCGTCGGAAAAATATAAAGAGCTCTAGCACTTGGATTATCTAAAATGGACTGTAATACAGGAAGGTTATAGCATAATGTTTTTCCAGAAGCTGTCGGAGTCACTGCAGTAAAACTTTTACCATTCACAGCATAATCGAAGGCTACCCTTTGGTGTGTATAAAGTTCCCGAATGCCTCTGTTCCCTAACGCTTCCTTTAATTTTTGATTTATTTCTTCTGGAAACGGAACCGTCTCTGCTTGTTTTTCTTCTATTGTTTGCCAATGAATTATTTGCTTTCTATATTGATCATTTGTTTTAAACGATTGAATTAGCTCTTTCAGACTATTTTTTTTGAACACAATCTTCACCTCATTCAATTAGAGCGGATAAGAGCTCTTTCTTCTATTCTATCGAATCTACGTTCGAATCAAAAGAAAAATATCCAAGACAAATCTTGCTAAAATTATTGTCTATTTCCTACGTTTACACTTAGGTAATCGGCACAATTTCTTTTAAAAATTCATACATTAAATTGATAAGGTGAAACTTCAATTCTCTCAAGCCTTGAGGTTAGAGCCTACTGCCCGTTAATGCGGGATAACGTATGATGGAAAGGAGCATCCAGCGATGAACAACAATTTTTCTGATGATTCTTCGAAGAAAAATGGATTTGGGGATTTGATGAACAGTATGAATGAATTTTTCCATGAACGGCCTGCGAAAGGAATTCTTCAGAGCATTGACTCCTTTTTTTCTTCGTCTCATAACCCTTTCGGTGCCTTTCCAGTTGAACTGGAAGAAACAAAAACGCATTATATAGTGGAAGCACAGTTGCCAGGTGTTAAAAAAGATGCAATCGATATTGATATCTATCCTCAACACATTACGATTACAGTAAATAATGAAGAAGATTTCACTGAAGAAAATGAGCAAAACCATTCAATAAAACGAAGAAGATCTGTGCAAAGAAGTACCAGAACAATTCCCTTCTCCACTGCTATTGACGACAGAAATACAAAAGCATCCTATCGTGACGGCCTTTTAACATTGAAACTCACGAAACTATCCGGAAAGAAAATTGAAATCGAATAATTAAATGAGATCTATTTTAATTAACACATACTACCTATCAAGGACTTGGTCTATGACCAGTCCTTTTTTCTAAAAAATATAAGGTACAGGTTTACCCTATACCTTAAAGAATCCGCCTAATCCTTTTACCATTGACGATACTTGACTGACAGCATTCATCATTTGCCCGGTTGTATTCATAACCTTATTAAAGTCAAACGAGCCGTCCTGCGACTTAAAGGAATTCACAATTGAACTTATCCCAGATCCCTGTGGTTTCGCCATGAAACTTGCTTTTGGATAGGGGTTGGCGACAGATGGTTGATGATATTGCTGCTTATAGGCCGCTTGCTGATATGGATTGTATTCCTCATGCTGCAGAGGGTTATCGAAATAAGATACCTTGTTACTGCCTCCTTGCGACACCGGATAAGGATTCGCATAATTAGTACTTCCTTGTGCTGGAGGCATATTTACTGAATTGTATGGGTTAGGATGATAGCCTGGATAATTTACTGGGCCCATCGGATTTTGAGCTGTGTACGGTATCGGCGGGTATGGATAATAGTTACGGTGCATCCTTCTTTGAGGTTGAAATCTATTCATTCTTATCCTCCTCGGGCTAAATTATGTGGTGGTAGGAGTAATTATTTATAACAGAAATATACTTTACTCCCCCTAAAAAAACGTGTATAAAGTTTACCATTCACTCACAAACCAATAGTTACTATATTCTATGTTTTCAATTCATCCATGGTGATACGTCGTTATTTACTTTTATAAAGACATTATTCTTAGAGAGGCTGAGATCAACATAAGCGCAATAATTCAACACAGAATATTCGACAACACTCGCAGAGTCTTGTCGGAAGTTCCATTATTCTCAAAACTTAAAAATATTAAATTTCATGTTAGGATATGACTACAGAGAGGTTATTCATATTTACGGAAAAGGAACGATAAGGGGAGGAATTTTCACAATGAATTTGAGTGAACTATTGAAAAAGTACAAAGTAACAAAGAACAATGACAAGATTGATTATGAAGAGTTACTAACTTTAGCAAAAAGATTTTACATCTCAAATGAAATTTCCTTTCAAGATTACAAAAGCTTAGTGAAAAATATAGAACAGAATTCTAAACAAGATACGTATATACCGATTAACTGATTTAGAAAAAGCTGACCAAAATCGATGGTCAGCTCTTTTTATAAGGCTCTTTTCTCATAGATTGTTGTTTTCACTTATGAATTCTGTCTATTGATTTCCGCTACGGGCACTAGACTCCGCTTCAATCAACTCAGTGGGTTTGCCATTAAAAACAACAAACCTTACGAAAAACTCACATGGCAGCTGAAACCAAGCCACTACCTAATATAAAAAAGCAAACCCAGTGCCAAAAAAGTAAAGTTTTTACGATAATGTCTAGTATCGAGGTCTTCTTCACTTTTATATTTAGTGTTTGCTAATTACTTGCGGCGTCCGTCCCCAGCAGACTTTTCCATACTGTTAGAAGGGAAAGCCTACTTTTTTAAAGAGTAAGCAAATCTCTCTCTGTACCAAGTACATAAATAACGGACTGATAATGACTAATAAAACGGTTGTAGCTAGATTCAGGAAAAAAGCAATGAACGGAAAGCATTTCAATATTGTCCGAAGTATTTTCTATTTGTGGTGCGTGAAGATTTTTCGGATGGTACTTATTAATCCAAATGAGTGATTGTTGTTTCCACTTATCATTTATCGCTTTTACTTCATCGGCAAATGGTTTAACTTCACTATAGAAATCTCCTTTTTCCCCTGTACTCCGTCTTCGTTTATATTCATCCATCATTTTTTCTGTAAGACTAATTAATTGTAATGTAAGCTCACGAAGTTCTTGCACTAGAAGTCCTCCATCTTTTCGAAGTAAAAAAGCAGACTGCTATTATACTTAAGTCAGTCTACTTTTCTAACCTCATTTTAGGTTGTCTTATAAGATAATTCAAGATTTTGGACTTTAAATAGAGATTCTTTTTTAACTGTATTTGTGTTGTTGTCTAACATTTTATCTAGAACTGCAAGTTTTGCTTCGGCTTTTTCTACATTGGCGCGAAGTGATACTTCCTTATTCCTTTTTTCCTCATTGATCCTGTTGAATAACCCTATTTCTAACTGATCAATTCCTTCTTCAATTTCGGCGAGCTTTAATAAAATATCCTGTTTCGGAAGCATTCAAAATCCTCCCATCTTTTTATTTGTTTAGTTAATTTATTCTCGCTTAAATCCGGCATCCCTTCACACATGACAAAACTAGTTTTCATTCGGCAAAGAAAGTGGTTATCAAACAATACTAATTCATTTTTCGACAGTTTTATGGTATGAGATAACCGAGAGTTTCAAACAATAATATCGGGAGGTGTTTGGTGATGGCGAAGCAAAATAGCAAAGAACAAAATCGAAAAGAAAAAAATCGTGTAGAAACAAAAGCTTCTAAAGGAAATCCAAAACTAGAAGGTCCTGACCGTCCATCTACTTAGAAAAGCAGAAGCGGCTTGGTCAGCCGCTGGAGCTAGACACAAACAGTCTAATGGGCTGAGCGGAAGGTAGCAACTTCCGCTCAGCCCATTATTTAGTCCATTTTTCTTTTAATAATATCAGTTTTTGAATTTGTCGTTGTTTTTGAAAAAACCAATCTGTAAGAAGAATCTTATCTGGCACCGAACTCTTCTTAAACCACTTCTTTTTCACCTTCCCCTTTTGTGACCAATCTTCGTATTCTCGAATGTGGTGATTTACAATCGGATAAATTGTCCTCAAAATGGATGTTCCAGTATAAGGAGGGTCTTTACAGTATCGTTCATATTCTTTCCTCGATCCTGTTGGCACTGTTTTTAAACTAAACGTCAAAAAATGAGGATATAACTCTTTATCAAATAAAATTTGCGATAATATGTTTCCTAGCCTAATTCTTTTATCAAGACTTCTAAAATCGTGAGCACTCGCTCCATAAAGTTCACCAGTAATTGTAGGAAAAACGACCGAATTAAAGTGAAAATGATCTTCTACAAAAAAGAGTCCTGAACGAAAAATTTTCCTTTTATAAAGAGGGTGTTCAATAACAGGCTTTTGAATTACATTTTGTTCATTAATTATTAAAGCCTGCATAAGCCTGTCTCCATCTTTTTGCTCCCAATATCTGTTCCACTCCTCTATCATAAATTGCGATACGTGAAATTCTTCTAATAAATGAAACAAATTTTCGTTGTATAACGTCGAATAATGATAGATAAGCAATTGCGGAAAAGCATCTTGAAAAATACACCAGTTTGCCTTTTCATACGTTAAAAAAAGAAGATGCTGCATTTTCTCCTTCAATAGAAGTGGATACCATGCACCTTTTAGGTCTGTCATATTCCATCCAGCATTCCTAGAGACTAAAGAAGCTAACAATGACCATTTAATTTCAGGGTGATGCATATAAAATCTTTGATAGGCAAGCGTCCTTGATATATTATCTAAATTATGAAGGTCAATCCTGCTCGATATTTTAGCCACCCATTCTGATTTTCGTTTATTCTTTGAGATAATGGGTAAAAAACGTTGAAAAATAGTTTTATTATACATATAATCAGCCTCATTCGACCTTTTAGGGATATGTTGACGGGATTTGATACTTTTTATTCACCCATCTTTCAGTTGTTTCTGTTATGATATAGTTTAGTTTGCGAGGTGGTGCAGTACCATGAACTTCCATTATCCAAATGGAAAAAAATTCGAACCAAAACAACCCCCACAAAAAAGAAAAGTGAAATCGAAACAGATATCGTATAGCAATCGTGGAATGACACTCGAAGAAGATATCAATGAAACAAATGAGTATTACTTGGCACAAGATATTGCAGTTATTCATAAGAAGCCGACACCTGTACAAATAGTAGATGTCCATTATCCACAAAGAAGTGCTGCTGTTATTAAAGAAGCCTATTTTAAACAACCGTCGACAACTGATTATAATGGACTATATAGAGGCAGATACGTTGACTTTGAGGCAAAAGAAACAAAAAACAAAACAAGCTTTCCACTACAAAACTTTCATGAACATCAAATAGAGCATATGAAAAAAGTGACAAATCAAGATGGAATAGCTTTTGTCCTTCTACGTTTTTCTTTAGTAGAGGAAATATATCTTCTCCCTTTCCCTGCCCTGCTTAAATTTTGGGATCGAATGAAAAGCGGAGGAAGAAAATCAATAAAAAAACAAGAAATAGAGGAAATGGGATATAAGATTGCTATCGGTTTTCATCCAAGAATTGATTATTTAAAAACGGTTGAAAAATTATTTTTGTGAATGATGATAACTTTCACGAAATATTTACTTATTAGAATGTCCTTTCTGTGTATAGTATTATTCACAAACTTTGTTAATACTAAATAGACAGAGACTTGAAAGCGAGGAAAATTTTATGGCTGGTCAATATAATTCACGGGAAGAAAAACGCAAAGCCCAGCAGAAGTCTAAAAAAACGAAACGGAAAAGAGGTTCACTTGTTAAACGTGTGATTATTACTCTTTTTATATTAGGAATTGTCGGTATGTTAGCTGGTGCTGGGTTGTTTGCCTATTACGCAAGCAATTCCCCTAAATTGGATGAGTCCCTTCTAAAAGATCCAATCGCCTCAGAAATATATGATATGAACGGCGATTTGATTACTACAGTAGGAACAGAAAAAAGAGAATACGCAAACTTTGATGATATACCGAAAGTAATGGAAGACGCTGTACTTGCCACGGAAGATAATCGTTTCTATAAACATAACGGTATTGACCCAATACGCCTAGGAGGAGCGGTTATTGCTAACTTTACAGATGGGTTTGGTTCAGAAGGGGCCTCAACCATTACGCAACAGGTAATAAAGGGGTCTTTTTTAACAGCTGAAAAAACGTTAGAGCGTAAAGCTCAAGAAGCGTGGTTAGCGATAAAACTTGAACAGGAATACACGAAAGAAGAAATTTTTGAAATGTATTTCAACAAAGTGTACATGTCGGATGGTATCCATGGAATGGCTACAGCGGCAGATTATTATTACGGTAAAGATATTAAGGATCTTGAATTACATGAAGCTGCATTAATTGCTGGAATGCCACAAAGTCCAAATAACTATAATCCATTTGATTATCCGGAAAAAGCAGAAAAACGTCGTAACATCGTGCTGTCACTAATGCACCAGCATGATAAAATCTCAAAAACAGAGATGGAAAAAGCTCAAGCCATACCAATCACAGAAGGATTGGTTGATGCCGAAAAACGCCAAGCAGAGTCTGGTGACAAGTATCCTGCATTCGTTGATGTAGTAATTGACGAAGTAAGAGATATGGGAGAATATGATCTCTTTAAAGACGGTTTAAAAGTGTACACGACGCTTGATCCAAAGGCACAAACAAGAGTGGAGGAAGTACTTGCAGGTGAATCTGGAATTACTTACCCGACAAGATTTGAAGGTCAAACAATGCAAGCTGGTGTTACACTACTAGACACGCAAACTGGTGAAATCCGTGCTATAGGTGGCGGGCGTAGTCAAGATGAAGTAAAACGTGGCTTTAACTATGCAGTTGACAGTAAACGTCAACCTGGTTCAACCATCAAACCATTACTTGATTATGCACCAGCAATTGAATATTTAAAGTGGTCAACATACCATCAAATAAATGATGAACCTTATCAATACACGGATACTGATATCAATATTAATAACTGGGATGGTCAATTCAAGGGTAACATTTCCATTAGAGAAGCATTGTGGGATTCTCGAAACGTCCCTGCTGTAAAAACGTTACAGGAAGTCGGTTTAGAAAAGGCTGGAAGCTTCTTATCTAATTTAGGAATTAACTTTGACCCTGTTTATGAAGCATATGCTTTAGGTGGTACACCTGGTGTCAATACAGTCCAAATGGCTGGTGCCTATGCAGCATTCGGAAACAATGGTTTCTATAATAAGCCTCATACCGTAACAAAAGTCATATTGCGTGATGGTGAAACAGAAATTAAAAATAAAGTAGAACCAGTTCCGGCAATGAAAGACTACACTGCATATATGATAACGGATATGTTAAAAGATGTATTAAATCCTGGTGCAACAGGAGTATTTGCGAATGTACCAAACCTCCACATGGCTGGAAAATCAGGTACAACGAACTATACAAGTGAGGAACGACAAAAATATGATCTATTAAAAAGTGATGCTCCTGATTCATGGTTTGTTGGTTATACAACGAACTATACTGCTTCCGTTTGGACAGGATACGATTCTAGAAAATATCCACTTAGTCCAAAAGAAAGACATATCGCACAATACATGATAAAAGATATAATGAGCAGTATTCATGAAGGCATTGAAACGCCTGACTTTAAGAAGCCCGACAGTGTAGTTGAAACACCTATAGAGATTGGTTCTAACCCAGCAAGACTTCCAAGTGACTACACACCTAGTGACAGAATTACAACGGAACTGTTTGTTCGAGGAACAACACCTACTAAAGTATCACAGCAATTTGATAAAATGGATGCTCCAACTGGTTTGAAAGCTAAGTATGATAAAGACAAACAGTCCATTACACTTACATGGGATTATAAGGGTAACAAAAATGCTAAATTTGAAGTATCTGCTTCTACAAACGGACAAGAAAAACAAGTACTAACGACTACAAAAGAAAAAGGATTAAATGTCGATAACATTGCTGCTGGAACTTACACATTTGAAGTAACGGCAATAGTTGATGGTGAACGAAGTGATCCTGCAACAGTAAGTATTGAGGTTAAAGACAAAGAAAAAGACAACCAAGATGAAGATAATAACGAAGATACCGAAAACAATGAAGACCATAACAATGAAGGAAACAATGGCAATGGTCATGGGAACGATAACGGTAATAACGGGAACGGCCATGGGCCTGGCAACAACGGGAACGGCCATGGCAATGGGAACAATGGAGATGGTCAAGAAGACAATACAGAAGATGCCGATACTCCCCCTCCTGCAACTGATGAAGGTGGAGAAGGTGAAGACGTCGATACCCCCCCTGCCAGCGGGGAACCTGATCAGGACCCTGTAGCTCAATAACTAAGAAATGTTTCATTTAGTAATAAAGTACAAAAAAACGTCTATCCTCTTGGGTAGACGTCTTTTTTTTACCGTTTTTGAAGTGCTTGTTTTTTGGCAAATAATTTATGCTGTTCCATAAATAATTCAGATAGCTGAGCAAACGAATGATACAAATGTGGATTGTTCACTACAAAGTCTAAACGCTCTTCTAAGTTCACTGCTTTTAGATTCCAGTCCTCCATCGTATTTATTTCGTTAGTAAGCTGTACTGGCTTATCATTACTCCAGAAAATTAACATATAAAATAATGCAATTCCCTTTTTCATATTACTCTGCATTTCCTTTGACCTTTTAGAATACAATTCTGCTAGTATCCGCTTCTCCTTTTCCCACAAGGCGATAACAGATAGAATGGACTCCTCTTGATTTTCCCATGGGTATGGTTTTGATAGTCTGTTTGAATAATACAAAATTTCATACGCAAAAAAAGGATCAACACAGTTAATATCGTCTTTGTCGATCATCACCTTTTGTTGTGGGAAGAAATAGGAGTTATCGAGAGGTTTGGGGATGCTAAACTCTACCTCACTCATGCTTTATTTCTCCTTTTCATTCTTTTCTGTCCTTCACGGCACAGATCAAGCAATGGACAGATTTCACATTGAGGCGACTGTGCTTTACAGTGATATCTTCCAAAGAAAATTAATCGATGATGGGTTTCAGACCACTTTTCCCTCGGTATTTTTTTCATAAGTGTTTTTTCTACTTCGAGTACACTATCTTTCCATCTACAAATACCAAGTCTTTTAGATACTCGTTCTACATGCGTGTCAACAGCTAAAGCAGGCACCCCGAAAGCTACAGAAACAACTACATTTGCTGTCTTTCTTCCAACCCCAGGTAACTTCACCAGTTGCTCATGTTCTCTTGGAACCTCTCCACCATATTCTTCTATTATTATCTTACATAATTTTTGAATATTTTTTGCTTTGTTTCGATAAAGACCAATGGAACGAATATCATTTTGAAGTTCTTCTAAAGGCACATTTAAAAAATCCTGTGGTGAGTGATATTTTTGAAATAAGCCTTTTGTTACTTTATTTACTAATGCATCTGTACATTGTGCTGACAAAAGCACCGCAATAACCAATTCAAAAGGATTTTTATGAACTAATTCACAATGAGCATCAGGATACATTTTTTCCATTTCTTCAAGACAAAACTCAATTTGTTTTATTGTTAACATTTTAATTTCACCTTCATTCAAAAAGAATGGACTGACAACTAAGCCAGTCCCTCTGTAATATACTTTGTTATCCCGCATTAGCGGGTAGTAAAGCTTAATGATTAAAGTTTTATTTTATTGCTCTAACCAGTTGTAAAATGGTACTGTTTTCCGCTGTTCTTTAGTCTGGCCACTTGAAACATTGTTTTTTTGGTGAGAGCGGAAACGTTGTCCTTGATCTCTGGCATCCTCAATTGTTTTAACTCCGTTTTTCTTCCACTCAAACAAAATACGATCAATATATCTAAAGTTAAGCTTTCCTGACATTACAGCTTCACGCAAGGCAGCTTTTACAATCACCGGATTATGTCCATCCTGATCAATCCACATTGCCAAGGATTCACACTCTAGAGGTGAAAGAGGACGGCCAAATTCCTGTTCAAAACATGAATAAATATCTTTTTCCTCTTCCATCGACCTTTGCATTTGCTGCATTTTTGATTCTTGGACTAAATAATCCGCTAGTTTTTCCCATAATGTCTGAAAAGAATATTGTTCATATAAAATGCCGTTGGGAGCATTTCCTTCTTCAATAGATAGAAATTGTTGTTGTATTAGTTTTCTTAATATAGATGAGCATTGTTCTGATGAAATGCTCATATTGGAAGACAATTCTTCTGGTGTCGGAAAAGTATTCCCCTTTTGAAGAAACCCGTACACTTGGATAAGTAAAACAAATTCAGTCTCGTTAAGACCTAGCTTATTATAATGCTTAACTAGAAGCTGAGGAATGCTAAGCGTTCCTTCTTTCATCCAAGAGACCATTATATTTTTATAATCCATCATCTTCACACCTCATCTTTAGTATATCATGTAGTAAGTATATGTGGACATGGAAAAGGTTTATCCAATATTTTTCCTATTATATTTAGCAATAAGTTTATAGTAAATTTGTTCTCTTTATTTGCTTTCCAGAATAAATGCAGGGATGGCATGTTTAGAGGCGACAAGCTTTTTCAAGAAACCCCTAGAGATTTCCCCTTTTACCCTCAGTTGTTTCTTCAAAAAGGCTCTTTTCTCATAGATTGTTGTTTTACTTGTAGATTTAGCCCGTTGATTTCCGTTAAAAAGCAACAACCTTTACGAAAAACTCACATGGCGGCTGAAACAAAGCCGCCACCATCTATTATAAAAAAGCAAATTTAGTGCCAAAATGGTGTAGAATCAATTCATTTTGGTTAATTTTGTAATGCTAAAAAATACTTTTTTCATACAAACAGCCTTTAAAAAAGACCTCGATTCTCTAGCTGTTGAAGCTAAACGTAAACTGCTTCGTTAGAAAGGTTACCCTATATAAGACTATTTTATAGTTTCCTAAGCCACAAGATAAAAGAAGAGAGGTCCTGATGGAAACCTCTCTTCTTTCGCTTTTCATTAAGGATATAAACGATTTAACAAGCGTGGGAATGGGATTGTTTCACGTACATGTTCTACGCCACTGATCCACGCTACAGTTCTTTCTAGTCCTAATCCGAAACCGGAATGCGGTACTGAACCATATTTTCTTAGCTCTAAATACCATTTGTAAGCATCAGAAGCCAAATCATGTTCTTCGATGCGTTGTTTCAATAGTTCTGCATCATGAATACGTTCTGAACCACCAATGATTTCACCGTATCCTTCTGGAGCAATTAAGTCTGCACAAAGTACTACATCGTCTCTATTTGCATCAGGTTGCATATAAAATGGCTTTAATGATGTAGGATAGTGTGTGATAAATACAGGCATATCAAAGCTTTCTGCAATTGCCGTTTCATGGGGTGCCCCAAAGTCATCGCCCCACTCAATGTCATCGAATCCTTTTTCATGAAGCATTTTAAGAGCATCATCATAAGAAATTCTTGGGAATGGTGCTTGAATCTTTTGCAGTTTCTCTGTGTCTCTTTCCAATCTTTCTAGTTCTAACTTACAATTCTTCAGTACTGATTGGACAATAAACGACACATATTGTTCTTGAACAACTAAATTTTCCTCAAATTCATAAAATGCCATTTCAGGTTCAATCATCCAAAATTCAATCAAATGACGACGAGTTTTTGATTTTTCCGCTCTAAATGTAGGACCGAATGAAAATACTTTTCCTAATGCCATTGCTGCAGCTTCCATATAAAGCTGTCCACTTTGGGAAAGGTAGGCATCTTCATCAAAATATTTTGTTGCAAAAAGTTCCGTCGTTCCTTCTGGAGCACTTCCTGTTAAAATAGGTGGATCTACTTTTACAAATCCTTCTTTATTAAAAAACTCATATGTTGCACGAATAATTTCATTACGGATTTTCATTACCGCATGTTGCTTGCGTGAACGGAGCCATAAATGACGATGATCCATTAAAAATTCTGTACCATGTTCTTTAGGGGTAATAGGATAATCTACAGCTTCGTGTATTACTTCAATACCTTTAACTTGAAGTTCATACCCGAAAGGTGAACGAGTATCCTCTGTTACTTCCCCTGTAATGTATAAGGATGTTTCTTGCGTTATGGATTTTGCTAATTTAAATATTTCTTCCTCTACTTCACTTTTGACAACGACACCTTGTATAAATCCAGTACCATCACGTAGTTGAAGAAAGGCAATTTTTCCACTTGAACGTTTGTTGGCTAACCAAGCACCTATTTTTACTTCTTCTCCAACAAACTTACTTACTTCTGCAATTGTAGTTTTCACGATAGATTTCCCTCCAAAAAACATAAAAAACTGTCGATATGTATCGTTTTATATTATACATATCAGAATATCGAGTAGCAATAGTAATGCAACTTTGATATCATTCCTATTTACTAATAAAAGTGGGGATGTAAAACTCCCCACTAATCGAAACTCCTTTTTATGACATTTTCCCCACAACAAATTTATGAATTCTCTCCACTGCAGCCTCAAGCGCTTCTAAAGAAGTTGCATAGGATAAGCGAATATTGTTTGGAGAACCGAAGCCTGAACCAGGTATTACTGCAACCTTTGCCTCTTCTAAAAGAGATTTGGCAAAATCATCAACATTCTCATAGCCTGTTTTTTGTGCAGCTTCTACTACATTAGGGAATAAATAAAAAGCTCCTTGTGGTTTTAGGCACTGAAATCCAGGAATTTCTTCTAATGTTTTATAAACAACATTCAACCTTTCTTCAAACGCTTTTCTCATTGTTTCAACAGGCTCTTGTGTACCTTCATATGCTGCAATAGCTGCGTATTGTGATGTTGTAGTCGGGTTAGACGTTGAATGACTAGCAAGGTTTGTCATTGCTTTAATAATAGTACTATTCCCTGCAGCATAGCCGATTCTCCAGCCAGTCATGCTATGTGACTTGGAAACACCGTTAATTATAATTGTCTGCTCTTTAAGCTTTGGCGAAATTTCCGCTATGGAAACATGTTTATGGTCTGCGTATACTAACTTTTCATAAATTTCATCTGATACAATCAATACATTATGCTTTACACAAACCTCACCTAAAGCAGTTAATTCTTCTCTTGTATACAACATACCAGTAGGGTTGCTTGGAGAGTTAATAATCACTGCTTTTGTGTTAGTTGTTATACTTGCTTCAAGTTGCTCTGGAGTAATTTTAAATGAATTTGTTTCTTTTCCTTCGACAATGACCGGATTTCCTCCAGCGAGCTTTACTTGTTCAGGGTAACTTACCCAATACGGTGTTGGGATAATTACTTCATCGCCATCATTTAATAACACCTGAAATAATGTATATAGACCATGTTTTGCACCGTTTGTAACAATAATTTCTGATGCATCGTATTGAATGCCTTGGTCGGTTTTAAACTTTTGTATAATGGAATCTTTTAATGAAGCTAAACCGCCAGACGGTGTATATTTTGTTTGTCCTTCAACCATCGAATTATTTGCCGCATCAATAATATGCTGAGGTGTATTAAAATCCGGCTCACCTGCACCTAGTCCAATAACATCAATACCTTGTGCTTTCATTTCTTTTGCTTTTGCTGTAATCGCCAAAGTAGAAGAAGGTGTGAGTGCACTTACGCGGTTAGCTAATTTAATTTTCATTTTAGGTTCCCCCTATTACAAGTTTTCAATTTTCCTCCACCATTCACCATTCTCGAACAATAGATAAAAGTAATTTAAATGTTCTTTATCATCTAAGTAGGTAATTTCCCAAACGGGACCTACCGATTCAAGACCAAGATGGACGGAAAGGATTTCTTTTGGTTGTTTTTCATCCTTTAGTTTATTGATTGCCTGTTTTTCTGTAATACCATTTGCCCATTTTTTTTCAACAATTTCACCGGACTTTTTTGGTACCCATACAATAATATTTTCTTCTTCAGCATTCTTTCCTCTAATAACGATATAAGACTTTGAACTGTTATAGTAAGAGGTCTCATCAATACTTTCAATTGATGATTCTTCTTTTGCTCTTGCAACTGCTTTTTCGATGTCTGTTTCGAGCGGATTGCGGGAATTAAAATAAATAAAAATTGATACAGAAATAACTACTAAAAATAAAATACTAAAAATTATTATCCATTTTTTCACTATTTATCACTCTTTATGTACGATAGATTGTAAAGATTGCCTGCTCTTGATCTTCTGGATCCAAAGCTAATCCAAACATTAAATCATCTTTTTTTAACGTTTTATTTAATACATCAACCATCTTATATAAGTCGTCAGAATAGCTTATTCGCAAAGTAGATAAAACCTCTATTTTACTTTCCAACCTTTTTCCTCCTCTGTTTCCCCCTGTTTACAATTACTAATGATATATACAGAAGTAATGAACATTTTGCACTCAAGCAAGATAGTATTAACAGAACTGTCTTAACTTCCACTTTTTTAACTTTAGACACAAATATTGTTATTTATATTAACAGAAAAAACAGCCACAATAATAGTACAGTCGGTTACTACATCTCATTATAACAACAACATAACATAACATGGTATAAGGAATTTAAAAACTTTTTCTAATCCACACATATTTTAGCTGCATAATCTGCAGCTCTTTTTTTATGAATTAATTGCTACATTACTTATACGTTTTACGTTTAATTTTATCCCATAGTTAATGAGCATGAATACTTTATTCTATCTGTCCCCATTAATAGGTAATCACTTCATAATAAGTCTGATTGAATTTTATAGAAATTAATCCATGTTGACCCGTTAAATATAAATCAATCCATGTTTCGTTTATTGATTCCAAAAGTTCTCCATTCAGCATTTTTTCTTTAGAACGGTATAAAATAGCTGTTTGCGGGTCGATATGCTTCAGTAATTTATCTGATATTGTCTCCGTTTTGGATTCTACGGGAATTTTCATGATACAAATATCTTTTAGAATCCTCTTCATTAATAGAGATTCTGTACTTTTAGAATGAGAGCTCAGCCATAAAAACCGTTGTTTAAAGAAGGTAATAGTAAAATTCAATCCTTCTCCTTTCTCACTTCCTTCTTGGAGTAGATGCAGTGATAGATTTGGAGAAATAGTAAGAACTTTATTTTTATCCCAACTAAATGCATTTGGCGGCAGTTTACCTTTTTGCGCCTTAACAAGTTTAGATCCTATATAAACTTGCTCTACCGGAAAATCATCTTGGATTTTCTTTATACTTTCAGGATAATACTCTGATTCTTCTGTAATAAGAATTCCCTTTATATTGGTATATTGAAAGTGGTTTAAATAAAAATACAGCTTATCCATCATAGATACTGGACCTGTATTAATCAAATACTGGCCTCCTGAGGGAAGATGTAAAATTGCTACCTCTCCTTCTTTAAGTGGCAAAAAACTAATAGCGAACTCATCTTCTTGTAAATTTAAATCTATTTGTGGTGTTGCTCCATATGATGAATTTACAATAAAAAAACTAAGAAATACTATAACACAACACAATCTCATATTACTAAACCTCCACCAAACTATTCACTCTATACTAGTATGTCTACTATAATACAGTGCTTTAAAAAAGGAAAAAAACTCCATCCTTTAGATTGTGTTGTA
This sequence comes from Bacillus seohaeanensis, assembly GCF_042684945.1. Taxonomy (NCBI): domain Bacteria; kingdom Bacillati; phylum Bacillota; class Bacilli; order Caryophanales; family Bacillaceae; genus Bacillus; species Bacillus seohaeanensis. The sequence goes on along the minus strand of NZ_JBHUMF010000025.1, from coordinate 3,115 downwards.
CTATTGTAAATTATCCCTATTTCTTTATTTCTCGTACCTTAAAGTTAAATTGCCGCTTTTGTTTTAAAGCCACTCCTCTATCCGACCTAACAATTCCGGTAACTCTTCTTGGTGAACCGGTATATTCGGTATTGACTGTAAAAACGCCTTTCCATAACGAGTTGTAACAATTCTGCGATCATATACGATGACAATTCCTCTGTCACTACTTCGTCTAATTAACCTTCCTACTCCTTGCTTAAAACGAATAACTGCTTCTGGAAGCGCATTTGCTGAAAATGGGTTTTTTCCTTGTTCCTTTAGCCACTCCGATTTCGCTTCCGCTACAGGCTCATCTGGAGGAGAGAATGGTAACCTGACCATTGCTAAGCAAGACAGATCCTCTCCAGGGATATCGACTCCTTCCCAAAAACTGCTTGTTCCAAAAAGAATTGCTTTATCGAAACGCTGGAAGTTTTTGGTCAATCTTGTTCTGCTCCCTGAGGTAATTCCTTGAGCCATTAACACATAATCCTCTAGTAATCCGCTATCTTTCATGAGATCATATGTTTTTCTTAGCATGTCATAAGAAGTGAATAAAATTAACATTCTGCCCTTTGTAACCTCTGCAACACCTATTAAATGAGAACTGACTGCTTCTACATACTCATCAGTTGATACTTGCCCTATATCAGGTATTTCTGTTGGAACAAATAATTTTGAGATTTCTTTATAGTGAAAAGGAGAGCTCAACATCAGCTGTTTCACCTCTTTTTTGTTTAACCCAATCTCTTGCATGAAGTAATTAAACGTACCATTCACAGTTAACGTTGCAGAGGTTAATATAACACTTTTTTTCTTTTGGAAAATTTCTGTTTGCATTTCTGATTGAACCGCTATCGGTTGAGCTTGGACAACTAAGCTATTTGGCAGAGAACGAATGTCTCCATCAAGCCAAATTACATAGTCTTCAAGTTCTTGTAAAAAGATATTTTTAATATTTGTTTTTAGTTCGACCCACTCTAACAAGAAACTGTAGGCCTCTTCTACTATTGCTTTCTCCACGTCTTTTAACTTGTTCGTCTTTTCTTTTAGTTTATCGAGCTTTTCATACATTTGACGGTCAATTATATTCATATCGGAAACTATTCTTTCCATGATAATTTTAACTGGCTGCCATTCTTTACTTTTCAAGATTGTTTCTGAAAGGCGGAGTTGTATTTTTTGAATTCCTTTTCTCTTTTTTGCCTTTTTATAAAAGACACTTGCCAACAACTGCATCGCCTCATCCATTTCCTGATAAAAATTTTGCAGTTGGAAATCTAGTTCAAATGAACGAGATGTGTCTGTAATTTGGTGTACTTGGAGTATTTCCTCTAATTTATAGAAGAGCTGTTTTTGTTCCAGCATACCAAGCTGTGAAATCGTGAACTTTATCGATAAATAGTCAAGTACGATTCCTAAATGTTGACGGGCAGATTTTTCTAAATGATGTGCTTCGTCAATGATTAAATATTCATAACTAGGCAGCATACTATTTTCGCTTGCAACATCTGCTAGTAGTAGAGAATGATTCGTAATAATCAAATCTGCATCACTTGCATTCTTTCTTGCATGTAAATAAAAATCTTTCCCTACCCAAGGGTCTTTTTGATGTGGTAAATGCCAGCCATCATGACGGAGACGAGTCAAAAATAATCTCCCGCCAGACGTTAAATTCAATTCATTTATGTCGCCTGTAATGGTTCTTGTTAGCCAGACTAAAATTTGCATTTTCGTCAGTACAATATCATATTGGGGATCATGATCTCTTAATGACTGCTCAAATTTAAATAAATGTATGTAATGATTTTTCCCCTTCAATAACACTGTATAGAGTGGGATTCCTAGCATTTTTTTCAGCGTATTAACTTCTTTATGAAGTAACTGCTCTTGAAGTTGGATAGTAAAAGTACTTATAACAACTGGTTTTTTATTTGTTTTTGAAAAAAGAACTGCAGGAAGTAAATAAGCTAATGATTTCCCTACTCCTGTACCTGCTTCTACTAGTAAATGGGAGGACTCATGTAAGGACTCACTTACTGCCTTCATCATTTTCATTTGTTCCGTTCTATTTTCATAAAATGGAATATTCTCTTTTAATAACCCCTCAATGTTGTCTTTATCTATGTGTTGCATCTCCCAATCACTATCCACACGATCGATAGGTGCTTTCTTTTTAAGTGCAATTCCTCTATATACCTCAAGATCGAGTGGTAAATCTTCCACATGTGCTTGTTTTTCTTTCAATATTTCTCTAAATAAAAGTTCTAAATCGCTTTTTAAAAATGAAGATAACTCTAAAAGTTTCTCTAAAGTCACAAGCGGGAGCTCAGATAATTCGTTCACCATATGCAAAAGTATTTCTGCTGTGACATAGGCATCGCTGTCAGCTTGATGTGGTCTAACATGACTTACATCTAATTGTGTGGATAACTCTGATAACTTGAAACTGTCTGCTGTGGGTAGTGCAATTTTTGCTAATTCAACTGTATCAAATGAAGGGCCCGAAAATGTATTATAACCTGCATTTTCTAATTCACCTTGTAAAAAGGAAAGGTCAAAATTCACATTGTGAGCAACAAAGACTGCTTCATCCAATATCTCCAATATTTTTGGAGCAATTTCAGCAAACAAAGGGGCACCCTCTACTAATTCATCGTTGATTCCTGTCAATTCTTCAATAAATACAGGGATTGACTTTTCAGGGTTAACAAAGGATGTATACTGATCAACAATTTTCCCGTTTTCAATTATTACAGCAGAGAGCTGAATAATTTTTTCACCTTTTTTAGGGGAATTCCCTGTCGTTTCAAGATCTATTACAACTAATTTATTTAGTAACATTTATATTCACTGCCTTCATTCCATCAATCGTTTTTCTTACCAAGTGTATCATATTTTTATAAAGAGAAGTAATAATACCATGTGTCCTTAGTGTGTGATAAATAGAGAAAATATATTTGTCGTACAACAGGCTGCCACCCAATTTCCCAGCAAAAAAGGATTGATTCTTTTTTAGAATCAATCCTTTCACTGTGTTGAAAAAAGATTACGTCAATGAAAATGCCGCAAATTTTTTGTGGCATTTTCTTGT
>NZ_JBHUMF010000024.1:0-17412 GCF_042684945.1 Bacillus seohaeanensis | reverse complement strand
GGGAAGGTTGCGTGTTTTATTTTGCCTTCTATTGTGTGTTAACCCCAACAAATATTATAGAGCCTTAAAATAAAACCTATAATAATAAAAAGGCTGCCAACTATAAAGTGACAACCTTTCGTCTAAATTCGGCGTGCTGACCAAGCCGCTTACGCTTTTCTTTGTCTAGCTTCAGCGGCTAGCTCGCTGTGAAAAAGATGGTTTCCCTCTAAAGGCAAAGAGCGCCTTTTGAGGGAAACCCCTATTTTCTTCGCGTGCTGACCAAGCCGCTTACGTTTTTCTTATTAAGCTGAGCATCCGCAGCTTCCGCCTGAGCCGCAGCCACCTCCACACGAACTTCCAGAGAAAAATGGGTTACCCGTTGGAACTTTAATTTGTTCGGACACTGCGCCACCAATAAGTGTGCTTACATGGTCTAACAAATCTTGCAATTCAGTTTCCGCACGACGAAATTCCGCTACATTTTCATCCATATCCATATCTCTTTTTAGTTCACGAATTTCTTTCATGACCTTTTTATAGTCTGGATGATACCGTCCAAATCGTTGAACTTCTTCGTAGCTTTCCTTCATTTTAGTAAAATCCCTAATTTTCTTCTGGGTTTGTGCATCGCTTTGAAGTTTATATAAACACTGCCTGTAATTTTCTGCGACATCTGATTCTAAGATCCAACTGGATAATTCATCTGCTCGATCTAAAATCTGCATTCTTTCCATAGTAGCAAGCAAGAAGCTCACCTCCATAACGGTATTTTAACATGTTTTATGAAAGTAAGCGAATCTTGTATATTAAAATTCAGGTTTTTTTATCTTACTTGCAACTAAAGGTTAAGGGATTGTTATATAAAACTGTTTGGAGATGCCAAGTGGCTTATTGTTCAAATCCTGTACATCTACTTTTAGATGGTGTACACCTTTATTCATTCCTTTTATAATAAATGCCGCAGTCCGATACTCCTCATATCTTTTTCCATCAACCGTTACAACTATTTTTCCTTTTTGTTTACGGACGTTATTACTTGAAAATGTTACATTTGGAACGACGCACTCTACGTAGACTTGCTTCCCCTGTACGACATGTTTTACAGAAATACTCGATTTTTTAGTCGCTGCTTCTGCTTTGGTAATAAGGTTAAATGATTCAGGTTCAGGGATTTCCTCTTTACAGCCAGTAAGTATCAATAATAACGACATCGCTAAGACTATTAATAGTTTCATCCAGTTACCACTCCTTACTAATAGCCTTTGCAGTCCTGCTATATTTTACTCTACATTCATTAATAATTTATATTAGAAATTATTAATGTTAAAAATGAGAATGCAGGTCATTTAAAAAAATGTTTCTTGTAACAAAAAACTCTAACCCAAACTGCCTAAACTAAACAGACACCATTCCTACCAACAGTTACTTACTTTTACCATTCCCTTTCAAAGACAAATAGCACCTATTCGTCAGTGGTGCTATTCATTGATTGAAACATATTCATCATAAGCGATGCCATTTGGACTCCATTTGAAAATTTCTGGACTTGATGTGGAATCGTTTTTTGAAAGTGATTGATCGACGCGATTTCAAATTTTTCAATTTCATGCGGATTTCTAGATAGTGTACGATACCAATTTGGTTGTCCTCGTAAAAACTTTTTCAAGTCCTGACTTCCATGAATATAGTCAATAATGTCCTTTCGCATTTTTGTGACATCCCCTTTTATTTAATCCTTTCGGAAGGAAAACGGATGGGAAGGTTTTGAGGAAGTTTCCTCTATTTTGGAAGCGACTTTAGTCGAGTTTGATGATTGAAATTGGGATAATACCCCTTGAACTGCACCTAATGCTTCACTAATACTATTTATATGGCCTTGTAACTGATTAGCATCCATATTTTTCACCATTTCCCGGACTTGATCCATCCAACTTCCCGCTTTATTGCCGTCACTGTTTTGAGAAGTTTTTTTCTCCTCATCTTTACCTTCTCTGTACTCATCCCATCTAGAATCCTCTTCTCCGAGCAAATACCAATCTTCAAAAAGATCCTGCCACTGTGCTGTTCCATTTCTAACATCCTTAATTATTTTAGGGTGTTTCTTTACAAAAGACTTGAATTCAGCAACTTTGGGATGCAATTTTCTTGTCATCGTGTCACCTCCAACGTATAAGGCATACATCTACTACAATTTATGTTTGAATGAAAAAATTGGTGAAGGTAAAGTTTTTATCATTTCCCGAAAGAAGACTCCCTCTTCAAGCGCGAGATGGGATGTATCCTAGCGGTAAGGGGGAGATGAATTTCGGTTGGCGATAGCCAAAATATTCCTCACTATGATACAATGAGAACAAATGTTCTTGGCGGTGAGGTGAAAATCATGCAAGTCAAAAAAGCCTTTACGTTTCGTATCTTCCCGAATAGAAAGCAAGTTGATTTAATCAATAAAACGATTGGCTGTTCGAGATTCGTCTACAACTTCTTTCACGGTAAACAGAAAGAGAAGGATGCTTATTGGTACATCGTGGAGGAAATGAAGCAAAAGGGGCAACTCCCAACCAACGAATGGAAAGGTTCCTTTTTCAATAAGTATGAAATGGTAAAGGCGGTTCGTCAACTGAAAGAACACTATCTTTTTCTAAAAGAGGTAGACAGTATTTCGCTTCAAAAATCGGTTGAAAACCTAGCTGATTCTTACCAGCGCTATTACAAAAAACAAACGAAAGCACCTCGCTTTAAAAGCAAAAAGAATAAAGTGCAATCGTACACGACAAAACAAACGAATGGAAATATCGCTGTATTTGATAAGCACCTCCAGTTACCGAAACTTGGAAAGGTTCGTTTTGCGAAAAGTCGTGATGTAACGGGACGGATTATCAATGCGACGATTAGGCGAAACCCTAGCGGAAAATATTTTGTATCCATTCTTGCAGAAACCGAGGTAGAAGAATGGTCCAAAACAAATACAGCTGTCGGTGTGGACCTCGGATTAAAAGATTTTGCGACACTTTCAGATGGAAAGGTATTCGGTAACCCCAAATGGTTCCGCAGATTGGAAGAAAAACTAGTAAAAGCACAGCGCATTCTTTCACGACGGAAAACAGGTGGGGGAAATTGGGATAAATAACGAAAAAAAGTCGCTCGTATTCATGAAGCTATCACTAATACGCGGAAAGATTACTTAGACAAAATTTCCACCAATCTCGTCAAAAACCACGACGTGATCGGCTTGGAAGATTTGTCCGTAAGTGGCATGTTAAAAAATAACCATCTTTCCAAAGCTATTAGTGAAGTAGCTTGGTCACAGTTCAAACGGATGCTCGAATACAAGGCAGAGTGGTACGGCAAGAAAGTCGTCGTTGTTGCCAAAAACTTTGCCAGTAGTCAACTCTGTTCGTGTTGTGGGTACAAAAATAAAGACGTTAAAAATCTCGCTTTGCGTGAGTGGACATGCCCTCCCTGTGGAAGTCATCACCAAAGGGATATTAACGCAGGATTGAATCTACGGAACGAAGCCCTTCGTCTCGTAACTGTCGGAACGGCAGGGATCGCCTAATCAATATCTGTTCGATAGAATGGAGTTCTTAGGAATCCCTCACTTCAGGCTTGCTAAGTGGGGGTAGTTCAAAGTAAAATCTAATTGAGTTTTCAATATATTTATACTAGTTAGACCATTTTTTCCCAAAGTGTAAAAACAGATTCTAATATAAAGGATGTTAAAAAGTGAAAAAAAATTTACAGTTATTATTTAATGAATGTCTAGATAATGCTACCGACGAAGAATTGCAGGCAATCAAACAATTGCTTGATGGAGTCCGCAGAAAACAAACTAAAGATAATGGCTCATTTATCGGTGGTATATATGGAATGAAAAGGGAAATGAGGGATGGAAAACTAGAAGTAACGATGCCCATTACCCCTGTTATATACAACTCACTTGGAATCGTACATGGCGGGGTGACAGCCACTCTCATAGATTCTGCAATGGGAACACTTGCTAACATCGTCTTACCGGATGAGTACGGAGCTGTTACGACAAACTTAACCATCCACTATTTAGCACCAGGAAAAGGGGAACAACTTACAGCAAAAGCTACTATTGTTCATCGAGGCTCTAAAACATTAGTTATAGAAGGAAGTGTGTTGAATGATGATGGAAAGGCCATTGCCCATTGTACTGGATCATTTTTTATTTTTAAAAGAAAAAATAACTCTACTAATAATTGATTAAGCTTACATAATAATAAAAGTGCTAACACGATTGTGTTAGCACTTTTATTTGTTAATATAGAATGGGTACCTGATTAGATTGTTTCTATTTTATTCTTACATTCCTTTAACCTCTTCTAGAAAGTTTTGTGTATAATATTTTTGATAAACACCTACTCCTAAATGTGTAAAGTCTTTTTCAAGCAAGGTTTTTCGGTGTCCTTCAGAATTTAACCAGCCATGGACTGCAGCAGGTCCGTCTATATACTGGGCAGCTATATTTTCTCCTGCTTTTTGGTAAGGGATATCTGCTTTATTTAATCGATCAGAAAGTGACCCCGACACAGGTGATTCATGAGCAAAGTATTCCTCTTCAAGCATTTCCTGACTATGCTTTCTTGCAACAACTGCCGTTTTTTCATCCCACTTTAATACAGATTTATTGAACTGTTTTCGAATAATATTGGTTATATCAAAAATCTGTTGTTCACTGCCCATATTATGTTTTTCCCACTCTTCTTCTGTCAACTCTTTTTCTTTCGCCAATTCACCTCGGTATACCATTTCATAAGGTCTCATTTTTATTAGAGTTTCTTTATCTAAAAATCTTACGCTCATCAACTTTCCAGTATACTTGTCCAAATACAATTGTGCGTATATATCTCCGACTTCAACAAGAAGTCTTGTATTTAAATCTTCTTCTGTTAGTTCGAATTGATAAGAACCACTACCGTCCTTAATAACGATTTCCTGTTCAATGATTGTAAATTGGTATATCTCTTCTAAACTTTGTCCTAATGTATAGGGCGAAGCATTCACATCTGATCCAATTGCATAGACCGAAACTATTTTACTTTTATCAATTGCAAATTGTATATATTGTTGTTCGGAGACAGTATACACCCACCAGTCGTATCCATACGAGGAATTGTCAATACGCTTGGGCTCACCAAACTGTGCTGTCATTTCTTCCACACTTTTACCTATCCATAGAGAAAGACCGGACTTAGGTCTTTGCTTTTCTTGTAATGATTTCGAATCCTGTATTTTATTATCTTTATCCACTTTCGGCTCTTCATTCATCGGACCTTCAAGAGGTTTATTCTCTTGTTCATTGCTTTGATAAACAGTAAAGATAATAATAATGACGAAAATAATGAGAATACGAATTAAAGTTTTCAGTAGCTAGCCTCCTCTCTATCATTTAGTAGGTATATGATATTTTATTGCTGTATTGATAATATTCAATTAATACCTTGAATTAATAATAATTATTATTTTAAGAATAGCACATTTATTAGCCTACTTAAAATAGAAGTACTTAATATTGCAATATAAAGAGTAGCCTACAAAAAAAGAAAGCATCTACCCTAGAAGAAACAAACAGCTCTAGAGATCATTCACCTTTCAGAAATTTGCCATATTCCGTATGTCGAACACATTGCAGAAATAAAGAAATTCAACTATTATAAAGAATGAAGGAATTTTTGATATAGTGTTAAATCATTATACGATAGAAGATATAGGAGGGATTTATAATGCGTTTTGAAGAGACTGGTTTGGAAACTTTTAAAAGTGATCTAAATCGCTTAGATGAAATTATGAAATCTCACGGACTTGTTCGTGAAGGACAATGGGATTATGAGCGCGTAACATATGACCACAAATTTGAAGTTAGAGAAGGTACATATTATTTACGAATTCAAGGTCATGTTGTAGAAGGTGATGTTGGTAAACATGACGCAATTATTCAATTAATGACTCCACTATTAGGAAAACATTATTATCCACATGGTGTTGAATATGGTGAGGGAGAAGACTTCCCGAAACATTTAGTAAAAACATGTGAAAAAGTTCTTGCGGATGTCAAAAAGGATGTTGAAGCATTCGCATATTAATTGGTTAAAGGACTGCCCTTCATGAGCGGTCCTTTTCTTAATATTAATAAGTTGGCTGAGTAATAACATAATTAGGATAGCTCTAGTTTATGTTGTTTATGGTTAAATTTGAGTAAGTAGGTAAAACTTTTATCTTTTGTTAAAAATAACCCTCTTTTCGAATATTTCCTCTAATTACTGTTCAATTCTTTAACACTCTAATATAATATTTATAATAGCTTTCGTTTATTTAGAAAGGGGTACAATGTTGAAAAAGTTTTTAAATAAAAAAGTGATGATGATTATCACAACGATTCTAATTTTGGCGGTTATTGCTTACTTCATCCTGCCCGTTTCTGTTCCCCTAATAGCTGCTATAGTAACAGCCCTATTTCTAGAACCGGCAGTAAAGTTTATTCAAAGAAGATTTTCTGCTAATAGAAAAGTTTCTGTGTTAGTTGTTTTTATTTTATTCCTACTATTGATTGGAGTATCTACCTTCTTTATTACAACAAAGGTAGTTGGTGAAGGGGTACAACTAATTGAGAACACCCCTAAATACATAAATCAACTTACGGATATTTGGCTTGACTATGAAGAAAAGCTGCTTGATGCAGCAAAAGATCTTCCAGATGAAGTAGTGACTGAGTTTAGCGGTGAAGTACAAAAATTTCTAACTGGATTTAAGAATAGTTTATTAAATTCCTTAAACATAGAAAAAATAAGTGCCTTTTTATCCTATATACCGGACTATTTAGTTAGCTTTCTTGTTTACCTTATTGCGTTGTTTCTTTTTATGCTCGACCTTCCTGGAATAAAGAAATCTATCTATAGCCGTTTTAAAGAAAGCACGGCGGAAAAAGTCAATTTTATGACATCCCGACTTTCTTATGTCATTTTTGGTTTTTTCAAAGCTCAATTTCTTGTCAGTATTATCATTTTTGTCGTCTCCTTAATCGGGCTATTAATTATAGCTCCAGAAGTTGCTGTTGTTATGTCAATAATTATATGGCTTATTGATTTTATCCCAATTATCGGCAGTATTGTTATCCTTGGTCCTTGGGCGATTTTTCATTTATTAACGGGTAATATTCCAGAAGGTACCCAATTAGCCATTCTGGCGGCAGTACTTTTAATTATTAGAAGAACCGTTGAGCCAAAGGTTATGGGGACTCATATCGGCTTATCACCATTAGCAACTCTAATAGCAATGTACCTAGGTCTTAAACTTCTCGGCATACTTGGTTTTATCGTCGGTCCATTATTGTTAATAATATTTAATTCAGCAAAAGAAGCGGGTATTATAAAATGGAATTTTAAAATTTAACTTCCTAGAAGTTTCTATACTGTAGAAAAAGGTTTATCGTGTTAGAGAGGCTAATCAAAAGCTAAAAATGCTTTGATCAGCCTCTTTCCTGTTTTATTAGAAAAAGTCACTAAAAAAAGGGCCGCTTTCAGGAAAAAGAATTGTTAATTGCTCGGTTTGTTCTCTTGTTGTTTTGATGAGTCCCATATCATTCAACTGCTTAGCATTATAGACACCAAAAGCCAATGCTGCAAGTGCCTGGATACTCATTGTGATATCCTTTTGATTGGAAACTAGTGTTTCTTTTACATTGTCACAACTAACGGAAAAGGTTTTGTTATTCCATGTTGCCACTTCATCTCTTACCGTTAACAAAAGATGTACTTCCTCTGCAATATTATTAAGATGCTGGAGTAGGAATCCCTCGACATCAACGATTCTTGCCATAAAATATGGATGGATTTCCGTTTTCACTCTAGGGTTTTGTAGCATAAAAACTAATGGATCATTATTTTGTAAAACTAAATCTACCCCACTAATCATCGAATCATGTTGACAAATAAAATTCCACAAACCCTTTTTTGCGTCGGGAGTAATACTAATCATTTCTTCTACTTTCATTTTCCGGTCCTTAATTGTATAAAGTATATATCCTTGTGCTTCATCTGAATCATTAAAGTAAACCCCAACAGTCAAATCCGCTATACTTCTCTCTTTCCACCAGTCCTTAGTTCTGTAAATACCACCATTATAGTCTTTGGCATACAGGTCATATAGTTTGTACAAATCATCAGGAAAATCATGTTTATTATAACGTTTGATCTTTCCACGCTTACTAGGAAATGGTTTTAACTCCTCTTGCGTAACCGATACCTTCTTCAGATTAACAAATAACTCCCAACCAAATTTCCGATAAAATCCAACCTGAAAAGGATGTAACATGGACACCGTTTGATTATTATCTTTCATTACACTCAAGGATTCAGCTAATAATTTGCGGACATATCCTTTTCTCCTATACTCTGGGTAGGTTGAAACGCTCGCTATTCCTCCCATATTATATCGTGCATTCCCCATATAAACTTCGAGTGGAATAATGTGCAACTTCGCAGCAAGTGTCTCCCTTTCTTTTATTCCTAATATAATTTGTGTTTGGAATTGCTTTCGTTTTGCCTCTTTATCCTCATCTTTTAATTTATATTGAAATGCATATTCTGATAGAGTAACTATATCTTCATAATCCTCTTGCCTTAATCGTTTAATCAATATAATCCACCCCCACTATTAAAATTCTACAATCGTTTTTTATCTCCTTTTAAAAAAAACAAAAGTGGAAAAGGTTTTCTAGCCCAAGACGCAACAAGGATTTTCGAGAAACAGCAAAGAGCCGCTAGTAGGAACAAAAGCGGAAGCGCCTTGATCAGCCATAAGACGAGCATCCTAGAAAGGCTTTCTTTGCTTTTTTGGGATGCTTGGCTTATGACCTCGAGGGGCTAGCCGCTGTAACTAGACAAACCACTTTAATTTTTGAGTTATCCACATGCGAATATTTTATAATTTCCTTAACAAACAAAAAAAACGATTTCCAATTAAAATTGGAAATCGTTTTTTTAAGTACCCAATATAGCCTTGATAACAGAGGTTGTCTCTCCACCTTTATATAAAACATATAGGAGCATATATACAGCCACGCCTGTTATCGCAGTAGCAAACCATATTATACTTGTAATAGGACCTAATTTTCGATGTATTTTAAAATTCTTTTTATAGCCTGTCCATAGCGAGACGATACCAAAAACGGCCCCAGTAGTAGCTAATGTAATGTGGAAAATTAAAAATATCGTATAATATATTTTTATATCGTCTGGTCCACCAAATGAGGTGTTTCCTATAAAGATAGTCCTGCTTGCATATATTACAAAGAATATAAGAGCAAAAATACCAGCTAATGTCATTGTTTTTTGATGCTTTTCAATATTTCTTTGTTTGATTTGCCACCATCCAACTGCAACTGTTATTGCACTTAGAACAATAAAAGTTGTACTAATAGTGGGAAGTATCGGTACGGCCATCATCTTTCCTCACTTTTCATTTATTTCATATATAGTAGTATGTATGAATGCAACTGACATAGCTACACTCGCACCTATGTCAGTTATCCTATTACTTTATAGTATCCGGTGCATCCGAACGAATACCAATTGGATCATAAGAAAGCTCTTGTTGTTCCTCCTGATCTTTTCGATACCATTGGAAAAACAAATTTGCTAACACAATACCAAAGACTATTTCTTGGATAATTTTCATAATGACTCCACCAAGTTGTTGGTCATCAATCAGCGGCATGGAAGTGAATACTTCTGGACCAGATAAACTTAATCCTTGCAATGTATCAATAGGGACACACAGAGCAAGCGCCTGAAGCCATGTAGATGAATCATAATATGTTGCGTATAGAGGATCATTAGCAAATATAATTAATCCGCATGCCGGAGTCAACAGAACAGCACTACCTAAAATATAACCCATTTTCTTCAATCCGCTTAATCCAGACTGACCATCCACTTTACTTAATAACTTCCACCACATAAAGAAAGAAAGAATGAACAATACAGAAGTATATATACCATGTAAAGTAGCATCCGTACGGACATTATCAAAAACTAATGGTATGTGATATATGGAAAAAATAGCGTTAAAAGAAATCAATGCAATTAACGGTTTTGACATAAATTTCATAATTGGCTTAACTACAGGAAGGTCAATTACTGATTTCCAAACCCAATCCGGTATCCCCAAGATAAGTAATGGAGTACAAACTAGGAATAATAGAGCCATTTGGGTCATATGCATAGAAAACAATATTCCACTTAAAACATCAACAGGTGATCCCTCCGCTGTATAGAGGATTAACATTGCTGCAATAAAAAAACTAGCTTCTTTCCATGATAACCTACGACTTTCCTTGAAACTGTTTCTCCACTTTATCGTAATTAAAAAATATACTACCGTCATAAAAAGAATAGCTACTAAAAAGAACGGGCTCCATAGAGCAAAAAATCCAAATATACCTAATGGCATTTCCTCACCTCATTTCAAACTTAATGCCTACATTCATTATAACCATATTAAATTGCTACATCAATGTAAGCTAATGACAAGTTCTTGACAATTCTTTATATACCGATATAGAAACGTCCCCTTGTATATTTAAACTCGAGGAGCTAAGTATTAGAGTTAGCCATAGACTATTCTAGTGAAAAAGTTATTCATAAATGAATAGTCTATAAAAATAAAAAGCCAGCCGTAAAAACGGCTGACTTCCCACTTATTAGAGCCAAACAATTGTCAAGAAAGTAAGAACTGTTAAGAACCCAACTAATGCTCCTGAATATAGAAACAGTGATGGAGCCTCATGTCCTTTGTGGCTCATATGCATGAAATAGTATAGTTGAAGTATTAACTGTACTACCGCAAGTAAAAGAATGAAAGGTATAATAAAATACTTATCAAACCCACCTGCTACTGCAACGAACGCAACTAATGTCAAAAATATCATTAGCATGTAAGATGTTACTTGCATTTTCATTTCTTGTGCATTTTTTTTACGACGATACTCATAATCCACACTTGGGTTACCTGAAGTTGATTGTTGATTCGCCATCAGTTTATCCCACCATTCCCATTAAGTATACTACTGTAAAGATAAATAACCATACAACGTCGATAAAGTGCCAATATAACGACGCAACATAAAACTTCGGTGCATTATATAGAGTTAATCCACGTTTAGCATTACGAACCATAAGGCTTACTATCCAACAGAGACCAAATGCAACGTGGGCTCCATGGAATCCTACTAATGTGTAAAATGCAGAACCGAATGCACTACTAGTAAAGGTATGCCCAAACTCATGAACATAATGATTGAACTCATAAATTTCCAAACCTAAAAATGCAGCACCTAAAAGAACAGTAACAAGCAACCAAGCCTGCATACGTTTGAAATTGTAATTTTTCATATGATACATTGCATAAACACTTGTTAGTGAACTTGTCAAAAGTATCACAGTAGTTAGAAAAACAAGTGGAAGTTCAAATAAATCAGCAGCTAAAGCATGATCTTTACTTGGAACCTTATCTTTCAATGCAAGATACGTTGCAAAAAGAGAAGCGAAGAGAACTGTTTCTCCCCCAAGGAAGAACCAGAATCCCATGAATTTATTTTTCCCTTCAAGGGTTGCCTTTTCAGGCGAGGCTGGCCATGTTTTTGGCGTGAATTTTTCTTCAACGTTCATTATGCCTTGCCCCCCTTATCGTTGTTATCGTCATCCATCAAATCCTCTTTATGAACATGGTAACCATGGTCGTCAATGACAGAACGTAAGAACATTGCTCCAAAAGTAATTAGCATTCCAATAACTAAAACTGGAATTGCCCAAGCTTTATCATCGACATTGTACATCGCACCAAATGCAGCGATGAAAAGCCCTAAAGACATGACAAATGGTAAGAAAGAGTTATTAGGCATATGAATATCACCTATTGGTTCTGCTGGAGTAAGCTCTTTTCTACCTTCCATTTTCTCGATCCAATACGCATCTAATCCACGTACAAGTGGAAGTTGCTTAAAGTTATAGAATGGTGGCGGTGATGGTAGTGCCCACTCAAGAGTACGTCCATCTCCATCCCAAGGGTCATTTCCAACTTTCACACCTTTTACTTGAGTTGAAATGACGTTAATAAGCAAGATGATAACAGCTACTCCCATAAAAGCAGCTCCGACGGAACTGACAAGGTTACCTGTTTCCAATCCTTGACCAGGAAGGAATGTCCATATACGGCGAGGCATCCCCATTAAACCTAAGAAATGCTGGATAAAGAATGTTAAATGGAATCCAATAAAGAATAACCAGAAACTGATTTTCCCTAGGAATTCATTAAGCATTGTACCAAACATCTTCGGCCAATAGTAGTGTGTACCTGCTAATAAAGCAAATACTACCCCTCCAACAATTACATAGTGGAAGTGAGCGACAACAAAATATGTGTCATGGTATTGATAATCGGCAGGTGCAGCCGCTAACATAACACCTGTTACCCCACCCATAATAAATGTTGGAATAAAAGCTACAGCATAAAGCATAGGAGTTGTAAACTTAATACTTCCTCCCCACATTGTTAAGAGCCAGTTAAACACTTTTATACCTGTAGGTACAGCAATAGCCATTGTCGCTACAGCAAAAATAGCATTAGCAATTGGACCAAGACCTACTGTGAACATGTGGTGAGCCCATACCATGAATCCTAAGAAACCGATTAAAACTGTTGCGAATACCATAGATGAATATCCGAATAATCGTTTTCTAGAGAAGTGTGGAATAATTTCCGAGAAAATACCAAACGCTGGTAAAACCAGAATGTATACTTCTGGATGTCCAAAGATCCAGAATAAGTGCTCCCAGATAATTGTATTACCACCTGCTGCAACATCGAAGAAATTTGAACCGAACATACGGTCAAACATCAATAGGAAGATACCTACTGTTAGAGCAGGAAATGCAAATAAAATTAGTGATGATGTAACAAATGCTGTCCAAGAGAACAGTGGCATACGCATATATGTCATACCCGGTGCACGCATATTAATAATGGTGACTAGGAAGTTAATACCACCAATCAAAGTACCAGCACCGGATATTTGTAACCCTAGTGCATAAAAATCAACACCGTGTCCTTCCGATGCCATTGAAAGTGATGCATAGGAAGTCCATCCAGCATCAGGTGCTCCACCTAAAAACCATGATAGATTAAGGAAAACTCCTCCAAAGAAGAATAACCAAAACCCTAAAGAGTTTAAAAATGGAAACGCAACATCACGAGCACCAATTTGAAGTGGTACAACAGCATTCATAAATGCAAACACCAGTGGCATTGCTGCTAAGAATATCATTGTTGTTCCGTGCATTGTTAATACTTCATTGTATAAGCCAGCACTAATAAAATCACTATTAGGTACTGCAAGCTGTATACGAATAATAAGCGCTTCTAGACCACCGAGTAGGAAGAAGAAGCCTCCTGCAACCAAGTACAGAATCGCTATTTTCTTATGATCTACTGTAGTTAAGTAGTCCCACAACGTTGCACCGAAGCCTTTTTTCTGTGCATAGCTACTCACGATTAAACCTCCCTTTTACTAATTCCTGACCTATTCTTGTACTTTTAAGCCCATTAAGTATTCTGCAAGGGCATCCAATTCAGATTCACTTAATTCCCCATAAGTACCTGTCATTTTATTTCCTGGTTTATAAGCTTCAGGATCTCTTATCCAGTTTTTCAGCTGTTCTTCATCATGCTCTAAAATACCAGCAATACGTGAACGTTCACCAAAGGTAGCAAGGTTAGGTGCCATACGCGCCTGTTCTGGGCGACCATCTTGAGGTGAAACTGCATGACAGCTTAAACATTTTTGGTTAAAAATTTCTTGCCCTTCTTGTGCCTTAGCCGTAGTTGGCTTGTGCTCTTCAGCATTTTGCATATTTTTAACCCAAGAATCAAATTCAGCTTCAGGCATCGCCTTTACTTTAAAGTCCATTAATGCATGAGATGGACCACAAAGCTCAGCACATTTTCCATAGAATAGATTCTCTGCTTCTTTTGCTTTTTCATTGTCAAATTCCAAGAAAAATTGGTTGACACCGTCTACGTTTGTATCCAATTTCCCACCTACAGCTGGAATCCAAAATGAATGTTTTACATCAGAAGCGTGAAGATTAAAATAAACTTTCTGATCGGTAGGGACAACTAAATCCTGGGAAGTAATAATCCCTTGGTCAGGATATTCAAATTCCCACCAGTAAAGATTTGCACGTACATTAATGACAAGTGCTTCACGGTTTCCTTCACTATCTTTTTCCATAGCTTTTGTATCATCTAGACTAAATGTTGTAGATACAGTTGGTACAGCTAGAACCAAAAGAAGAAGGATTGGAATAGTAGTCCAAATAATTTCAAGTTTATGATTTCCTTCTACTTGTTTAGGTACTTTATTACCTACTTTTTTACGGCGAAAGCGAATTATCGCAATAACGTATACAATAACTACTGCCAAGATCACTATAACCATAATCGCTGTACTCAAAATCATTAAATCATACTGAGTCTTAGCAACTTCACCCGCTGGTTGTAAAGTGGATAAGAATGGTTCCCCACAACCAGAAAGGACAAGCGCAACTATTGCTACTAATGAGAATAAGCGCCACTTTGATAGCCTTGCTTTCATAGCTTAATCAAACCCCTCTTTCATGTAGTGTACTTGAGATTAACAAGGACTCCTAAGATTATATATATGGATTTCTTATTAGAAAGAATTCCCAATAACTTAAACGACCGTAACGATTACCATCGCTACAAACAAGATAGTCAAATAATTTAATGAATATACAAACATTAATTTTGACCACTTAATATCATCTTTCATCTTATATCCTGCAATTCCTAAAACAAGCCATCCAATATTGAATGCTGTTGCAAGAATAAAGAAAAAGATTCCCAAATCTAGCAAGAAAAACGGTAGCGGTAAAAGAGCTACTACCCATGCTACGATATGATTCTTTGTAGTAGCAAAACCTTTCACAACAGGAAGCATAGGGACATTTGCTGCTCTATATTCCTCTACCCTTTTCATTGCTAGAGCATAGAAATGAGGCGGCTGCCAAATGAACATCATTAAAAATAAAACCCAAGCAATAATATCAAGATTCGCGTCAACTGCAGCCCACCCTATTAATGGAGGAACTGCTCCTGAAATACTTCCAACAATCGTGTTACTTACATATTTTCGTTTTGTCCACATTGAATATAAGCCTACATAGCTGATAATACCAATTATACCAATAATTCCTGCTGTAACAGTAGTCATAAACAGCATTATTGTTCCACATGCAACCATAATAAGACCTAACATCAATACTTTTGAACCAGTTATTTTACCTGTTACGGTAGGACGACTTTTTGTCCTTTCCATTAGGTGATCTATATCTCTGTCAATGTAGTTATTTATACTACATGATCCAGCAATAATCAGGGAAGACCCTAACAAAGTCAGAACCATAACGTCCAGTGCTTGTAAAAAATGTGTATTAGTAAAATAGAAAGCTAACCACATTCCAGTAAAAGTTGTTATGAGATTAGAATTAACAATTCCAATTTTTATTAGAGATAAGAAATCTTTCCATGCCGTTGTGTTAGGAAGGTCTGCTTCCTTAATATTTGCCACTACTCTGCTGTTCGACATTTTCCCCCTCCTCTCATATATGTAAAAAAACAGAGGCTTTAATCTACCTCTTCTACTATATAGGAAAACAAAAGCCATTTCTATAAATAATTAGTATTTCACTATAAAACAAAAATAATATCAAACACATTATTTTCCTCAAATTTCTTAAAATGGCTGTCAATATAATATTAAACCATATATTATTGCCTTTTTGTTAATGATTTAAATAGAATTGTGAAGAAATTGTGAAGGATAATTCTAACTCCTGTATCAACCATTGCATTCCATAATTATGATAACATAAAAATATTAAAAACGTTTACATAGATCTAATGAAAGTTAGAAAATATCACATTATTCCCGTGATTATTACCTTACGTTCATATTAAACAACTTCGCAAAACTCTATCCTAAAATAACTAGCAATATCGTCTACAAAAACCTCACTAGTGGATTTCCTACATTTTGTAAACTTCAGTAATTCCCTACTCAATGAGATACAGTGAAACTTACCGATATGGTAGTAAAAGTTTAGTTAAATCAATTGAGGTCTATAGGCAATAAAAAAACATTCATTGAAGTTTCACTTTATCACCATTCTGTAACATTTTTTTGGTTGAGTTTCTTACCCTTATTCGGTATCATCGAAAATGCGAATGTTTTTTTATTATAATGTATTTTTTTACGTAATTTCATTTAATACAACCATGTTTTTATTTTAAAAGAAGGTGAATAGCTTTGCACAAAGGATTAAAATGGTTAGCTGTTATCACAACCCTTGGTATGCTTTTTGTCTTACTTGGCGGAGCACTAGTAACAAAAACAGAATCCGGGATGGGATGCGGTAGATCTTGGCCTCTTTGCCATGGGCAGCTAATACCTAGTAACATCACATTTGAATTAGTTATTGAACTCGCCCATAGAGTTGTCTCTGGTGCGGTTGGATTGTTAGTACTGGCGTTATCGATATGGTCTTGGAAGGCTATTGGATATAAAAGAGAAACGAAATTCCTATCATTTCTATCTTTCTTTTTCCTTGTACTTCAAGCATTAATAGGCGCTGCTGCTGTAATCTGGGCACAATCTGATTTTGTTCTGGCATTGCATTTTGGTATATCACTTATATCATTTACGGCAGTGTTGTTGCTTACATTATTGATATTTGAAGTAGATAATAAGTTTGAAGCAGATAAACTTATCATTAATAAACAGATGAGATTTCACATTATCGGTGTGACATTGTACAGTTATATTGTTGTATATACTGGAGCATTAGTGAGACATACAAAATCTAGTTTAGTTTGTCCCGACTGGCCGCTTTGTGTAAATTCCAATCCTATGTTTCCAACAAATATGTATGAATGGATTCAGATGGGTCACAGAACTGCTGCAGGGCTAATATTCTTATGGATTGCTTACATCACGTATATCGCCATAAAACATCATAAGCACCAAAAAGTTCTTTATGGAGGATGGATTATTGCTTTTAGTTTAGTAACGCTACAAGTAATATCAGGGGCATTTGTCGTTATTACAAGATTAAACCTTGGACTTGCTTTATTTCATGCTCTTATTATTTCCTGTTTATTCGGTTTACTATGCTATTTTGTTTTACTTTGCTCGAGAAGTAAGCTTCAAGAATAACAAAAGAATATTTCACATGAAAACGAGGCTAACCTTTTGGTTAGCCTCGTTTTCACTGTGTTGAAAAAAGATTACGTCAATGAAAATGCCGCAAATTTTTTGTGGCATTTTCTTGT
>NZ_JBHUMF010000023.1:0-69216 GCF_042684945.1 Bacillus seohaeanensis | reverse complement strand
AGCCAATCATCCCAAAAAGGCAAAGGGCGCCTTTCCGGGATGCTCGTCTTATGCTTGTCGCCTCTACCCAAGCCGCTTCCGCTTTTTTATTAACAAAGTACGTCTCCTAATTTTTCTGTTAATTTCATGTTTTCTCTATAATCAACTGGACAATCGATTAGTACAGGTTTATTTAAGGAAATTGCTTTTTCTAAAGTTGGTTTTAATTCTTCGCCTTTTTGTATTTGCATTGCTTCAAACCCATATGATTTTGCAAGTTGTATAAAATCGGGGTTCTCAAATTTTATATAGGAAGAACGTTGGAATTTTTTCTGCTGATGCCATTCGATTAGCCCATATCCTTCATCTCTCCATAATAGAACGATAATTGGAAGGTGGAGACGCTTGGCTGTTTCAAGCTCGGCACTTGTCATTTGGAAGGAGCCGTCTCCACAAACAGCAACGACATTACGATTTGGATGCACCATTTTTGCAGCAATTGCACTAGGGACGGCTACCCCCATAGATGCCAGACCATTTGATATTAGACAAGTGTTTGGTTGATACGTATGGTACATTCTAGCCATCCACATTTTATGGGCACCAACATCAGATATCACAATATCTTCTTCATTTAAAACAGACCGTAAATCTGAAACGATCTTCTGTGGTTTAATTGGGAAGCTTACGTCATCCTTAAATTGGTCTAATTCAGCTAGTGCATCTTTGCGCACATTTTTCACCCAATTATTATCTCTTTCTTTAGGAGAAAGTGACTCGTTTAACTTTTTTAAGTTTTCATTGATACTGCCAAGCACATTTAATGCAACGGGATAATTGGCATCGGTTTCTGCTTCTTCTGTATCAATGTGTAAAACTTTCGTTGCAGCTTCGGGGTTCCAGTTTTTTGGAGGATATTCCGCTATGTCAAAACCAATAGCAATAATTAAATCGGATTGTTTAAAGCCACAAGTAATATAATCTTTTCCGCCCATTCCTGCCGTAAGTAAACTAAGTTCATTTTCCCAAGATAGTGCTCCTTTCCCCATAAAAGAATGAACAACAGGTATGTTTGTTTTTTCAACTAGTGCATGCAAACTGTCGGAGGCATTCCCTCTAGTTATCCCATTTCCTGCTAAAATAAGTGGATGCTTCGCCTGTTCAATGATTTTAGCAGCCTCCTGTATAACTTGATCACCTGCTTCTGATAAGGGGTGCTGGGTGATTTCTAATGGAGTGGCGTCCATTTCCAGTTCCATAGCCGCAATATCTTCAGGAATATCGATATGAGTGGCACCAGGTTTTTCTTGAGTAGCCACTTGAAAGGCCTTACGAACCACTTCAGGTACAATTTCTGTCGTTTTAATCTGAGCATTCCATTTTGTAACGGGTTCATAGATTGAAACTAAATCATAATATTGGTGAGAGATTTTATGTTGACGTTCTAAACCTGCTTGCCCAGTTAATGCTACGAGTGGACTAAGGTCCATGTTGGAATTCGCTACACCCGTTAAAAGATTGGTTGCACCAGGACCTAATGTCGCTAAACAAACACCTGGTTTACCCGTGAGTCTTCCATATGTGCCAGCCATAAAAGCAGCACTTGTTTCGTGTCTAGTTAAAATAAATTCAATATTTGAATCAAGAAGGGCATCCATGATGTCGATATTTTCTTCACCAGGTACACCAAAGATATATTTCACCCCTTCATGTTCAAGACACTTAACTAGTAATTCAGCAACTCTCATAATAAACATCCTTTACAGTTTAGTTCAGTTCTCTGCGTATTTTTTGTATAAAAAAATTTTTTAAACTATTTTTAGAAAAATAGTGGAGTAGATATAGACCGATCCTTACTTCTTAAAATAGAAATGCTATTTAATGTGCAGTTGTCTCCTCAGAAATTCTAATTTAGTAAACTAATTGCACATTATATTCTGACAATATTGAAACCTTTTTGTAACTTAACCGTATATAGAGGTGAAGGAAATGTTATACTAGGAAAATTTATACACTATCAAGCTTTAGGAGTGGTATATGTAGGCTTTCTAATTTTTCATTACTAAATATTAGAAGGGGGACTTTTTATATGATGCAGTTTATTTGGTTAATTATACTTGGAATTATTTGTTTTCTATTGTTAATTGGTGGGGGAATAGGTTTCTTTATTTTTAAAAGACGCTACAAAACCGCAAGTTCAAATCAAGCACTTATCGTTACTGGTCCTAAATTAGGTGATCCTGAAAAAGATAATCGTATTTTTGTTGATGAAAATGGTAGAAGCATGAAAATCGTGCGTGGTGGCGGAATCCGATTAAGAATGTTCCAAACAAGTACACCAATCGATTTAACTTCTTTTCAACTTAATATTGTTTCACCTGAAGCATATACATCGGAAGGGGTACCGATAAAAGGTCACAGTGTAGCGGAAATAAGCATTGGCAGCAAGCTTGAAATTGTTGCTAACTACGCTGAAAAGTTTTTAGGAAAAAGCCAAAAGGAAAAAGAAAATGAATTAACAGAAGTATTAGAAGGTCATTTGCGGGCAATCATTTCGTCCTTAACAGTTGATGAAATTTATAAAGACTTTCAATCTGTTAATAAAAAAGTGAAAAGCATTGCGGAAGAAGATTTGAAAAACCTCGGATTTGAAATTACCTCGTTTTCCTTAAAAGAAATAAAGGATGTCGATGAGGAAAATGGCTATCTTGAAGCGCTGGGCAGACCGAGAATTGCTGAGGCAAGAAAAGATGCCGACATCGCAGAAGCTAACGCACAGCGCGAGACAAGAATGCATCGCGCGAAAACAGATCAAGAAGCAGAAGAAGATGAAATTAAACGGGAAACAATTATTGCAGAATCCAAAAAGAATAAAGATATTAAAAATGCTGAATATAAAGTAGAAGTCGAAAGAGCAAGAGCACGTTCTGAACAAGCATATAACTTAGAGCAAGCCCGTCTTAACCAACAAGTAAAAGAAGAAGAGATGCAAGTTCAGTATATTGAACGTCAGCGTCAAGTTTCGTTAGAAGAAGAAGAACAAAAACGTCGTAAAGCACAGGCGGATGCTGATGCTTATGATATTAAAGCTAAGGCAGAAGCAGAAGCTGAAAAGTCCCGAATTGACGGGGAAACGAAAACGGCTATTGAAAAGCAAAAAGGTCTTGCGGAAGCAGAAGTAGTTCGCGAACGAGGTCGTGCAGAAGCAGAGGCAAAAGAGCTAATGGCAGCGGCGATGGAGAAATATGGGGAAGCGGCTATTCTAGAAATGTTTATTGATATGCTTCCTAAGTATGCCCGCGAAATAGCACAACCATTATCCCAAATTGATGAAATGAAAATAATTGATATGGGAGGCGCAGAGTCCAACGGTGGATCAGCAAAAGTTACGAGCAATGTAACAAAAACTATGGCTGGTCTCCAAGAAAGCTTAAAAGAATCGACAGGAATGGATCTAAAGGCGATGCTAGAAAGCTTTGTATCTAGAGGAAAAGTGAACAATTTTGAAGGCTCTTCTACTAAAAGTGGAAAAATTCAAGCGGAACCAAATGAGGAGAGATTATCTCGTGAAAAAGAGGTTACGAATCAAAAGAGTGAATCTGTAAAAGGTTTAACAGAAGTCACTGAACCCCTTGAAAGTGAAAAGGAAGAAGAGGGAACGCAAGATATAATTAGTCAAAAGGAAAAAGAATAGTAGATAAAAAGTCTTGGGCTATATAAGTGGTCCAAGGCTTTTTAATAGATGGC
The DNA here is from genome assembly GCF_042684945.1 of Bacillus seohaeanensis. Lineage (NCBI taxonomy): Bacteria > Bacillati > Bacillota > Bacilli > Caryophanales > Bacillaceae > Bacillus > Bacillus seohaeanensis. The sequence continues at coordinate 65,490 of NZ_JBHUMF010000023.1, read as the reverse complement.
TGTTTTCTAAAAGGTTGTTGCTTTTAACAACAGTTGAAAACACAGAGTGGATTGGAAAGGCACGGTCGAGTACCGTTAGACAACAAAATTTACGAAAACAGTCTAATAAATAGATACCTAATGCAATGAAAAAATGACAAATAGCATTTGAACCTCCTGTTTTCTCATTTACAAACAAAATGAATGGTACTTAAGCCACTAAAAAAGATATCTGCCAATGGCAGATATCTTTTAATTGAGAATATGAGAATAAAATTGAGAATGGGTACAGCGAATTATTTAACCTCTTGCGGTACGGATAAGCCAAGGGCTTCCGCAATTCGTGTTCCATACTCTTTGTCAGCTTTATAAAAATGGCCGATTTGGCGAAGTTTGATTTCATCGCTTTCGACAGGTTTCATTGCACCGACAATGTTTTGAACGAGACGTGTACGCTCCTCTTCGCTTAAGAGACGGTAAAGATCTCCAGCTTGTGTGTAATGGTCATTATGATCATATGCAACATTCTCTGCTACACCTGAAACAGGGTATGCAGCCTGTTTATCTTCAGGAGATTCTTTAGGGCCTCCTAGGCTATTTGGTTCATAATAAACGGAACCTCCGCCGTTGTTATCTACACGCATTTGACCATCGCGTTGATAAGTATTCACTTCATTTTTTGGACGGTTGATTGGCAATGAGTTGTGATTTGCACCGACACGATAACGGTGTGCATCAGCATATGCGAATAAACGTCCTTGAAGCATTTTATCTGGAGAAACATCAATACCAGGCACTAATGTTCCAGGAGAGAACGTTGCTTGTTCTACTTCAGCAAAATAGTTTTCTGGATTTCTATTTAGTACCATATTACCAACTTCAATTAGCGGATAATCTTTTTGTGACCAAACTTTTGTAACATCAAACGGATCAAATTTGTAAGTATTAGCATCTTCTAACGGCATGATTTGCACGTATAGTTTCCATTTAGGGAAGTCGCCTTTGTCAATTGCATTAAATAGATCTTCTGTATGATAATCAGGATTTTCGCCTGCAATACGTGTTCCAACTTCTTCTGTTATGTTTTTGACCCCTTGCTCTGTTCTGAAGTGGTATTTTACCCACACTCCGTCACCATCAGCATTTACCCATTTGAATGTATGACTTCCGTATCCATGCATATGACGCAAGGTAGCAGGAATACCGCGGTCTGACATTAGAATCGTTACTTGATGTAATGACTCAGGTGAAAGAGACCAGAAATCCCAAACAGCATTAGGGTTTTTTAAATGAGTTTGTGGATGACGCTTTTGTGTATGAATGAAATCCGGGAACTTAATCGCATCACGAATGAAGAATACAGGTGTGTTGTTTCCTACGATATCGTAGTTTCCTTCTTCTGTATAAAATTTCACAGCAAATCCGCGTGGATCACGAACAGTGTCAGCAGATCCGTTCTCGCCGGCTACTGTAGAGAAACGAATGAATAAAGGAGTTCGTTTACCTACTTCGGAAAGAAAGTTAGCTTTTGTATATTTTGTTAAGTCATTTGTTACTTCAAAGTATCCATGTGCTCCTGCACCTTTGGCATGAACAACACGCTCAGGTACTCGTTCTCTATTAAAATGAGCCAATTTTTCTAGTAAATGAACATCTTGAATTAATGTTGGTCCACGAGAACCGGCTGTCATGGAGTTTTGATTGTCTCCGACTGGTGCTCCCCAACTAGTTGTAAGTTTTTTATTATTTTTGCTCATAAAAATCACCCCACCAAGTTTATTAGTACAAAAATAATGATAACACTTTTCAATAAAAAATCAATATCTTTTTATAATAATTATAAATAAATAAAAATTATAATCATTATAGTAGAAAAGCAAATCTATTATCTTGGTCCTTATATTAGTCTATGACTCTTATTTTGGAAATATTAAAAAAGCAGTGGAATGAGAAGAAAAGGCTTATAGTGAGAAAAGAAAAACAGGACGAGCGTATGGCAAGTCCTGTCTAGTGGTTAGTAAGGTAATTTTATTACTTCCAAATATAGTATATGATGACCATCAATTTCTTTAACTGTAAAACAATAGCCTTGTTCCTCTATTTTATCGCCAAGTTGAACTTCATACTTTTGTGTAAGGAACCACCCGCCGATTGTATCTACGTCTTCTTCCTCTAACTCAATACCAAGCAGGTCATTTACATCTTCAATCAGCATTATTGCATCAAATATATAATGATCTTCTTTTATTTTCCTAACTTCCGGAATTTCGTCATTATCAAACTCATCACGTATTTCCCCAACTATTTCTTCAATGATATCTTCAATTGTCACAAGTCCTGCTGTACCGCCATATTCATCAAGTAAGATGGCCATCGGAGACCTTTCTTTCTGGAGTTTGACGAGTAAGGATTGAATAGGAATGGTCTCGATCACTCTTATAACCGGTTTAGTGAAACTTTGAAGGTTTGCTTCTTCTGTTTCCTTATCTACAAGTGTTGTCAAAAGCTCTTTTATATTCACTACACCTAGAATGTTATCTTTATCTCCATCTACAACAGGATAGCGTGTATAGCGTTCAGAGTTGATGACGGAAACAACTTCGTCGATATCCGAATTTGCTGAGAGAGTAACAATATTTGTCCTCGGAACCATAATTTCTTTTGCGATTCTCTCATCAAAGTCAAATATTTTATTTACGTAATTATATTCAGAAGAATTGATTTCGCCGCTTTCAAAGCTTTCAGAAAGAATAATTCTTAATTCTTCTTCTGAATGGGCCATTTCACTTTCGCTAACCGATTTCAGACCGAACAATTTAGTAATAAGTCGGGCAGAATTATTTAACACCCATATAAATGGGAAAGCAACCCGATAGAAGAGAATCAATGAGCCAGAAAAGTTAAGTGTAATGGTCTCTGCTTTTTGAATTGCTACTGTTTTCGGTGCAAGTTCTCCGATAACAACATGGACAAACGTGATAACAGAAAAAGCAATGACAAAAGAAAGAATGCTTGTGATGGAAGAGTTTAGGTCCACCTTTTCGAAAAGAGGATGAAGTATTGCTTCGACCGTTGGTTCGCCAAGCCATCCCAATCCTAAGGCAGTAATAGTTATTCCAAGCTGGCAAGCCGATAAATATTCGTCAAGGTTTGAGACGACCTTTTTTGCCGCTACAGCTTTTTTATTTCCTTCTGCAACTAACTGATCGAGTCGGGATGCACGAATTTTCACAATGGCAAATTCGGATGCTACAAAAAAGCCAGTTAATCCTATTAAAAGGGTGACCAAAAGTAAATTAATTAAATTGTCCAATGAGTGGAAGCTGTTTCACAATGATAATGATTCAGCTTCTAACACCTCCTAAAGCTTAAGTGTCATTAAATAGTAAAAAATATCGTGTTGGAAACTCTTGAAATTAAGGTATCAAGAGTATATCCTTTTAAAAGTATTGTACTCTTATCAATTCCCAAAAAGTAATTTTTAAATAATTTTTACAGTGTAAATTATGATACAATCATAAGTAATTATCTTGGACAAAACAATTTTTTTGATTATAAAGTGAAACTTCAATTAGTGGGGGTTACTGTCCATTAATGCAGGATAAAAAGTAATTTGAAAGGAGAACGATTATGGCTGATGTATTTAATCAGAATATCATTGTTTCAATAGTCATCGCCTTTTCGGTCTACCTCATTTTAAGAGGGATTGCTATTTTCTTTGGAAAAGCAGGAAAAGGATACTTGGAGAATTCCGACTCAAATGCTAAGAAGTTATACTTGCAGCTAATAGGTGGATATTACATTCTTTCAGGAGTGCTTGGTCTATTTCTTCCTGGCCTTGACTGGAAAACAGAAGATATTTACTTTTCGATAGGAATTTATGCGATAATTTCGGTTGCCTATTGGGTAGGCCTTGATTTCTTTATGAAAAAAGAGAAGAAGCTTCAACAAAATTAATTAGGAAAAAGACTGCGCGTGAGTTTGTTTACTCACGCGCAGTCTTTTTTTGTTGTCCCAACGATATTATTCTTAAACCAATGCCTCTAGTAAAATGAATCCAAGTTTTACCTTATCCCAGAAATTAATATAGTCATTATTATTCAAAAGAATGTTTGAACGTTTGAGTTCTCTGTCATATACTATATTCAAAAGAACTTTTGAATGTTGAGGTGATTCAGATGAAGGATATAGAAGTTTGTGAAGTAACATGCGTTGATGAGGAGAAGGTGAGCAGATTAAAAGAAGAGCTACTTACTCATAATACGAATAAAGTTGCAGTGTTGTTCAAAGCTTTATCAGATAGTACGCGAATGAAAATTGCTTATGCTTTGGCAGTTGAAAAAGAATTATGTGTGTGCGATGTAGCGAATATCGTTGGTTCTTCGACAGCGACAGCATCTCATCATTTGCGCTTACTTCGTAAACAAGGTCTTGCTAAATATGAAAAAAGGGGAAAGCTTGTTTATTATTCCCTTGACGACCACCATGTAAAACAGTTAATTCAAATTGCTGTAGAGCATCAGCAGGAGGTGGATAGTCGCGATGAGTGAAAGTAATGCAAAACAAACATACAGAGTAGAAGGGTTTACTTGTGCAAATTGTGCAGCTAAATTCGAAAATAATGTTCAAAATTTAGAAGGTGTCGAGGATGCAAAAGTTAACTTTGGTGCCTCAAAGCTTACGGTTTATGGAAACACCACAATAGAAAGTTTAGAAAAAGCAGGTGCATTCGAAGGTCTTAAGTTAAGGGAAGACAGGGATAAACAATTTGTGAAAAGAGATTCCTTCTTAAAAAGAAATATGTACGTGTTATTAGCTTGTATACTTGTCGTATTTGCTTACGTTTCACAAACTATTAATGGTGAAGATTCCTTGTGGACAATAGCGATATTTTTTTCCGCGATAGCTATCGGAGGATTTCGTTTATTTAAGACTGGCTTACTTAATTTGATACGTCTTGAGTTTGATATGAGAACATTGATGACGATCGCCATAATAGGAGCAGCGATAATAGGTGAATGGGGAGAAGGGGCGATTGTCGTTATCCTATTCGCTATAAGTGAGAGGTTAGAGGCGTACTCTATGGACAAAGCCCGTGAATCAATTCGGTCGTTAATTGACCTCGCACCTAGTGAGGCACTTATTGAACGGGACGGTAAAGAACAGCTTATTGAAGTGGAAGATATTCAAATAGGCGACGTTATGATTGTCAAACCGGGGCAAAAAATTGCGATGGATGGACAAGTAGAGAGTGGCCTCTCTTCTGTCAACCAAGCTGCGATTACTGGTGAATCCGTTCCTGTCGAGAAATCTTTAGGTGATGATGTTTTTGCAGGAACATTAAATGCAGAAGGTTATTTAAAAGTGAGAGTGACAAAAAGAGTTGAAGATACAACGCTTGCGAAAATCACCCATTTAGTCGAAGAAGCACAGGGAGAAAAGGCTCCATCGCAAGCTTTTGTTGATCGGTTTGCAAAATACTACACACCAATCATTATTGGAATCGCCTTTCTTGTTGCGCTCATCCCACCGTTAGTGATGGGGCTTGAATGGTCAACATGGATTTATCAAGGATTAGCAGTACTCGTTGTTGGCTGTCCTTGTGCGTTAGTCATTTCTACCCCTGTTTCCATTGTTACCGCAATAGGAAACGCAGCCAGCAAAGGGGTATTAATTAAAGGTGGAGTTTATTTAGAAGAGTTAGGACAATTAAAAGCGATTGCTTTTGATAAGACGGGTACATTAACAAAAGGAACACCAGAAGTAACTGACTTCATTTTATTAGAGAACCTGGATGAGAAAGAGGTTTGGAGTAAAATTGCGGCACTCGAATTTTACTCACAGCACCCATTAGCTGCTGCATTAGTAAGAAAAGCGGAGGAAAATAATATTGATTTTCGAAACATTTCTATAACTAACTTCTTATCCCATACAGGAAAGGGCATCAGTGGAGATATAGATGGTGCGGAATATTTTATCGGGAATGAAAAACTTTTTGATGCTGTTCCTCAGCAGAAAATCAAGGATTTGCAGTTGAATGGAAAAACAGTAATGGTCTTTGGAAAGGAAAATCACCCGCTTGCGCTCATCGGTGTTGCTGATGAAGCAAGAGAAACAAGTAGAAATGTTATAGAAGAGCTTCATCGTTTAGGGATTAAACAGACAATTATGTTAACTGGAGACAATGAAGCTACAGGGGAAGCAATCGCAGCAAAATTAAAGGTGAAAGATATAAAGGCTAGTTTATTGCCAGAACAAAAATTAGATTTTATAAAATCTTATCAAAAAAAATATGGAAAAGTCGCGATGGTAGGAGATGGTGTAAATGATGCTCCTGCACTTGCCGCTGCGACCGTTGGTGTTGCAATGGGTGGGGCAGGTACGGATACTGCGCTTGAAACGGCAGACATCGCACTGATGAGTGATGACCTCGAGAAACTACCTTTTATCGTAACATTGAGTAGGAAAGCACTAACGGTTATTAAGCAAAATATAACGTTTGCGATTGGAATCAAAATTATCGCATTGCTGCTTGTTGTTCCTGGTTGGCTTACACTGTGGATTGCAATATTCGCTGATATGGGAGCAACATTAATTGTAACGTTAAATGGTTTAAGGCTATTACGAGTTAAACAATAACTATCCGCTAGTGGGTCACGATTTTACTGATTGAGTAGTTTTGATATAGGGAGGGATTGTTTATGAGCGGTCATCACGACCATGGTCACCATCATCATGGACATTCAACGAATAAAAAAGTATTGTTTATTAGTTTCCTATTAATTTTCCTATTTATGATAGTCGAAGTAATAGGAGGCATCTTGACAAATAGTTTAGCGCTTCTTTCCGATGCAGGGCATATGTTAAGTGATGCAGCGGCATTAGGATTAAGTTTATTTGCCTTTTACGTTGGAGAAAAAACATCTAATAAAGCGAAAACGTATGGATACAAACGGTTTGAAATCCTTGCAGCATTTTTAAATGGGCTCACACTTTTGCTAATTTCGCTTTATATATTTTGGGAAGCATATAATCGATTTTTAGAACCACCGTCTGTTTCTGCCAATATGATGTTTATTGCAATCATTGGACTTGTCGTGAACATTATTGTTGCTTGGATGTTAATGAAAGGTGATACAGAGCATAATTTAAATGTGAGAAGTGCTTTTCTTCATGTCATAGGTGATATGCTTGGGTCCGTCGGAGCAATTATTGCTGGGGTCTTTATCTACTTTTTTGATTGGACACTTGCCGATTCATTGGCATCTGTCATTGTATCGGTTCTTATTTTAATAAGTGGATGGAGAGTTACGAAGGATGCATTTCATATATTGATGGAAGGTACACCAGCCAATTTAGATGCTTTGGCGATAAAAAAGGAGATACAATCATTTCAAGGCGTAAAAGATCTTCATGATTTACATGTTTGGTCGATTACCTCTGATTTTCCTGCATTTAGTTGTCATGTAGTTGTAGACGATACAGTAAATAGAGACGATATGTTAGCTAAAATATCCTCGTATCTTGAAAAAGAGTTTAATATTGAACATTGTACGATTCAAATTGAGGGAGAGACTGTAAAAGAAGGTTGTCATCATTCTTGTACGTTAAGTAGTGAGTGATAAAACGAGAATTTTTTACAGCAAAAAATAGTACGCATACATCGTATAATGCTTGTTGAAATACTGCAGCTCTTGTAAAAAGAAGGAGTAGGCCCCAGTAGCCTATTCCTTCTTTCCATTTAAGTAGCTTATGGTACTTCGTGTCCCATTGAACTATGCAAAATGTTAAACCATTGATCATGATTTAATTCGATTGTTAATGCTTGGACGGCATCTGTGATACGTTCTTTTTTTCCAGAACCAATAATCGGCATAATGTTTGCGGGATGATTTAACAACCATGCATACATAATTTGATCTATTCCTTTTGCTCCAACTTCTTCGGCTGTTTTTTGTAATGTGGAACGTAAGCGGCTTGATTTCTCATCTTTACCGTTAAAAACTTTTCCGCCAGCTAAAGGCGACCATGCCATCGGAGCTACCCGCTTTTCTTGGCATAAATTTAATGTACCGTCATCAAAGTTTTCTAAGTTGTAGACAGAAAGTTCGAGTTGATTTGTTACTAAATCAAATGGTAAAAAGGATTGAAGCATATCCCATTGGTGATCTTTAAAGTTGGAAATGCCAAATGTATGAACTTTCCCTTCTTTTTGTAGTTGAATAAAGGCGTCTGCAACTTCTGCAGGGTTCATATAAGGATCGGGTCTGTGAATTAATAGCGTATCTATGTAATCTGTATTTAGATTCGTTAAAGATTGTTCAACAGAATGGATGATATGTTGTTTGCTTGTATTATAGTGATGTGTTTTGTGAGCAGGTCTATTACTAGAAGGAAGCACGATTCCGCATTTCGTTACAATCTCCATTTTCTCTCTTAATGAAGGTTTCTCACGGATAGCATCTCCAAATAATGCTTCGCAAGTATAGCTTCCGTATATATCAGCATGATCAAAAGTAGTAATGCCAAGCTCTAAACAATGTTCGATTAACGATAACGTTTCCGAAGTAGATTGATTCCAGTCCGCTAGTCTCCATAACCCATGTATAACTCTTGAAAAAGATAATTCTTCCGTCATTTGAATTCTTTCCATTAAGAAAACCTCTTTTCATTCAGAATATTTGTGGCTAATATAAACTGTATAATAATAGAAAGTGAATGGGAAATTAAATGATTGAATTGGAATAGGATTTACGGGAAAATTCTTGAAAAATTATAGTATGTGTGGCAAAGTATTTCATGAAGTAAACGTTTAAAACCATTTAAATAGAGCGAGAATTGTAGGGGGACCGGTGTTGCCGGTTGAGAGTGTGTCCTAATAAGACACTAACCCTTGGAACCTGATCTGGTTGAAACCAGCGGAGGAAACATATTCTTAACAGTAACTTTACCTGTTTTAGAAATATGCGCCTTGGGTTCACGAAACCCGGGGCGCTTTTAGTATTCAACAGGTGATTTTATTCTAGTATTCACCTGTTGAAATAATAGCTGTATTTAACAGTTGAATTCTCGGTTGAATTCTCGTTATCCCCACATATTAGTTCTATTATGAAATTTTTTATCGTTTACATACATAAGAAAGGGGAAAGAAGATGAAAAAGTGGATTAGTATCCTATGTGTTGTGTTTCTATTGACAGCATGCGGAAGCCAACAAAAGGAAGAAGGCTCACAGGGAGAAAAGGAATCGCTTAAGAAAGTATCGGTAGTATTGGACTGGACACCAAACACAAATCATACTGGGTTATATGTAGCGAAAGAAAAAGGCTATTTTAAAGAGGAAGGGCTTGATGTTGACATTATTATGCCGGGGGAAGCTGGCGCTGACCAGCTTGTTGCTTCTGGTAAAGCAGAGTTTGGTGTTAGTTATCAAGAGGGTATTACACAAGCTAGAGTAGAAGGTGTTCCCATTGTTTCCATTGCGGCTGTTATTCAGCATAATACTTCTGGTTTTGCAGCTCCAAAACAAAAAAATATTACTTCACCAAAAGATTTTGAAGGCAAAACATATGGTGGCTGGGGTTCTCCTGTTGAAGAGGCAGTTATGGCTTCCATTATGAAAAAGGAAGATGCTGATATAGACAAGGTGAAATTTGTTAATATGGGTGACGCTGACTTTTTTACAGCTGTTAAAAGGGACGTTGATTTTGCATGGATTTATTATGGATGGACTGGAATTGAAGCAGAATTACGAGGAGAAGAGCTAGATATGTTATACGTAAATGAGTATTCTGACAAGCTCGACTACTACACTCCTGTTCTATCAACAAATGAAAAAATGGTGAAGGAAAATCCTGAAACAATAAAAGCGTTCTTAGCAGCTGCATCAAAAGGATATCAAGTTGCCATTGACGATCCTAGTGAAGCAGCTAACATATTAAGCGATGCTGTACCTGATTTAGATGAGGAGTTAGTAAAGAAAAGTCAAGAGTGGCTTGCAAATCGATATCAAGACGATGCACCGAGATGGGGAGAACAAAAGCTTGAAGTATGGGAAAACTATGCAAATTGGATGTATGAAAACAAACTGTTAGAAGAAAAGTTGGATGCGAAAAAAGCATTTACAAATGAATTTTTACCAAAATAAGGGGTGGTATTAATGGGGAACTCGCTAGTTAGTATACAAATAATACCGAAAACACAAAATGGAGAAGATGTTATTCCATATGTAGATGAAGCTATTTCGATTATAAAGCAGTCTGGAGTAAAGTTTGAAGTACATCCTTTAGAAACAACGATGGAGGGAGAACTTTCGGAATTGTTTCACGTTATAGAAAAGATGAACAAGCGAATGATTGAAATCGGCAGTACCAATGTAATCTCACAGATTAAAGTGCTTTATCAGCCTGAGGGGATTGAGATGGAAACACTTACGGAGAAATATCGTCCATGAAACGAATTTTTCAAAAAGGGTGGCGACCATGTTTGGTCATCATCCTTTTATTTCTCATATGGGAGCTTGTAACGAATTTTGCCGAAGTCCCTAGTTGGCTTTTACCTGCACCGTCTGAAATATGGAAAGAAACTATCACAGTATGGCCAACTTTCGAGGAGCATCTCCTTGCAACTGTTATGTTAACAGTTGCTGGCTTCGGAATTGGTTGCGCAACAGGATTACTCGTCGCAGTTGCATTGCATTTGTTGCCGAAAGTAAGAGAGTCACTATACCCATTAATAATTCTGTCCCAAAACATTCCAATTATTGTACTTGCACCATTACTTGTTATTTGGTTTGGGTTTGGATTATTGCCGAAAATGATTGTTATTACACTTGTCTGCTTTTTCCCTGTAGCAGTTGCTGCTCTTGATGGTTTTAGACAAACCGGATCAGAACTTATTCATTATATGAAAATGGCTGGAGCAACGAAAGGTCAAATTTTTAAAAAACTTGAATGGCCACATGCATTGCCATCGATTTTTTCTGGACTAAAAATTTCTGCTACTTATAGTGTTATGGGAGCAGTTATTTCTGAATGGCTTGGATCGGAAAAAGGTATTGGCGTTTTTATGACACTTGCTTCTTCTTCTTTCCGAACAGATAGGGTATTTGTAGCTATTTTTACTATTATGATATTAAGTCTGGTATTTTTTGCAATAATCGTTGTATTAGAACGTTGGTTGATTAAGTGGCGAACTAAAGGTGAGGATATTACATGACAACACTAGAAATTAAAACAATAGAAAAATCATTTCAAGAAAACTTCGTGTTAAATAACCTTTCTTTACAAGTGAATGATGGGGAGTTTGTTTCGATTTTAGGTCCTTCTGGGAGCGGGAAAAGTACACTTTTTCACTTGATTGGCGGACTTTATCGTCCCGATCGCGGGGATATTTTATTAGATGGGCAATCTATTATTGGAAAAAGAGGCTCGATTAGTTATATGCCACAAACGCCTTCCCTTTTTCCTTGGAGAACAGTATTAGAAAATGTGTTATTAGGACAAGAATTAAAAGGAAAGAAAAATAAAAAAGAAGCAATTAATATGATGGAAAGGGTAGGATTAAAAGGGTTTGAAAATGCCTTTCCTCATCAATTATCAGGAGGAATGAAACAAAGAGCGGCCTTTGTCAGAGCGATGCTGAGTCCGCAAACGTTCCTTTGCTTGGATGAGCCATTTTCTGCATTGGACGAATTTACACGACTCGATATGCAAAAATGGCTGTTGTCCATTTGGGAAGAGGATAGAAGCTCTGTACTATTTGTTACACATAATATCGAAGAAGCATTATTTTTATCAGACCGAATACTTGTACTTTCGAGAAGGCCTGCGACTGTACAAAAAGAATTTCATGTTCCCTTCTCGCGACCAAGAAAAGAAGAAATACTATTAACCGAAGAATTTTTGCAATGGAAAACGAAAATCTATAAAGAACTCTCTCAATACGTATAAAACTCTCATAAAGAAATAGTTATTCTAAGTAAATATACCTATTTAAGGGTAGTGATTTTGAAAGAGGTTCATGATATTAATTAGGGATAAATACCAAATGGGATATATCAAATCCCTTCTACTATATAGGTAATTTATCCTATTTTCTTTTTATTTACTTCGCTCAAATTGAGAAAGTATGTATAATAAAGTGATGTGATTAGCTAGTTGCATAATAAGCTGAAGAGTCAGAAAAATTTTGCTTTTTAAGTTAATTAGCCATGATCAACAAATAGAAAGGTAGAGAGTTTCTCATCTACCATCTAATTTTTATTCTAAGGGGGACCATCTATGAAATTGAACTTAACAGCGAAGATTATTATTGCACTCATTTTAGGTGCAATTATTGGTTTGGTATTAAATTTATTTGCAAAAGATCTATTCGACATTTTAGACCCGTATTTATTTAATCCCCTCGGTCAAATCTTCTTAAATCTAATCAAAATGCTTGTAGTTCCAATTGTATTTGTATCCATCGTATTAGGTACAGCAGGGCTAGGAGATCCGAAGAAACTCGGAAGAATCGGTGTGAAAACGGTTTCTTACTTTTTGGTTACTACATGTATTGCCATCGTTATCGCAATTTGTCTAGCGTATGTGACGGATCCTGGAATGGTAGAAGGAATTGACAAGTCTCAAGCAGAATTTGAAACGGAAGAAGCACCGCCTGTTGGAGAGACGTTATTAGGCATTATTCCGGCAAATCCGTTAATGGCAATGGCAGAAGGAAACATGCTACAAATAATTGCATTCTCTATTTTTATTGGTTTAGGCTTAACGGCATTAGGGGAAAAAACAAAAGGTGTTTTAAATTTATTTGAACAAGTTAATGATGTGTTAATGTATCTTGTGAGACTCATAATGAAGTTTGCTCCTTATGGTACTTTCGGTTTAATAGCATCTGCTATTGGGAGTCAAGGTTTCGGTGCATTAAAAGCAATGGGACTATATTTTATTGTCGTGTTTGCTGCTTTAATTATTCACGCTATTGTAACGTATGGAGGTACTATTCTCTTCCTAGCGAAGAAGAGTCCGATTTGGTTCTTTAAAAATTTCAGTCCAGCGATGACGGTTGCATTCAGTACATCAAGCAGTAGTGCTACATTGCCTGTTTCAATGGATATTGCTCAAAATAAGTTGAACGTACCTAAATCAGTTAGTTCTTTCGTTCAGCCGCTTGGAGCAACAATCAATATGGACGGGACTGCAATTATGCAAGGGGTTGCAACTATCTTTATTGCTCAAGTATATGGAATAGATTTGAGTTTAGAACAGCTTATTACAGTGGTTTTAACAGCAGTGCTTGCTAGTATTGGTACAGCAGGTGTTCCAGGAGTCGGATTAATAATGCTTGCGATGGTATTAAGCAGTGTTGGTCTGCCTGTTGAAGGAATAGGGCTTATTTTAGGAATTGACCGTTTGCTTGATATGACAAGAACAGCAGTCAATATTTCTGGAGATGCTAGTTGTGCCTTATTTGTTGGAGAGTCAGAGAAAAAACGTACAATTAAGGAACAAAAAGGTGAAAAATAATGTATACAAAAAGGCTGGCAGCTTATTTGCCAGCCTTTTTGCATGCATTATTTTCAAAGAAAATGCTTATTTGTATTATTACGCTATATATAATGAGAAAGGAATTATCGATGGATGGCAGTAAAATAATTCATTCTCATATAATAGGAGGAAACACTAAATTAGTGGAAAAAAGGGAAGAGTAGAAAAAAATATAATTTTTTTGAACGAATTTCTTATTTGTACGTCTAATAAATGATATTCACTATCAATGTGATAAGAAAGGATTAAAGAGATGGAAGAGAAAGAGCTAATTAAAAAGGCAAAAAAAGGGGATCATGAAGCGTTTGCTCTTCTGTTTAAAGAAAACTATCCATTTCTCTTAAAATACTTGATAAAAATAACGCTGAAGCGAGATATAGCGGAAGAGTTGGCACAGGAAACGATGGCAAAATGTGTGGAAAAGATTCATCAATATAACGGAAAATCAAAATTTTCTTCATGGCTGATTACTATTGCTACAAATAAGTATATTGATGAGCAAAGAAAAAGAAAAAAGGAACAAAATTGGCAGAAGGAGGAATCTGATTACCGGAAGTTAAAATGGGAACTCGAGTCTCGTAATGAAGACTGGAATGACGTGCTCGCAGCTCTTGGCAAGTTGCCTGATGATACTAGATTAGTTATTATTTTGAAGCATTATTATGGGTATTCTTATGAGGAAATAGGTGTAATGACAAAGATTCCTGAAGGTACAGTAAAGTCGAGAGTTCACAACGGAATTACTTGGTTGAGAAAGGAGTTGAGAATAGATGAAGAAGAGTCTATCATCCGAACAAAGAGATGAGGGACAATTGGATAAATTGCTCAAGGAAGGTTTTGAACCGCTAGAAAAAAATATAGATGAAGATACTCCGACTCAGCAGTGGTTTGAACAGTTTGTAATCGAACAACAAAGCTTACAGCGTTCAAAACTAAAAAAAGATATATTATTATTTTTATGTGTTGCATGCCTTGTCCTTACAGCTTTTGCCATTACATTACTTCAACTGCCTATCCTCTTCCTTATTATCCAAGGAGCGGTATTTATATTGGCGACAGCATTCAGCAGTATTTCTTTTTTGAAGCAGGTGAAGAAAATATGACAAAAGAGGAATTGTATATTTTGCCTTTTGTTATTATCCTTTTGCTTATTCAAAGTATTTTTCTTTTCACAGATGCAAGGAAAAGAGGACATAATTATTGGTTTTGGGGACTATGGGGATTAATACAATGTCCGTTTCCAATTATTTTTTATTTACTATTTGCAAGAAAAGTTTGGAAGAGAAATAAACATAGGGAGGAATTTTAATGATTATAGTAACGACGGAAAGTGTGCCAGGTAAAGAAATTAGAGAGCTTAAAGGCTTTGTTAGGGGGAGTACTGTGCAGGCTAAACATATTGGAAAAGATATCATGGCAGGACTAAAAACAATTGTCGGCGGTGAAATTAGCGAATATAGCGAGTTGATGGAAGAGGCTAGAAATAAAGCGGTCGATCGCATGATTGCAGAAGCAGAAAGAATTGGTGCAAATGCTGTTGTTACCGTCCGCTTTGAGACATCAGCCGTCATGCAAAATGCTTCGGAAATTATTGTATATGGAACAGCTGTTGTGGTGGAATAAATGCCGGCATAGGACTGTACGTTAGTTAAATATAGGTTATTCAACATGTTATTACAAAAATAAGACCGGTGCGAGGCACCGGTCTTATTTTTGTGGGTTCTTTATTTTAGGCTGTTTTCGTAAAGATTGTTGCTTTTTAATGGAAATCGACGGGCAAGGTTCATAAGTAAAAACAACAATCTGTGAGAAAAGAGCCCTATTTTAAGAAAGTTTGTGACATTCCTTTTAATTTTAATGAATAAAATGTATAGGTTACTTAAAATCAGAGAAATATTGTTTGCCTATTAAGAGGAGGTTCGATACGTTGACTAGTTATGTAGAGAAAGCACTTTTTGAACATGACTTTTGGTTAAAAGTACTCCGAGACCATAGCATTTTTTTAGAAGGGGCACTTCATCATAAAGAAAAGGAAGATATAGCGAAAGCTGTCCATTTTAAAGAGTATTTTATAAAGGAGCTCGAAAAATTACCATCGCTATCAAAGGATCAATTAAGACAACTTAGTAAGCAAGTAGCACCACAAGTGAAGGCGTTAAAAGAATTTAAACTTTCGATTATTAAGCGGCAGTTACAAGGGGAAATTAAGATTCATTTCGGCCCTACTTTTATAAACCATATGGTGAATGAATTAGAAGAATACGAGAAAGTGTTAGGGTATTTAAAAAACGGAGAAGGACCGCCAATTTTTCACGAATTACACCATCATCTTCTTTGGCTCTCAGACGCTGCAGGGCATGCTGGAGCAATTTCGGGAACGGTTGATTTAGCCGAAAAAGACTTAAGACAAAAAGGGCTTATTTTTGAAAAACAATTTAATGAATTTTATCTTAAAGCAATAGAGCTTGCCAACTACTTAAGAGCGAATATTAGAACATTTCCTGCCCTTCGAAAGTTTAATGATGATGTGGACATTGAAATAAGACTTTTTCAAATCTTTTTAGAAGAATTAGAAGAAATGGAAATGAAGGAAGAAGTACTTGGAAGCTTTTCCGCTCAAATGGCAGATCATATGTACCGAGAGG
Source organism: Bacillus seohaeanensis (assembly GCF_042684945.1). NCBI lineage: Bacteria > Bacillati > Bacillota > Bacilli > Caryophanales > Bacillaceae > Bacillus > Bacillus seohaeanensis. The sequence continues at coordinate 49,324 of NZ_JBHUMF010000023.1, read as the reverse complement.
AATCCTATTATATACAAAAAGTTGCAGAAGCGGAGAAGGTGTATCGTAGGGAATGAAAATTTCAGCTAATAAGAAAAAAGTGGGAGAGAGGACTGGCACAGAATAAAATAGCCAGCCCTTGTTCTGTCCCGTATTAACCGGCAGTAATACCCTACTGATTAAAGTTTGTCTATTGATTTCTAATAGCATATCCCAACTCTAGAATGTAAAAAAGAACTGCTTTCTAATTGGCTGAATACAAAATCTCCCGTGTCATAAATTGAAATGCTTTTTCCTTCTTCGGGTAAATAATCTTTTCCCGTGCGGTACCCCCCTTTGCGTGTTCCGTCAGGTAAATAGGTCGGACATACAATCGTCCAGTCTAGTTTCGTCGATTGGAGGATAAGGAATGCTTTTAAGTGATCTTCCGCAGCCCTTGTACGTTTACGTCTTGATTCATTTGATTGAAAGCGATAAAGCCTAGGGGAGGTTCTAGATTGCAAAATTCCAGCAGTTCCGACTGTGACAATTCTTTCGATATGATTCTTACGCATCGCCTCCACTATAATTGGCATACTTTTTGAAAGGGTGTCATTTTTATCTGTGCCTAGGCAGCTAATAACAGCGTCGCAACTTTCTATTACTTTCTCAACATCCTCTTTTTGAAGTACATCACCTTTATGAATGGTGACATTTTGGTGTTGGTTTATATTTTGTGGATTTCTTACTAATACATTGACATGGTGTCCATATTGAAGTGCGTTCTTAAGGACAACAGAACCTACCCTGCCGCTTGCTCCGAATATAGCTATCTTCATTTTTTTCCTCCAATTTGTAAATTAATTATTTTCATTTTAACTAATTCTGATGATTTTTACATATTTGAGCAAACTATTTATAGATAAGAAAGTAAATTAAATTTTTGAACATCTTGAAATCAGAGGATTTTCCGTTGACATTTAGGTAGGTGCGTTTTATGATAACATTCATACTATTAATTCCGATAAGTTTAATGGGGGTTTAACAAATGAAAAAATGGAAATTATCGTTTATTTTACTCGTTGCATTGTCGATTCTATTGGCAGCATGCGGAGGTAATACAGAAGAAAAGGAGCAATCTTCTGATGAAGGTAAACAGTCACTTTACGATAAAGTGAAAGAGGATGGAGAACTGTTAATTGGAACAGAGGGTACATATCCTCCATTTACATTTCATGATGAATCAGGAGAACTTACTGGTTTTGACGTAGAAATTGCTCGCGAAGTAGCAGATCGTTTAGGAGTAAAACCTGTATTCCGAGAAACACAGTGGGATGCAATGTTTGAAGGATTAAATTCAGAGCGTTTTGATATGATAGCAAACCAAGTAGGGATTCGTGAAGATCGTCAAGAAAAATATGACTTTTCCGTACCTTATATTGAATCAACAGCTGTTGTTGTAACAAGTAAAGACAATGATAAAGTAAAATCATTCGAAGATATTAAAGGGCTCGTGTCTGCTCAATCATTGACAAGTAACTATAAGGACATTGCAGAGAAAAATGGTGCAACTATTCAAGGTGTTGAAGGGTTAGCACAAGCAGTCCAATTACTTGAACAAGGGCGCGTCGATGTTACAGTAAACGACAAAATATCTATTTTGGACTATTTAAATAAACAAAAAGATGCCAATATCAAAATTACAGCAGAAGCGGGAGAAGCTTCTGAAAGTGGTTTGATGTTTAGAAAAGGAAGCGACAAATTAGTAGAAGAAGTAAATAAAGCGTTAGAGGAAATGATGAACGACGGTACGTACCAAGAAATTTCTGAGAAATGGTTCGGGGAAGATGTATCTCCTAAGTAGTATTTTTCAAAATCCTGAAGCCATGTTTGATATAATACAAAGCTCCCTGCTTCCAATGATTAAGGGGGCTTTGTATTATTCTATTCCTCTAACAATTATTTCTTTTATTTTAGGGATGATTTTAGCTATCGTAACAGCGTTAGCAAGATTATCGAGCGTTAAAATTTTTCGTGGTGTTGCAAGAGTGTATGTATCGGCAATTCGTGGAACACCTTTATTAGTACAGCTATTTATTATTTTTTATGGACTTCCTAATCTTGGATTAAAGTTTGATCCTTTTCCTTCGGCTATCATTGCTTTCTCGTTAAACGTAGGTGCCTATTCGTCAGAAATAGTACGTGCTGCTATTCAATCGATTCCAAAAGGACAATGGGAAGCTGGTTATTCTATTGGGATGACGTACGCTCAAGCATTAAAAAGAATTATTTTACCGCAAGCAACAAGAGTGTCTATTCCGCCACTGTCGAACTCATTTATTAGTCTTGTAAAGGATACGTCTTTAGCCTCTTTGATTTTAGTAACAGAGCTATTTCGTAAGGCTCAAGAAATTGCAGCAACAAACTATGAGTTCTTATTAATGTATGTGGAGGCTGCCTTTTTATATTGGATAATGTGTTTTATTTTAACTATTATTCAAGATAGGATTGAAACAAGGCTTGATAGGTATATTGCTAAATAATTCTTTTTAAGGAGAGGGGGCAGACTGATGATTAGTATTAAAGGTTTGAAAAAAAACTTCGGTGATTTACAAGTGTTAAAAGGTATGGATGTTAATGTGGAACAAGGACAGGTTATTGTCTTAATCGGTCCATCTGGATCTGGAAAAACAACGTTTCTTCGCTGTTTGAATGCTCTTGAATTACCTAATGATGGCGTCGTTACGATAGAAGACTTAAAGGTTGAATTTAGTAGAAAAGTATCAAAGCAAGATTTATTGAAATTTCGTAGAAAAACAGGAATGGTTTTTCAAAACTATAATCTTTTTCCACATATGACGGCACTAGAGAATGTAATGGAAGGACCTATTACAGTCCAAAAACGTTCAAAAAGTGAAATTCGTGAAAAAGCCATTAATCTTTTAGAAAAAGTTGGACTTGGTGACAAAGTAGACTATTATCCATTTCAATTATCAGGTGGGCAGCAGCAACGGGTAGGGATTGCAAGAGCTCTAGCAATTGAACCAAAAGTAATGCTGTTCGATGAGCCTACATCTGCACTCGATCCCGAACTTGTCGGAGAAGTGTTGAAAGTAATGAAAGACCTTGCAGAAGAAGGGATGACAATGGTAGTCGTCACTCATGAAATGCGATTCGCAAAAGAAGTTGCTGACACAGTAATTTTTATGGATGGCGGATATATAGTCGAACAAGGAAAACCAAATGAAGTATTTGAAAATCCTAAAAATGAACGAACTCGTCAATTCTTAAATCTTATTCAATAGAATAGAAAAGCGAAGGCGGCTCGGTCAGCTCGCGAAGAAAATAGGGATTCCCCTTAAAAGGCGCCTTTTGCCTTTAGAGGGGAATCATCTTTTTCACAGCGAGTTAGCCGCAGTAGCTGGACAAAAAGAAAAGCGAAGGTGGCTTGAGCAACATCCCGGAAAGGCGCCTTTTGTCTTCTGGGGCTGCTTGGCTTATGCCTCGAGCCACTGGAGTTAAATAAAAAAGAGTAAAAGAAGTTTGCTGAGTAGACTTCTTTTACTCTTTTTTTATTTTTAATGTTAACTAATTCGGTTAATGGGTTGACAATTATGGTGAATCCAGTATATTTTGAAATATAGAAAAACAATTGGAGGGACTTCCTATGAAACTGAAAAATATGATTCTAGTAGCTATGTTTACTTCTATCGTTGCGGCGTTAGGGATTTTACCACCTATAGCGTTACCATTTACGCCTGTTCCAATTACTGCCCAGACATTTGGTGTCATGCTAGCTGGAGCAATTCTTGGAGCAAGGTTGGGTGGGCTAAGTATGGGATTATTTGTTTTACTGGTTGGAATAGGTGTACCAATATTATCTGGTGGGCGAGGTGGACTGCCTTCTTTGATTGGACCAAGTGGGGGATACATATTGAGTTGGCCAATTGCCGCTTTTATAATCGGTTTTCTTGTTGATCGTTACAAAGAAAGATTAAAAATGTGGAATATGGTGCTATTTAATTACGTCGGTGGAATCCTTTTTATTTATTTAGGTGGGATAACTTATTTATCTTTTGTTTCAGCACTTTCCTGGCAGGAGGCGGCTATCTCTGCTTTAGTTTATATCCCTGGCGACAGCTTAAAAGCAGTGGTTGCTGGAGTAATCGCCCTGCAACTTCGTAAAACAGCCCCTGTTGCAAGGTTTATAAAAGAACAAAAGGCTGCATAAAACAACCGCTTTTTTCAGCAACTGTAATTTGGTTAAAGGATGTTTTTGTAAAGAGTGTTGCTTTTTAGCTGAAAACTGAGTTGGTTGAAGCAGAAGGGAGCTTGATTCTCTTCCTGCGGAAAGCAACGGGCAAAGTTCATAAGTAAAAACAACAACCTCTAAGAAAAGAGCCTTACTAAAAAGAAATATTTCCAAGTAAAAATTTGAGGGGAAAATCCTTAAAACGGAGGAAAATATGGAGTCATACATTGGAGAACTTTTAGAAGAACACAGCTTTTTATATCCAGATAAACTAGCGATTATTTCAGATAATAAAACATATACATATGGAGAATTTCACTATGCTGTAGAAAGATTACAGAGGGAGATGATTGCATATAGCGGAATATCTAAAAAACGAGTCGGAATTTTTGTAGAGGAACCGGCCTTGTTTTTGGTTATTTTCTTTTCGGTTATTAGAAATGGTTGGAGCGCTATCCCGTTAGATAGTAAATGGACTGACGAAGAAATGGAGCATGCACTTGGAATTGCACAACCAGACTTTGTTATTGTAGAAAAAGTGGAGGATTTTCTCTATGATGTAAAGACTATTTTACTATCAAACCTCAATGAATTTAACCTTCAAGACGGGCAAAACGAAATACCAAAAGTGGACAGTGATTTCTATTTTTATATCGGTTTTACATCCGGTTCTACGGGAAAGCCAAAAGGATTTTTCCGAAATCATCAATCTTGGTTGGAGAGTTTTGCTGTTTGTGAACAGGTATTTCCTATACATAAAAACAGTATCGTTTTTTCACCAGGTCCGCTATTTCACTCACTTAGTTTATTTGCTGCGGTTCATGCTCTTCACCTTGGGACAACTATTCATGTCAGCAATTCTTTTTCTTCAAGAGTAGTAGTAGAGAGGATTGCTAGAGAAGGTATAGATACTTTAATTGCTGTTCCAACAATGATAGAGGCAATTATTAATCTATATAAAGATGCGGAGCAAATTCCTTCCCATTTGCAGACTTTTATCGTGTCAGGTTCAGAATGGTCTAGGCAATCTAAACAGAAAACAAAATCATTGTTTCCAAATGCTAAATTATTCGAATATTATGGTGCATCTGAATTAAGCTTTGTCATGTATAAAGAGTATATTGCGGAAGAGGAAAAGGGTCACAGTATGTTTCCTGGCGTTTCACTAAATATCCTAGATGACAATGGAAACAAAGTATCTCAAGGAAAAGTTGGGAAGGTTTACCTTTCGAGTAATATGTTATTTTCAGGTTATTTAAATAATGAAAGAGAAACTGTAAATGTTTTAACGAAGAATGGAGCTACGGTTGGAGACCTTGGTTATCAAGATGAAGATGGATACATATATTTGGTTGGCAGAGAAAGCAATATGATTAAATCTGGCGGATTGAAGGTGTTTCCAGAAGAAGTAGAAGAGGTTTTGCAATCACATAAGGATATTGAGCAAGCATTTGTATTCTCAATGCCTGACAATTATTGGGGAGAAAAAGTGGTAGCTGCAGTTATTTGGAAAAACGCAATGAATACTGTTGCAGATGATGAATTGAAGGATTTTTGTAGGAAGTATCTTGCTTCTTTTAAGGTTCCGAAACAGTTTATTCAAACAGATAAATTGGCATTTACGAAAACTGGAAAAATTGATCGTAACGCAACAAAATACAGATTGGAGATTTTAGTATGAGGGAGGCTTTTATTGTTTATGCAAAAAGGACTCCGATTGGAAAAGTCGGTGGTGTTCTAAAAAATGCAAACCCAGAATATCTCGCTTCAGAAGTTTTAAAAGACATAGTAAAAGGCTCAAAAATTGATCCAGATTCTATTGATGATGTAGTACTAGGAAATGTCGTAGGGCCAGGTGGAAATATTGCCAGACTTTCTGCATTATCGGCAGGGCTGCCATTATCGGTATCGGGAATGACAATTGATCGACAATGTGGATCAGGACTTGAAGCAATTATTACTGCCTGCCGTTTCGTACAAGCGGGTGCAGGAGACGTTTATTTAGCTGGCGGAGTGGAGAGTACAAGTAGAGCTCCGTGGCGATTGGAAAAGCCTGATAATTTATTTAGCCAAAAGCCACCACGCCTTTATTCAAGAGCAAAATTTTCACCTGATACAATTGGAGATCCTGAGATGGGGGTGGCGGCGGAAAACGTTGCGGAAAAATATCAAGTTTCACGAAAAGATCAAGATAAATATGCATGTAATAGTCATAAGAAAGCATTAGCCTCTATTGAAAATGGACGCTTTCAGGACGAAATTACCCCTATAAGAAATAATATAAGAGATGAATGTCCAAGAAATAATTTAACTATTGAAAGACTTTCCAAATTACCACCGGTTTTCAAACAAAATGGAACAGTAACAGTCGGAAACGCCTGTCCGATAAACGACGGTGCTGCCATCGTGTTAATTTTATCAAAAGAAAAGTGTGAGGAATTTGGTCTTACCCCAGTACTTAAGTTTAGAGACAGCAGTGTTGCAGGAGTGGACCCGAATTTATTAGGAATTGGACCTATCCCCGCGGTTCAAAAGCTTCTAACAAAAACAGAGACTTCCATTATGGACATTAACCTAGTGGAATTTAATGAAGCATTCGCGTCACAAGTTCTTGCTTCCCTTCGAGAGTTACAGATCGATGAATCAAAAGTAAATGTAGGGGGCGGTGCCCTAGCACTGGGTCATCCGTATGGTGCATCTGGTGCAATCCTTGTTACCCGCTTATTTCATGAAATGAAAGCAAGAAAGTCAGGGGAAATGGGATTAGCTACATTAGGTATTGGTGGAGGGATTGGATTGGCTGCGTTATTTGAAAGGATACGTTCATAAATTTGTCTGTTTTTCTTCTTTTGTGGAAAAGGTTATTTTTCTTTTTTTGTGGAATAAGAAAAGTAGGGAAGCAATTTAAGGAGGAGATAGAAATTGGGTTTCAGAATTGAACGGGATACAATCGGGGAAATGAAAGTGCCAGAGGAGAAGTATTGGGGTGCACAAACACAGCGAAGTAAAGAAAACTTTCCTATTGGTCAAGAAAAAATGCCAATTGAGGTTACATATGCATTTGCTCATTTGAAAAAGGCTGCCGCTATGGCTAACCACTCTCTCGGAAAGCTTTCAGAGACAAAACGAGATGCGATTGTAAAGGCTTGTGACGAGGTAGTTTCAGGTGAGTTAGATGAACATTTTCCACTTGTTGTTTGGCAAACGGGAAGTGGCACTCAGTCTAATATGAACGTTAATGAAGTAGTTGCTTTTCGTGCAAATGAAATTTTAAATGAAAAAGCCTCAGAGGAACAAATTCATCCGAATGATGATGTGAACATGTCGCAAAGTTCTAATGACACATTCCCAACAGCAATGCATGTTGCTGCGTACAAGGAAACAAGCGAAAAACTAGTACCTGTACTAAAAGATTTTATCGACGTGTTAATAGAGAAAGAAGAAAAGTTTAAAGATGTTATTAAAATCGGACGAACACATTTACAAGATGCCACTCCATTAACACTAGGCCAAGAGATTAGTGGTTGGCGCGCGATGATGGAAAAGTCATTAAAAATGGTGGAGGAAAGCAGTCAGCAGTTAGTACATTTAGCTATTGGTGGAACAGCTGTCGGAACGGGGATAAATGCTGATCCTGCTTTTGGTGAAAAAGTTGCTGAACAATTATCGATTCAAACAGGTTTTGACTTTGTTTCGTCAAACAATAAGTTTCACGCCCTCACTTCACATGATGAAATTGTATATGCACATGGTGCATTAAAAGGATTAGCTGCAGATATTATGAAGATTGCCAATGATGTCCGTTGGTTAGCAAGTGGTCCTCGAAGTGGGATTGGAGAAATAACTATTCCTGCTAATGAACCAGGAAGTTCCATTATGCCGGGAAAAGTAAATCCAACGCAAAGTGAAGCAATAACAATGGTAGCTACCCAAGTATTTGGTAATGATGCTTCTATCGGGTTTGCCGCAAGTCAAGGAAATTTTGAATTAAATGTTTTCAAGCCAGTTATCATCTACAATTTTCTGCAATCCGTCCGTCTTTTAGCGGATGGTGTTCAGTCATTTAATATCCGTTGTGTAAGTGGTATGGAAGCAAATGAAGAGGTTATCGAGAAGTTTGTGGAAAATTCGCTTATGCTTGTCACAGCATTAAATCCTCACATCGGATATGAAAAAGCTGCTGAAATTGCAAAATTGGCACATAAACAAAACATAACACTCAAAGAAGCAGCAATAAAAACGGGATACCTCACATCTGAACAATATGACCAATGGATCAACCCTGCCAACATGGTTGGTAAATAACCACTTTAATGCTGCACAATAGTCGGGGACGGACCTTTGAGAAGGTCCGTCCCTCACTACTTTAACGTAACAAAGAAAAACTATAAAGTAAGCCCCTGGCAAAATGCCAGGGGCTTTATCCATGTTATTTAATTGTTTATTACTGTTGGTTGAATCCGCCAATTTGTTGCTCAGCCATTTGTACTAGGCGTTTAGTTATTTCTCCACCTACTGAACCGTTTGAACGAGAAGTTGCATCTGCTCCAAGGTTAACACCAAATTCAGAAGCGATTTCAAACTTCATTTGGTCAATTGCTTGTTGAGCTCCTGGTGCTACTAATTGGTTAGAGTTGTTGTTTCTAGAAGATTGTTGTGCCATTTTCTGTCATCTCCTTGATGTGTTTTTTTGGTTGGGTCAGTTGGATTTGCACCAACACACAAACGATAGTTGTGACCAGCTAATATGGTTTGACCCATTGATTTTAAAAAATGTTTTTTGTATTGCCTTGTTACTACGTATTATGTTCCCAAAAGAGGATTATATTCAAATATAAAACAGGAAGTTTATTCCTATTATTTAATGGTTATATAGAATATTTGCATGTAGATAACTCTAACATCAAAGTGTTCTATATTTAGGGCCAGAGCTTAGCCCCTCGAGGTCATAAGTCCAACCATCCCAAAAAGGCCAAAAGAGCCTTTCCAGGATGGTTGGACTTATGCTTGTGCTGATCAAGGCGCTTGTGCTTTTGTTTGTAGAAAATGTCACACATAATTAAGTTTGTTTCTCAAACGATAACTATATACGAAATAAATGTTGAAAGAATGGTGACATCAAATGAAAGCTTGTGCGCTATGTAACGGAATATTTCAATATAAAGGAGAATGCCCAGAGTGCGGACATTCTACAATAGATCAAGGAAGATATTATGACTATTATGATGATTACAGTGCGTATATGGATATTGAACAAATCCAATTAGCTGATGGTATTCCTAATAGTAGTTGTACGGATAACTGTCTTCATTTGTTCAGTTGTATGAACTGTGGACAAGAGGAAGGGAAGGAGATTCCTTTAAACGAATTTTAAAAGGCTATAGTGAAAGAGTGTTAAGTATTCTTTCACTATAGCCTTTTTTGATTGAGAAATTTAAAATGTTTGTTATTGGGATAGCTTTTCTTCTAGCTCCAGCGGCTAAAGGCTCGAGGTCATAAGTCAAGCACCCCAAAAAGGCAAAGCACGCCTTTCCGGGATGCTCAACTTATGCTTGTCGCCTCTGATCGAGGCGCTTGCGCTTTTGATTATTATCGGATTCTAGATTCTGTTTCAGCATCAAAAAAATGTGCTTTGTTCATATCGAATGCAAGATCAATTGCTTGGCCTGCTGCTACATCAGAACGGGAATCTACTCGGGCAACAAATTCTTGTCCTTCTAATTGAGAGTATAGCATTGTTTCCGCACCAGTTAATTCCGACACTTCGATTTTTGCATTGATCTTTGCTCCAGATGCAGAGTCAATAAACAATGGCTCATCATGGATATCTTCAGGACGCACACCGAGAATAATGCTTTTTCCAACATAACCTTGGTCGCGTAGCACTTTCATTTTTCCTTCTGGAACAGATATTTTTGTTTGACCGATAGAGAATTTTCCTTCTTCAAGTGTACCTTGGAAGAAGTTCATCGCAGGGGATCCAATAAATCCACCGACAAATACGTTCTCGGGTCTGTCATATACCTCTTTAGGACTTCCAACTTGCTGGATAACCCCATCTTTCATAACAACAATACGTGTAGCCATTGTCATTGCCTCTGTTTGGTCATGTGTAACATAAATAGTTGTCGTTTGAAGGCGTTGATGAAGTTTAGCAATTTCAGCACGCATTTGTACACGAAGTTTTGCATCAAGGTTAGACAAAGGCTCGTCCATTAAGAATACTTTTGCATCACGAACAATAGCACGACCTAAAGCGACACGCTGACGTTGACCACCCGATAATGCTTTTGGTTTACGATCAAGAAGTGCTTCAAGTCCTAAAATTTTTGCTGCTTCTTTTACTCTTCTATCAATTTCTTGCTTATCAAACTTGCGAAGTTTTAGACCGAATGCCATATTATCATAGACGCTCATATGTGGATACAGTGCATAGTTTTGGAAAACCATTGCAATGTCACGGTCTTTAGGGGCAACATCATTGACGCGTTTTCCGTCTATCGAAAAATCCCCTTTAGAAATTTCCTCTAATCCTGCAATCATACGAAGTGTTGTTGATTTACCACAACCAGACGGTCCAACAAAAACGATAAACTCTTTATCATCTATATGAAGATTGAAATCATTTACTGCTGTTACTTTACTGTCATAAATTTTATAAATATGGTCTAATTTTAATTCTGCCACGTTAAAATCCTCCCTTTGATATTACGTTTTTAACTTACTTTCATCTTAATGAAAACGCATTCAAAGTTATATGGTCAACTTGCACAAAAATAGACGCTTCTATTTGGGCAGGTTGACCATTTCGAGTTCTAAGCAGGCTAAATAGGCGACTAACGCACCATTGAAACTTTTAATATCAATAGTAGTTTTCTCAATAAATTTGTCGATACGGTATTGAACAGTGTTTCGGTGCATATACAATTGTTTCGCAGTTTGACTTGTATTTGATTGATTTTCTAAATAGATTTTGATTGTTCTTGTCAATTCTTTATCCTCAGAAAGAACTTTGTATATTAAGTCAAAGTTCTTCTCTTTCCAATCTTTTGGCAAGTATTTTAGTACGAAAAAGGGAAGCACGCTAACAAAGGAATGAATTTTTTGTTTTGTTAGGTTTTGTTGTGCAAATTCAAACATATCTTTTTCATATGCAAATAGAGGAAGGAAATCTTTGTTCACTTGTTTGAATTGACCAATAAAAAAATTTGGTGTAATAAATAGGTCCGACTCAAGGACGAGTGCAATGGATTCAAGTTGTTGTTCATCGATAGTTGATGTTGCTAGTTCTTCTATAATAAGACCGCTTTTTTCGCTTAAAAATACGATTGTACTGTTGGCGGTAACAAGATGTTGAAGTGCCTCTTTTAGTAAAGGTAGTTCAACTTCCTTCAAAAAAGAGAATTGAACAATCCTATGCGGTTTCTCACTTTTAGTCGGAGTGAAATCATGTGAACCCTCACCGGTTAGAAATTGAAACCATTGGGAACTTTCAAATGTAGTATTAAGAGAAGTAGTAGAGGGGGTTACTTCCTTGAATAAACATTGCAATAATTGGAGCTCTTTTTCTGTAAGATCACTTTCCGGTATGCCGATAAAATTATCTTCACCTGCTAAGGAGAACCATTTTTTATTTGTTTTTCCTATTGGCAGGTGCTTTTGAGTGGTGGCTGCAGGATATTTAGCTATTAATGAAGTTAGCATGTAAAAAACCTCTTTAATTGTTTTAGATTTAAAATTTTGTCTTTGTATTTATTGTACGAGAATGGAGCTCATTTTCAACCATGTACTGAACAATATTTTTTTAGGTTTTGTAGGCGGCTAGGGGAGTATTAAAAATATTGGCTCTTTTCGTGAAACTTGTTGCTTTTTAATGAAAACTAAGTTTAACCTACTGAGTTGATTCTCGCTGCGGGTACTTGACTCCTGCGGGAAGAGAGGGAAGTGGGAGACCCCGCAGGCGAGGCGTATGTCTAGCTCCAGCGGCTAGCTCGCTGTGAAAAAGATAAAATTCCCAAAAGGCAAAGGGCGCCTTTTGGGAATTTTCCTATTTTCTTCACGAGCTGGTCAAGCCGCTTCCGCTTTTCCTGGAGGCTCCCATTCCTCCCCGATGAGTCTTGTGCCCGTAGCGGAAATCAACGGTCTCACAATTTATAAGTAAAAACAACAATCTATGAGAAAAGAGCCAAAATATTTAAGAAAGTCAAACGCTTAAAAGACAAAAAAAGAGAAGCGGATTGTTCACCAGCTTCTCTTATTCATTGCTTAAGAATCGTATTTTGTTGGAGGAGATTCCTGTTTTAAATCACGAGCCTCTTCAATATTACTAATTTCCTCCCGCGCATGTACAGATCCACCAGACATTCCTTCATTAATTATTCGGTCTACATCAAGAAAAACTTTATCTTTTCCTTCATATTCTGTATCAGGCAGAAATTCTTCTTTCTTTTTCTTCATGCCCCAATCCTCCTTTTTAGATAACCGTTACCGTTATTTTGATATAAAAGAGGGTGGTTCATGCATCCAGGAGACACTGATATCAATAGTATTGATTTTTTTAAAAGGGAAGTGCCTTATATAAAAAGGTTAAGAACCTCATTCATACACATGAAAGAGCATTAACTCATGGATTTGTTTTTTAATTGTATCTTCCTTTGGAGGAACAAGTTTATCCCATTCAATGTCGCCATTTTTGTGATAATTGCCGCTATATTTCGTTCCTTCAAAGTAAAATGAAAATGTCCACCCTGGAAGTTTTTTGTTTTTGTACATATTTTTAAACTGAAAATGTTGTATCACTAGTTATCACCTCTATCTCCTATTGTAAACGTTTCCTCTAAGTTGTGTATAGATGAAAGCGATGTTTTACGCATATTTGGGGTATTGTCGTAATACTATTTATTGAATGTGAGAGGGGGCAAGCATAAAATGAATAGTAATGCGTTTATACGTAAGTTAGAAAAAGCGATTAGTGATGAATGGACAGCCTATTATTTTTATAGAGAATTGAAAAGTAAGACAAATAATCCACTTTATGTAGAGTTTATCGAACATGCGAAAAAGGATGAAAAAGAGCATTATGAAATGTTTCAGTATTTACATTACTTGTTAACCGGGGAGTATTATGAACATAAAAAAGAAAAGGTTGAATTTGCTACCTTCAAAGAAGGGGTATTAAAGGCGTTAAAGGATGAGTTAGAGGCTGCGGAGTTTTATCGGGACATGCTATTTGAACTACCTAGTCAGCAAGCATATCAGCCGCTATTTATTGCCATGACAGATGAGATGGAGCACTCTACAAGGTTTTCAACAATTTATAATTCTTTAAAATAGTATTAACGGAAAAATAAATAAGGACGTTCTCAAAAATTCAATGAAGAACGTCCAGTTAGTTTCCTTTTGAAAGAACGAGAAAGGTGTTTAGGAGTTCTTTCCTTCGCTTCTTTTCGATGTCTTCTTCGTCAAAGCTCATTGGTTTTGAATTAACTTCAAATAATATTAATCCACCCGTTCGTTTAGGTGCTAAATCTATTGAAAATTCGCCAATATATCCATACGCTTTCGCTAATTCATTCCCGCACCAGTTTGCAATTTCTGTCAGTTGACTCTTAATATTTTGAGAAGCTACTTTTTTTAATGGAACAATTTTTCCTCCTGCAGGTACATGTGTTGTGATATCCTGCCTTCCAGAGACCCTAACGCCGATACCTGTTACAATAAATTCCCGACCATTGTGTTGAACGAGTATGCGATAATCAAAGCGATGTCCGTTATAGGTTTCACATTTTATTGCTTCTTGCATTATCCTATTATTTTGAATAAACCAAAGAGAGTACGCTTGAATAAATCGGTCTATCGAAGAAAACTTTTCAATTTTTTTAATACTTTTACATGTAATGGTTCCATCACTGCATAACTCAATCACCTTGATACCTTTTCCTTGTGAAGAGCTAACAGGTTTTACATAGATAACCTCATTTGCTTTTAAAAAATCGATAAACCGAGCTGTTTCACTAATCAATTCAGTTTTTGGGAGCAGACTTTTTAAATTGGGATTGGCTGATAATACACTATACACTTCCCATTTATTGAAGAAATGTGGATTAAAGAAAATGATATTATGATGCTTAATAAATTGTAAAAGCTTTTTATATTCTTGACTTAATTCATCTTGTCGAGCTGGTACTCTATTATAAATGACATTAGGAATGGGAAAATGGCATTTTACCCATTTTTTTGTTTGTTCATGATAAATAATTCCTGCTATACCGTCATCGAGAATATCGTCTGGACAAAATACAAATGCTGCAGCGCCACTGTTTTGTAAATCCTCCTGAATGGATCGGAATAAAGAAAAATTGCCTTTATATTTATTTTTTTCTTTACGGCTTGCGAGTATGCCGATAAGTGGGATAGAATGGCAATTCTTAATGACAAAGCTATAGTGAGATAGTTGGTCTTGTTTATTTAGTAAAAAAGAATCTTTCCCAAAAGAGATAACAGATTCTGTTCCTTCACTATGATAAAAAATTCTTTTTTTCGCATCATACTGAAGCTTCATTTCACCATTTCCCCTGGATGTAGAAGGGCTTTCTGTGATAAATAGGCGCCAAAAGATAATGCAAGTTTTCGTGTTAATAAATCCGATTGTTTTAGTTGCGGATGAGCAAAAATTGATCTTCCAGGTTTGGAGTTTGCTTCAAACATCCATACTTTTTCATTCTGATCAATACCTAAATCAAATCCGATTTCACCAATGAACCCATCTATATTTTGATCGATTGCAGTGGAAAGTGTAAGGGCCGCACTTTTTAATCTTTCTTCATATATTTTACTTTCTTCTAGTGAAAATAACTCATTCAGACTTTTCACTTCGCCACCGCTTCTCACATGGGTTGTGACACTTCCCGCACCAGCTACTTTGGCTGCAATCGCACTCACTTGCCAGCTCCCATTTTCATCTTTATTTGTATGGACTCTAAAATCGATGGGGCGGTGATCTTTATGAAGAAGTGGTATTCCTTGTTGAACGAGCATTTTCTCTAATTGTTTTTTACGGAAAACCTTATTGATCAACTGCTCCAATGTGGAAAATTTCCATAATCGTTTTTTTTCATCCCGATCTGTAAAGCGGCAATAATACTCCCCTAGATTAGGGTTATACGTTATTTTGTGAATACCATTCCCGAGGCTTCCATTTTTTGGTTTGAGAAATACATGACCATAAGATGCAAGCATTCTTTCTATTTCTTCAAAAGACTGAAAGGAATTGGTTTCTGGAAGATATCTATTTACCTTTTCATCAAACTCCAATCTTTCAAACAGATCCATCTTATTAAAGAAACCTGGATTATACCAGGGGATTCCGTATTGTGTTTGCAATTTTTCTTTTATTTCATTGTATGTTTTCTTTTTCTCACTTCTCCTGTTTGGGAGACGGTCATAGATGACGCTTGGAAATGGAACGGTGACTGTTTCCCAGTTATTTTTAAAATAAAACAATCCTCTTATTAACCCGTTTTCCCAGTCAATATGCTTTTCGCCAAAAACAAAAGGAATGACACCTAGTGCAGACTGTACCGATAAAAGCTTACTAAAAAAAGAAGAACGTTCCCCTATCGGATTTAAGCGAAAAGACGTAAAACCAGCGGTGAAAATACCAATTAATGGCCCTAGGTATACTCGGTCATCATTAATAATGAAAGAAATGGTTTCTAATTTGGAAGGGAAATGCAGTTCTTCACAAAGTTTAGAACTTATACCTATAACGTTTCTTCCGTTAGGATGACTATTACAACTAGCGGTAGCATATTTTGAGCCTAAACTGACTTGATGGAGGCTATCCGCATTCAATGGGACGCTGGATGGTAAATATAATAAACACTCATCATCTAGGAATCTTTCAATCTTATAGGTTTTCAACATTAAAAATCACCCCTATCTATTGTTGAATATCTTGTTGTGAAAAGATGTTCGCAATACTTGAGTGGTGCATGATATAATGCATCGAGTTTATGGGGGGAGAGCGATTGAACTAGTTTTCTTCCTGGCTTTGAATTCATATCTAAAATCCAGAGGGAATTATCTTCAGAAATAATGAAATCAACGCCAATTTCAAAAAGTGGTGCAAACTCCTTTTCTAAAAGCGATGGCATAAGTTCAAGAATTTCGTCTAGTTCTGTTTCGATATAATCCCATTGAAAGTGACTGAGTTCCTTTTTCCATTTGTTGACCGTAATGACAGTTGAACCGGCGCTTATATTAGTGAGTATCCCATCTTTAGCTCCTAATCGAATTCCTCGTTCGACCGTGTGCCAATTTCCATTTTGATCTTTTTGTAGTAATACTCTTAAATCAAATGGTCTCCCGTTGTTTGTTAAATTAGTTAATCGTTTTTGCACGATGAATGTGTGATTTTTTATTAACTGGTCTACCCATTGAATAAATGCAGATTTGTACTTGAAAGGACGATGGATGACATTACTTTTTTTCGTGGTCCTTACAACAATCCCGTCCGTTGTTATCGATAAATGATAAACAGCAAATCCATGGGCACCGTCGATTGGTTTCATAATTAAGTCTTTTTCCTTAACAAGCACTTCTAACAACTGTTCACCACTTTCGACTAGTTCTGTGGCTACAATATAGGAGGATAGAGGAGACCCCTTTAACGTTTGATACTGACGCCACTTGTCTGGGAGACCATAACCAAGGAAAGCGACTTCTGGTTTGTTTTTAAGCCATTGAACAATTGCTTTTGCTTGTTTAGAGGTGAAATCCTTTGTATAAAATGTTCTGTCATAAATAAACTCTGGTATTTCGAATGCTTCTTTGCACCATTCCACTTTTTCCTTATCGAAGTAATACCCTTCAACGATTTCATTCGTAGGAGAGATGTCATGAGGAGAGAACAAATAGAGATCGATATTATACTCGATTGATTTTTCTCCAATGCCTTGATAATAGGACGAAATGGTCTCTGGGGTTAACGACATTATCCCGAGCGTTGCATTCATAGGTGCGTGCTCCTTTCTATCCAAAGATTTTTACTATATTCATATAATGCCTTTACAGAAGGGCGAACTCCTTTAATCTCGGAGTAGGCTTGTTTGGAAGGCTTCGAATTCACTTCAATAATCCAAGGTTTCCCGCTTTTGTCTATTCCGATATCAATTCCAACTTCTGCAAGTACCGTCGAACTGCTTTCACTGAGTGTTCTTGCTGTCTCTAAAGCAAGCTCTTTAATTACACTAAAAACTTTCTCGCCACTTTGTTTTGAAAATAAATGAGATAGTACTGCAAGCGGCTTAAGTATTTCACCCCCACGGTCAAGGTTGGAAACAAATTGATTATCAGCTGCAATTCTCGCCACACTTGAAACGATCATCCAATTGTGTACTTTATTTAGATGACAAAGAATCCGGAAATCTAACTGTTTATCCTTGAAACAGCAAAAAGGGATTGTTTCTTGTATGATATAGGAGCCGCTTTCGCACCAAGTATTAATTTGTGTATTGGCATCTTGTAAAGATGAGATCGTGAGGGGGCTCTTTGAATGAAATGAGTTTTGATAGATTTTATAGTGATTTTCTTTCTGTTGCATTCGGATAATTTTTTTACCTTGACTGCCTTGATCTTCTTTAATAAAGATATCTTTATGTTTCGTTACCATACTACTTAGTTCTTGAAGACCGGTTCTTGTTTCAGGAAGATAGGCTTTTAGCTGGTTTTCTTGTGCTAACAGGTCATAAACTTCCGATTTTTTTAGGAAAAATTCATTGAAGATGTGCACACCTTTATTTTTCCAATAGTTCAAAGCTTGTTTATAGGAGCTATGTTTTTCTAATTTTCTAGAGTGAATTCGGTTGTAAAAAACATCAGGAGTAATGATGGAAGACAGGCCCCACTTATTTTCTTCTTCATTGTAAAAATACCCTTCAAGTTCTCCTTTAAGAAAAGAAGAAGCTGGTATAATAAAAAAATGTCCTCCTTGCTGTTTATACCATGCCACACATTCTTTACTAAAAGTGTGTAAAGAACGTAAAGAAGTATCAAGCACAATCATGGCGGTAAACGGACCAAACGAGAATAAATTATGATATTCTACGTATTGGAGAAGAATAGAATCAAGCTTAATTGTTTCAGGGAATGCTGTATGTGTCGTTTCAATTGTGCAGTAATTTTCAGTCCTAATTTCACTAACTTCAGCATCAAACATGATTGGACCTAGTTTAATTGTTACTGCAGGTTTTATCGGACCTGACAAATTTTCTACGATACTATGTGGTAAATATAATGTGTTTGTATTATTTTTTGATTGCCGAATGACTAGCGAGCAAGTATCAATCATATTATTCCCCTCGTTTGCACAACCCGTAATAATAATTCTATAATAAGTAGTTGGGCTAATGCTGATATTGCATTGTATGTAGAAGTATGAAAAATGTTCTAAATGAAGAAAAGAGGGTATTTATATGACAGAAAGTTTACTGTTAATCCTATTCATGGTCATTATTGGAGCAGCAATTGGAGGAGTAACAAATTCACTAGCAATTAAAATGCTGTTCAGACCATATAAGGCTTACTATATTGGAAAATGGAAAGTCCCATTTACGCCAGGACTGATCCCAAAACGAAGAAGTGAATTAGCGGAGCAACTCGGAAAAATGGTTGTTGAGCATCTTCTCACACCAGAAAGCTTACAAAATAAACTTCTGAATGCTGATTTTAAAAAAGATCTTTCTAGATGGCTCGAGGAAGAAACAGAGCCCATTTTTCAATCAGAAAAGTCTGTAGAAGAATGGATGAAAACCTTCCATCTACCAATCTCATCGGAGCGGATAAATAGTGTTATGGACGATTGGATTGAAACAAAAGCTCTGGAATGGAAAAATCATTATTCTTCTTATTCAATAGGGGAAGCACTACCAGAAAAGTGGCAGGAAAAAGTTGAGACAAAAATACCAGTACTTGTTGATTGGATTGCAAATAAAGCAGAACAATACTTTGACAGTCCAGAAGGAAAAGCAAAAGTGAAGACAATGATTGATGATTTCCTAAAAGGAAGAGGAACGCTTGGAAACATGATAGGTATGTTTTTAGGGAACACTTCGGTAGCGGATAAAGTTCAACCGGAAATTATAAAATTTATTAAACATGAAGGAACACAAGAGATTCTCTATAACCTTCTTACAAAGGAATGGGAAAAACTTAAAAATAAAAAATTAGAAGAAGTGTTAGAAAAGCTGCCTGAAAGAGAAATAATCCTCTCTCTTCAAAACGCAGTGAAAAATACTGTGAAAGTAGAAGAACAGTTATCGAAACCGTTGAACCAATGGGTAGCTCCTTACAAAAAGCAATTTCTTGAAAATGTTCTTCCATCCTGGGTAGACTTGGGAATCAATTTACTTTCAAGCAAAGTAGCGAATTTGATGGAAAAGCTTCATTTGCAACAAATTGTTCAGGAACAAGTAAATTCCTTCTCAACAGAACGTTTGGAACAATTGGTACTAGGTATTTCCCGCCGAGAATTTAAAATGATTACGTATTTAGGGGCATTACTCGGTGGAATTATTGGTTTAATTCAAGGAGGAATCGTGCAGCTTCTTTCTTAACAGAATAAATTCCTTTCGTAAGGGAATAGGGGAACTTCCTAGAATTTAGCTACATAGTTTGTTATAGTGGGTAGAGAAACAAGAGTTAATCACTAGGAGGTACTATTTTGGCAGTAAATTTATATGATCAAGCAAATGAACTTGAAAGAGCATTAAGAGAGAGCGATGAGTTTTTACAACTAAAAAAAATGTATGATGAAGTAAACAGCGACGAATCATCACAAAAAATGTTTGAAAACTTTAGAGACATTCAACTACGTCTTCAACAAAAGCAAATGAACGGCGAAGAAATTGCACAAGAAGAAGTAGAACAAGCTCAAAAAACTGCAACACTTGTACAACAACACGAAAAGATCTCCAAACTAATGGAAGCAGAGCAACGTATGAGCATGGTTATCAATGACTTGAATAAAGTCATTATGAAGCCATTAGAAGATCTTTACGGTTCTATGGAAAAAAAATAATAGAATTTTTTACAGGAGTCATCTAACTTAATTGGATGGCTCCTTTTAATATAGAAACAATTTTAATAGTATCAACCATAGTTCAAAATTGTCATATTTGTACACATCCCCTCATAAAAGTAAAACATAAGTGGAAAGTCAGCTTGGTTAGCTTTAATTGTAGTTGCTTAAGAAAGCAGAGTAACGAGCTTGCTGGCACACTTGCACAAATTTTTGCCGCTGAAACGAGAACTGGGGGGACATCAATGATATATCGCATGCTGGCACTCAATATTGACGGTACAATAGTAAATGAACAAGGTAAGATAACGAAAGAAGTGAAGGAAGCAATAGAGTATGTAAAAGACAAAGGAGTACATGTGACATTAGTGACTAGTCGTAGTTTTCCTTCTGCAAAAAAAGTAGCAAAAGCATTAAAAATAGATGCTCCAATTGTAACGCATCAAGGAGCTTTTATAGCTGCCGATATGGATGAACCGATATACGTTAATAAAATATCAGAAAATGTAACATATGAAGTTGTACAGTTTCTGGAAAGGTTTACAGCAAGAATCCACATTGTTCATGAAAACTTTTCTGTAATGAATAAGTCCAACGCCAATTCTAAAGCATTAGGGAAAATGACGTGGCAGAGAGAATCTCGCTTCATCTATAGTAAACAATTTGTTGATGTAGTAAGTGACTATTTGCTCGAAAATCCAGTTTCAACACCTAAAATTGAGGTAGAACTGGAAACTAGCAAAGATGTCGAAGATTTACAACTCGCATTGACTGGCATGTATGATGAAGTGGATGTAATTAAAACTTCACCAACAAAGGTTGATATTGTTCCAAAAGGTGTATCGAAATTAAGAGGCCTTCTCTATTTATCTGAAAAACTCGGATTAAAAAAGGAACAAATTGCGATGGTCGGTACAGGGTTGGATGATAAGGATATTTTGGAATGGTGCGGGCTCGGAGCTGCGATGGGGAATTCATCTAATGAAGTGAAAAAATCAGCTGATTGGATTACAAGAGCTGGTGAGCAACATGGTCTTGTGTATTTTATAATGGAACTTTTCCGGAAACAACAACCTATCGAGTTTCTGAAAAAAATGAATGTTATTAAATAGAATATACGAAACTGGTACCTTACTTTGGTGCCAGTCTTTTTATTTGGCTCTTTTCGTAAAGTTTGTTGCTTTTTAACGAAAAACTAAGTTTAACCTACTGAGTTGATTCTCGCTGCGGGCACTTGACTCCTGCGGGAAGAGAGGGAAGTGGGAGACCCAACAGGCGAAGCCGAATGTCTAGCTCCAGCGGCTAGCTCGCTGTGAAAAAGATAAAATCCCCAAAAGGCAAAGGATGCCTTTAGGGAATTTTCCTATTTTCTTCACGAGCTGACCAAGCCGCTTCCGCTTTTCTAAGAGGCTCCCATTCCTCCCCGAGGAGTCTTGTGCCCGTAGCGGAAATCAACGGGCTCAATTTATAAGTGAAAACAACAATCTATGAGAAAAGAGCCTTTTATTTTATAGGAAACCAAAAGTTGCTCCAGCACCTAGTCTTCCTGAGGTCATTTTTCTGAGAGATTTGTGTCACTTTTCAGTCTTTTCTACACTCCGCTTTACCTTCAACTAGTCATTTTCCTTATATTGACCGAATGGAGTCGATTTTGTACACTTAACAAAGTGTAGAAGACAAGTAGAAAGGTGATACGAAATTGATAATTGAAATAACAGGGATCGCAGATGAGCGTTTTCAACGACCCCTTAAACTAATAGCGGATCTATTTTATGAAGAAACGAAAGTTGTTCTTAAACCAATTGAAGTCAGCGATATAAAAGTTGAAATAGAGCTTTCAGTAGAAGAAAAGATAATGTCTAAAGCGAATTTGACAGCATCGTCTACGACGGAGGTTTTCACTGCCCAGTATGAAAAAGAATGGGAACAATTCGAGACAGAAAAAGAACGATTTAGGCAGATAAAAATGGCTGTCTCACATGTGTATTTAAGTGTACTCCAAGATCTTACGGGAATACGTCAAAAATGGGGGATACTGACTGGGATAAGGCCGACAAAACTCCTTCACAAAATGCTAAGAGAAGGAATGGATAAGGCGTTAGCGCATAAGAAATTAAAAGAAGAATATTTAATTACAGACGAAAAAATTCAATTAATGCAAAGTATTGTTGATCGACAATTAGCAGTTATTCCTGATTTGTATGACCTTCAAGAGGAAGTCAGCATCTATATTGGGATTCCCTTTTGTCCGACAAAGTGTGCTTACTGTACGTTCCCAGCTTATGCAATACAAGGAAAACAAGGGCGTGTTGATTCCTTTCTCGCCGGTCTTCACTATGAAATCCAGGAGATGGGACGTTGGATAAAAGAAAAGGGTATTAAAATTACGACGATTTACTTTGGCGGAGGAACACCAACTTCCATCACAGCAGAAGAAATGGATGCACTTTATGATGAAATGTACCAATCCTTCCCAGATGTTAAGTCTGTAAGAGAAGTGACGGTGGAAGCTGGTCGACCAGATACAATTACTCGAGAAAAATTGGAAGTACTAAATAAATGGAATATCGACCGTATTTCTATCAATCCACAATCATATATTCAAGAAACGCTGAAGGCAATTGGGCGACACCATACAGTCGAGGAAACAATTGAAAAGTTTTATATGGCTAAAGAGATGAAAATGAATAATATTAATATGGATTTGATTATTGGGCTACCAGGAGAAGAAGTTCCCGAATTCGCTTATACACTGGAAGAAACGGAAAAGTTGATGCCCGAGTCACTAACGGTTCATACACTTTCCTTTAAGCGTGCTTCAGAAATGACCCAAAATAAGGAGAAATACAAGGTAGCAAATAGAACGGAAATAGAAAAGATGATGAACCTTGCTGAATCGTGGACAAGTGAGCATGGCTATGCTCCATATTATTTATATCGGCAAAAGAACATACTTGGTAATTTAGAAAATGTCGGATATGCATTGCCTGGCCAAGATAGCATGTATAATATCCTCATTATGGAAGAGGTTCAAACGATTATCGGAATCGGCTGTGGGGCTGCCAGTAAATTTATTCATCCTAAAACAGGAAAAATAACACAGTTTTCCAATCCGAAAGAACCAAATGCCTATAATTTGACTTTTAAAGAGTATACAGAAAAGAAAATCGATATTTTGGAGGAGTTATTTTTCTCTTGACCTGAAATCATAGGACGGATGATAAGTACTTTTACTTATCATCCGTTTTTTAGGATTCCCCAAAAGTCTGTTTTTCTGAGGTTTTTAATATATAGAAGGTATTTTTAATCATAAACAAGAATAATATAGTACAGGCTAAAAGTCTTATAATTTTTCTTACATTAACAGTTAGTAATCCTCCACAGATGGAAGCTTCACTTATCAATCATCCCTGAATTTAACCTGGTATAAACTATCGAAATAGCAAAATCGATAGTTATATAAAAAAGGCTGTTTTCTAAAAGATTGTTGCTTTTAACAACATGGAAAACGTAGAGTGGATTGGAGCTGCAGGCACTTGACTTCCTCCTTGAGGAGTCTAGTGCCTACAGCGGAAAGGAACGGTCCATTATTTATTTTCAAAAACAGCAAGGTTTACCAAAGCAGCCTAAAAATGAAAATGTTTTCGATGGGAGAGATGTACAATGATGCAAACACCCTTGCTTCTGACTCAAATGATAGAAAGAGCCGAAAAGTATTTTCCAAAAAAAGAAATTGTCTCGAGGACAGAAAGTGGTATCCAGCGATTTACTTACAAACAATGGGGAGAAAGAACCCGCCGATTAGCAAGTGCACTAGAAAAACTAGGGGTTAGAGAAGGGGATAAAGTTGGTACATTAGCATGGAATCACCACCGCCACTTAGAAGCTTATTTTGCAATCCCTTGTAGTGGTGCTGTTCTTCATACGATTAATATCCGATTATCTCCTCAACATGTATCCTATATCGTAAATAATGCGGAGGATAAGGTGCTTTTGATAGATTCTGATGTTCTCCCGCTTGTTGAAAGTATAAAAGACGAATTAACAACTGTTAAAGCTTTCGTTATTATGACAGATAAAGAGAAATTACCAGAAACGACATTAACACCCGTTTATCACTATGAAGAATTAGTAGCAGAAGGAGATCCATCTTTTGCCTTTCGCACGGATTTAGATGAAAACGCGCCTGCAGGTATGTGCTATACAAGTGCAACGACAGGCAATCCGAAAGGTGTTATTTACTCGCACAGAGGAACGGTCCTTCATACTATGGCACTTGGGTTAGTTGATACAGCAGGAGTAAGTGAAAAAGACACTGCTCTTCCAGTTGTGCCGATGTTTCATGTAAATGCATGGGGACTTCCGTTTGCGGCTGTATGGTTTGGGACGAAGCAAGTATTACCAGGTCCTTATTTCACTCCAAAAATATTAGCGGAATTGATGCAGGAAGAAAAGGTTACGATTTCTGCAGGCGTGCCAACAATTTGGCTAGGTTTATTGAAAGAGTTAGAACAAAATAAATACGATTTATCTAGCTTGCGTTATTTATTATGTGGAGGGTCCGCTGCTCCAAGAGGAATGATTAAAACATTCGAGGAAAAGTATAATATTCCGTTTAGGCATGGTTATGGTATGACGGAAACAAGCCCCTTAACAAATATTTCCACGACAAAAAGTTATCAAGAAAATCTAAGTAAAGAGGAGAAACTAGATTTAAAAGCAAAGCAGGGAATACTTGCCCCTTGTCTGGAAATGAAAGTTATAGGGAAAGAAGGGGAAGTAAAATGGGACGGTAAAGAAATGGGAGAACTTGCTCTTCGGGGACCATGGATTGCTTCAGAATATTTTAAAGATGAGAGAACAAAAGATGCTTTTCGTGATGGTTGGCTTTACACTGGAGACGTAGTAACAGTGGATGAAGAAGGCAACATCAAAATTGTCGACCGGACGAAAGATTTAATCAAATCAGGTGGGGAGTGGATCTCATCTGTTGATTTGGAAAATGCCCTAATGGCACATGAGGGCATTTTTGAAGCCGCTGTTGTCGCTGTTCCGAGTGAACAATGGCAAGAACGTCCAGTAGCATGTGTTGTACTAAAAGATGAAATGAAAGAGAGTGTAACAAAAGAGGAAATTTACGAATTTTTAAAACCACAGTTTGCCAAATGGTGGCTACCAGATGAAATCTTATTCCTTAATGAAATCCCTAAAACTTCTGTAGGAAAGTTTTTAAAACGGGCGTTGCGTGAAGAAATTAAAGAGAAGATTAAATAAGTAAGAGTTTGGGTTTTGAGAAGGAGCAGCGGAAAGGGGGCTGCTCCTTTTATTTGTCCCCGGAACACAAAAAGGGAAATGTTCCAGGAACAAAAAAAGGGAAATGTTCCTGGCACAAACAAAAAGGCACATTACTGTGTAAAGAAATTCTCGGTAAAATAAGGCTGTGCTTTTTCGTTAAATGCTAAACCGACACCGAGAAATTCGTATTCTGGTTTTAAAATGTTTTTTCTATGTCCAAGCGAGTTCATTAGTCCTTCATGTGCAAAAATGCTGCTCACTTGGCCATATGCAAGATTTTCTCCTGCGATAGAGAAGAGAATATTATCTTCTTGCATTCGATCAAATGGCGATTGTCCTTCAAGATTAGTATGATCGAAATAATTATTTACAGCCATATCTTTACTATGACCCCTAGCTGTAACTTTCACTTCTTCATCCCAGCCTAATATTCCGAGACCATGCTGAATTCTTGCTGCATTCGTTAAATCAAATAGTTGATATTCAAAGCCTTTTTTCAAAGCTTCGTTTGATTCTGTGTAATATTGCTTTTTATTTTGCTCTAACTCTTCGGCAATAAGTTGAATCGCCGTTACTTGATTATTTTGATGTTTATCATAAAAGATTGTTACATAGCTATTGTCTAGGTGAAATAAATCAGATTCACCGTTTGATTGAAGTTGATAGGAAATCAACCCTTTTCGAATTGCTGTTAATGGTTCTCCTAATTCCGTACGAACGACCTCTTTTGGACTCCCTAATTTAATTCCATTTGGAGAAGCGATTAAATCTTGATTCGTATATAATCCGGCAACTTTATTGTTTTCATCATAGGCTAACATAACAAAATTATGATAGTGCTCGTGATATGTATGCCATTTTACCCCATATTCATTTTGCGTGGAACGATTAGGGCTTCCAAGTTTCTGCTCAACAGTTTCCTTCTTATCGCCGATTTCGATATTGTAAACGGAAAATAATTGTTTATCTGGAGTATTCAAATCTGGTTTTGCAACAAGATCAGACTCTTCTTGTTGTTTAGGAGGGGAATCATCAATTGCTTGGTTTAGCTGCCTCTTTAGTTGAGTGAATTCCGTTTGTAATTTCTCCATTAGTGCAATAATCTCAGGATTTTCCCTTACTTTATCTATATTAGTTTGTACAGTATTTATCGCTGATTGTATTTTTGGATTGTCAATTTTTGTTTCTATGATCGGTAAGGATACATATAGTAAAAATAATAAAAGAAGTAAAGAAAGAAATTTTCTCAATGTTTATCCTCCATTCCTACTACCATTGTACCCAAAGAACATCGAATGGAAAATTAAAAATATTGTTTTTAGTAAGTAATAACGAAGATCTCCGCTAAATATTTTAACTATTCAATAAAATTATTCCTTCTTAGCATGAAATACGATATGCTAGAGGGAGGGGAGGGATTACATTGACAGTTTCCAATTCTTATCAAACGATCAAAGTACATAAGGAAGGAAAAGTAGCTCGAATTAAGCTAAATCGACCACAGTCATTGAATGCTTTAGATGTAGGGTTGATGACGGAGTTGCTTCAGGTATTAAAAGAGATTAAGGATGATTCTTCTATTAGTATGCTTGTATTAACAGGTGAAGGAAGAGGTTTTTCTTCAGGAGGAGATATTAAGTCTATGCTTGCTTCAAGTACGGAGGATCAGTTTTCTGAAATTATGGATATGATCTCTGAACTTGTCATGACTCTTTATACGTTGCCAAAAGTTGTTATTTCCGGTGTACATGGAGCGGCAGCCGGTTTAGGGTTTAGTTTAACGCTCGCATCCGATTATATTATTTGTGAAGAGGATAGTAAGCTTGCGATGAATTTTATTGGAATTGCACTTATCCCTGATGGTGGCAGTCACTTCCTACTACAAGAAAAGTTAGGTACAGGAAAAGCCAAAAGGCTAATCTGGAATGGAAAAGTGATGGATGGACAAGAAGCGTTGATGAAGGGGTTAGTGGATGAGGTAGTACCGTCAGGAAAATTAAGTGAAGGAATCGAGAGATATATTAATACATGTTTAAGTAAGCCAGTGCAAGCAATGTTAAAAACGAAAGAAATATATGCGGAATTAAATAAAGAAAGGCTCGAGAAGGCCTTACAATTAGAAAAAGAAGGCCAAAGGAGAATGCGACGAACAGCAGACCACCAAGAGGGAATTAAAGCGTTTATTGAAAAAAGAAAACCAAGCTTTAAAGGGGAATAGACCTTAGGGTTAACGGAATATAGATGAAAATAGCAAAGGGATTGACTTAGTAGGTCAATCCCTTTGCTATTTCTCAATACTTTTAAACATGAAACAAAATAAGTTTTCCTTTTGGAGATGTACAGCGATAGGTATGCCCCGTGTACCCTTTTTCCGTTAATAAATTTTCCCCCGTTGTTTTCGCTTCTTGATCAGAAGATGCTTCGAAAGACTCGTCTAAAATTTTTTTCCCACTTGGTTCAAAAACGGTTAATTTATACACAGCCATTCTCCTTACCCCTTTTATCAATATTCAGATGATTACTATTATTCTTTCATATTTTGATAAATTTGAAAAGAATTTTGTTAGAAAGCACAAAAGAAAATGAAACCTTTTGGATTAGAAATCGTACTTATAGGGGAGTCTTTTTTGGTAGTGTAAATTTATATTAAATAATGCAATACTGGTAGTACTATATGTAAACAAAACTAGGCCTTTACTTGTAAGAAGGAGGAAGAATAGATGAGCCTTGTCATTAAAAACGTGACAAAAAAATATGGCAGTTTTATAGCTGTCGATGATTTGAATTTAGAAATATCAGAAAACCAAATGTTTGGGTTTCTTGGGGCTAATGGAGCGGGAAAGACGACTACTTTTCGAATGATTTTAGGACTATTAGATGCATCTCAAGGTTCTATTACGTGGGACGGAAGTGCAATTGATTATTCTACAAGTCCCTATATAGGATATTTACCTGAGGAAAGAGGACTTTATCCTAAAATGAAGGTTAGTGATCAGATTGTCTACCTTGCCCGGCTCCGTGGAATGACAAAAAGGGAAGCATTAAAGCAATTAGATTATTGGTTGAACCGTTTTAATATTCCAGATTATTTGAACAAAAAAGTAGAGGAGCTTTCAAAAGGGAATCAGCAAAAAATTCAATTTATTACATCGGTCATTCATAAGCCAAAGCTACTTATTTTAGACGAACCATTTAGCGGTCTTGATCCAGTGAATGTAGAGCAATTAAAAGAAGCTGTTAAAGATATTAAAAAGAGCGGTACAACCATCGTTTTTTCTAGTCACAGAATGGAGCACGTAGAAGAACTTTGTGAAAGTTTGTGCATTATGCATAAAGGAAGCCCAATCGTCCATGGAGGATTAAAAGAAATTAAACGGTCATTTGGAAAGAAAAATATTATTGTTCATGCAGATTTTGATTTACAGTTTTTACACTCTATTTCAGGTGTTGTGAAAGCAAAAGAAACAACGGAAGGAGTGCAGTTGCAGGTGAACTCAGAACAGGCTGCGGAAGAAGTTTTTCATGCGGTAGCTAAGAAAGGGTTTGTGCGTAAGTTCGAACTGGAAGAGCCTTCACTCAATGACATTTTTATAGAAAAGGTGGGAACTTCCTATGAGTAATTTTCTTATTATGCTATCGCAAGCATACTTTTCTAAACTCAAGTCAAAATCATTTATTATTACAACGATTATTGTTGCTGCTGCTCTTTTTCTTCTCGCAAACTTTGATAATATAACGTCCGCTTTTACAAGTGAAAGTGATTCGAAGGAAAAGATAGCTGTCATTGATAAAACAGATTATTTATTTGATCCGTTAGAACAGCAAGTAAAGGTATTAAATAAAGACATCTCTTTAGAAAGTACAGATATGTCAGAGACTGACCTTGCTAAAAAGGTGGAGGATGAAACGTATAAAGGATACCTTATTTTATCTGAAGGAGAAGACAAACTTCCGCATGCTGTATATAAGTCTAATACCCTTTCTGACACAACTGTCTCTCAAGACCTGCAATTAGGCTTGCAAAATATTAAGGCGAATCTTACGGCTGCTCAACTAGAATTATCTCAAGAAGACTTGGCGAAGTTAAATGCACCAGTAGCGTTTGAGAAGGAAGCACTTGTAGAAGGAGCTAAATCTTCAGAAGAGCTTGATCAAGCTCGAGGAATCGTTTATGTTCTGTTATTCTTTATTTACTTTTCTGTCATTGCCTACGCTAATATGACAGCGATGGAAGTAGCAACAGAAAAGTCCTCTAGAGTAATGGAAATCTTAATTTCTAGTGTTTCACCGGTGAAACAAATGTTTGCTAAAATAATTGGAATTGGTCTCGTTGGATTAACTCAACTAGCGGTTATTTTAGTTGTTGGTTATTTTGCACTAGTTAGACGGAAAGATGAACTAGCAGGGGGATTTTTTGACGTTTTCGGTTTTGGGGATTTGTCTATTAGCGTTATTCTTTATGCAGTTATTTTCTTTTTGCTTGGGTATTTTCTATATGCGACTCTTGCCGCGTTATTGGGTTCATTAGTTAGCCGCATTGAGGATGTCCAACAAATGGTAATGCCAATGACATTCCTTGTTATGATCGGATTCTTCATATCTATGTTTGGATTGAGTAATCCAGAATCTGCTTTTATAACGATTTCATCTTATATTCCTTTCTTTACACCAATGGTTATGTTCTTAAGGGTGGGAATGTTAAACATACCAGCGTATGAACCGATAATTGGTATTGCTGTTCTGTTAATCACCATCGTCCTTCTTGGTATATTCGGAGCAAGAGTGTATCGTGGGGGAGTTCTTATGTATGGGAAATCTAACTCTTATAAAGATATTAAAAAAGCAATCCAATTAACGAATAAAGATTAAATAGAAATCCCTTAGAAAGATGTTTGTTACTTTCTAAGGGATTTTTTTGCATATAAACTGAAAATCTCTTTCCTTTTAGGATATAATGGACTGATAAGAGAACGTATATTCGTACGAAGGGGGAAGCCGATTATGGAGGAAATTCGTTTTATCCATTGCGCCGACTTGCATTTAGATAGTCCTTTTAAAGGATTAAGGCAGCTGCCAGTAGAAATTTTCGATAGAATTCAAAATAGTACATTCAAAGCGTTTGAAACGCTAATAAACGAGTCTATTAGTCGGGAAGTAGATTTTATCATTATAAGCGGGGATCTTTTTGATGAAGAGGATAGAAGCATACGGGCTCAAGCTAGATTGCAGCGACAGTTGAAAAAATTAGCAAAACACGCTATTCCTGTCTATATTATTCATGGAAATCATGATCATCTTGGTGGCCATCGAATCGGATTAGATTTTCCTGAAAATGTTCATATATTTGGTCCTGATGTAGAAACGAAAATCTTTCAGACTGCTAGCGGTACCGAGGTTCACTTGACAGGTTTCAGCTATCGGAGTAGACATATAACAGAGCGAGTCGTGTCCGAATATCGAAAAGCTAGTGTAGATCAAAACTATTATATTGGTTTGCTTCATGGAAGTGAAGGAGGAGTCAAATCACTGCATGATACGTACGCACCATTTTCTGTTCCTGAGCTTTTAGAGAAAAACTATCATTATTGGGCATTAGGGCATATTCATGAAAAAAAGATTTTGTACAAAGATCCATATATTGTTTACCCAGGAAACATTCAAGGAAGGCACAGAAAGGAATCAGGGGAAAAAGGGTGCTATGAAGTAATATTAGATGGTAATCAAACCAGTTTAAAATGGATTGAGACTCAAGACCTCATTTGGGAAAAGATAAATGTGTCGATGAAACATATCCATAGATTTGGAGAGGTGTTCCAGAAATTGCAATCTGTATTAGAGGAATTTCGGGAATATAATGGGGCACTAGTAGAAATAGAAATGAAGGACGTTGAACATTTATCTCCAGAAACATTGCGAAGAATTGATAATGGAGAGCTTTTAGAGGCACTACAAGTGTACGAGGAGTCCGAAAACTTTGTATGGGTACATAAATTAACCTATCAGCATTTGCAGCAAGAGACTCAAACTACAGAAGGCTTTTTAACGGACTTAACAAGCAGTCTTTCTAAACAAAGTGAGGAAGATTGGGAAGAAGCATTGATGGAGTTATACGAACATCCACAAGCGTTCCGTTATTTGGATGTGCTAACGAGTGAAGAAAAAGATCGTATTAAACAAGAGGTCTTTCAGTTACTAGTAAGAGAATGAGTTCGGTAATAGAAATGAGGTGTAACATTGAAAATTGCAGAAGTACATATTTATGGCTACGGAAAATTAGAAAATATCCATTTTAACTTAGAGAGGCTTCAAGTGTTTTATGGTGAAAATGAAGCAGGAAAGTCTACAATAATGTCCTTTATACATAGTATATTATTTGGCTTTCCGACAAAGCAACAGTCTGAGCCCCGCTATGAACCGAAGTATTCTTCTAAATACGGTGGGAAACTTGTTTGTATGTTTAAGAAAGAAGGAAAAGTTACAATTGAACGATTAAAAGGAAAAGCTACGGGAGATGTAACGGTTACATTTGAAGATGGTAGAGTGGAAGGTGAAAAAACATTAGAAAAATTACTTGGAAACGTCGATCAGCAAACATATTCAGCAATATTTTCTTTTAATCTGGAAGGCTTGCAAAATATTCACCGTTTAAAAGAGGAAGAGTTAAACAGATATTTGTTTAGTGCTGGTGCAGCTGGAACTGATCGATTATTTCAAATGGAAACAAGTTGGAAAAAAGAGATGGATACTCTTTTCAAAAAAGCGGGACGAAAACCTACCATCAATAAAATGCTAGTAGAGTTAAAACAACTAGAAAAAGAAATCAAGAATACAAAAGAAAAGAATGACCAATATACATATTTATTAAATGAACGAAAAAGCATGCTAAAGGCATTAGAGAAAGCAGACAATGATAAGGAACAATACCAAAATGTTCACTCCTCTCTGGTGTTTCTTATGGAAAACTGGGAGCTATTAGAGGAATATCATACAGATAGTGCAAAATTAGCTTCTTTACAAAAAAAGGACTTTCCTGTAAATGGATTAGAGAGACTGAATGAATTAAAAAGGGAAAGCAGAGTGTTAGAAGCATACCTTGAAACGCTATTGGAAAAGCAAGAATTAATACAAAGAAAACTTGATATACATAAGCAGGACAGTCACCTACCGGAGCCAATTGGACAATTACAACAGTATTTAGACCAACAGCCGTTATTTATAAAGTGGCAAGATCAAATTATCGATCATGAGCGGGAAATTCAGCAGGTAACCGATAAACAAAAAGACATAATTCGAGAATTGGGTCTAGGTATCAATGTAAATGATGTTCCTGAAATAGATACAAGCTTGATTGTATCAGAAAAAATTAACCGCTTTATTGATCGAAAACTAACATTAGAAAATAGTAAACAAGTGTTAATGACTTCTCTTGAGACAGAAAAAAAGGAGCTTCATAAAACAGAAAAGCAATGTGAGGAAATTGAGTCTCAACTCTTGAGTGAAGAGGAATACAAAGTGTTGCAACAATCAGTAAAACAACAATCATCGGTAAGTAGTATAAGGCAGCAGCTCGACTGGACAGAGCAGCAAATAAAATCAACTAATAGGAATCGACATAAAAAGCCTTCAATGAGTATTGGTATGCCGGTAGCAGCGATACTGCTGTTGTGTATGATAGCGTGGGGGATAATCGAAACGAATTGGTTGCTATCTGGCCTCGCGCTGTCTGTATTTTCTTTTATTGTTTGGAATGGGTATGTGAATAAATCAAATCGAAAGCAAGGGGATGCTCATTTAGTACAATTAGAAAAAGCAGCGGATGAATTACGTTCTAAACTTACAAATGAGGGTAAACATTCTTCTTCGCTTCAAGAACAAGAGGAAAAGCTAAATAAACAAGTAGAACTTCGAAATAATTGGAAACAATTGATTATTCACTTAGAACAGCAACAAGAGAAATTGCAAAGAATAATGAAAGAAAAGGCAGATATGAACGTTGAACTTGAAAAAGTAGAAACGGAAATAGAAACGATACGGGAGAATTTATTACTTCCCACTGAGTTTGAATGGAGATGGATGAAGGAAGCATTTCATAAAATAAAGGAGCTTATTGGTCTATTTGAGAAAAGAGAAAGATATCTTGAAGAGAAGAATCATCTTCAAGAAAAGGTAACAAACTTTCAAAGGAAAATAGAAAAAAGCCTGTTGCCATTAAATATTTCATTTGTAACAGTAGAGGAAGCATTAATTAAACTAAAGTCCTTTCTCCAAGAAGTCGAAAAGAAAAAAATGATATTGGAAAGACTTTCAGAAGAAGC
Organism: Bacillus seohaeanensis; assembly: GCF_042684945.1. NCBI lineage: Bacteria > Bacillati > Bacillota > Bacilli > Caryophanales > Bacillaceae > Bacillus > Bacillus seohaeanensis. Next base: position 15,426 of record NZ_JBHUMF010000023.1, on the reverse strand, counting down.
GGAACCTCTAAAGGTGGAAATAAGACAAAAGGAAACAGAGAAAAGGAAGCTTGTACAAGAAATGGAGAAATTGTTTAAGTCTGCACAAGCAACAGATGAAGAAGAGTTTAGAAAGATTGCAGAAGAGGCGAGAGAACGAGAAGTATTAGTTCAACGTCAAAGAATGATGAATACGCAAATTAACCGTGATATATATAATCTGTACAAAACCTTTTCAACCAAACAGGATGTAGAAAAAGCAAAAAAAGAAACGGAAAGGTCTCTTGAAGCTGTTTTATCTACTATTAAAAATAACCAAAAACGGTTGGCAGAAATTAAATATGAACTATCTATTCTCGAAGAAGGAAATCAACATGCCGAAACACTTCACAAATTTGAAGAAAAAAAAGCAGAGCTAAAAGAACTTGCACTTCAATGGAGCAAGTATTCTATGGCCCAGCATGTTTTTCAAAAAACAATCCATCATTATAAAGAAACAAAACTGCCCCAATTGATTGAGTTGTCGGAAAGAAATTTTTATCAATTAACAGATGGAAAGTATAACCGAGTCATACTGCAAGGAGAAGAAATGATAGAAGTAGAGGAAGCAGAGGGAACTCGGTATAAGGCGATTGAGTTAAGCCAAGGCACAAAAGAGCAACTTTATCTTGCCATCCGACTTGCTCTTGTTCAATCCTTTACGGAGACACATCCGTTTCCAATTATAATAGATGATGGTGTTGTGAACTTTGATTTGTATAGAACAGAGGCATTTGGTAAGGTCATTCGCAAACTTGAAGCATCAAATCAAATTATACTGTTAACTTGTCATTCTCATGTACGGGATCAATTTTCTAAAGGTGAGGTAGTATTAATGAAAAAACTGACGTCGAAGGTTGCGAATGTATAACAGGATATATACTCGAAATTGCTAGAGTTTCACTACTAATTTAGCCTACTAAATGTGGTATACTGTCAGTAATAAAGTGAAGCTTCAATCAATGGGGGTTTCTCCTTCCCCACTGATTGTTAGTGGAACCAATCGGGCGTTTATGGGCAGTTATCTCTTCACCTATCCTTCTTTAATTGATTAAACTTTGAGGAGGAGGGGTTAACTACCTGTTAACGCGGGACAAAAAGTTGTGAAGGAGCAGTGAGCATGAAAGGAATTACTCATTATGATGTCGGGGAAACAATCGAATTATATTTGTTAATCAAGCAGGTAACGAAAGGAACAACCAATACAGGTAAACCTTTCTTAACGATTATTTTCCAAGATAAAAGTGGAGAAATGGAAGCGAAATTGTGGGATGCTTCTGAGACGGATGAAAAAAATTTTCAGCCTGAAACAATCGTAAAAGTTGCAGGGGACATTCAAAGCTATCGAGGGAGAAGTCAGCTGAAAATTAAGAAAATCCGACCTGCGGCTTCCAGTGATGGCTTCAAAATCTCTGATTTCCTTGAGACAGCTCCTTTAAGCATCGAGGAAATGATTGAAAAAATAACTCAATACATATTTGAAATGCAAAATCCAAATATCCAACGTATTACTCGACATTTATTGAATAAGTATCAAAAACCGTTTCTTGAATATCCAGCAGCTACGAAGAATCATCATGAGTTTGTCTCAGGACTAGCATTCCATGTAGTATCTATGTTAGATCTTTCGAAAGCTATCGGGACATTATACCCTTCACTTGATCGAGATCTTCTTTACGCCGGTGTGATACTTCATGACTTGGGAAAAGTGATGGAATTATCTGGACCGACTTCGACGACATACACTATCGAGGGTAACTTGCTTGGACATATTACAATCATGGTGAATGAAATCGGCAAAGCAGCAGATGAGCTAGGAATTGAAGGGGAAGAGGTTATGGTATTGAAACACCTCGTATTGAGTCACCATGGTAAAGCAGAATGGGGTAGTCCAAAGCCTCCGCTTATTAAAGAAGCTGAAATGCTTCATTATATCGATAATGTTGATGCAAAAATGAATATGCTGGACAGGACTTTGAAACGTGTTAAGCCGGGTGAATTCTCCGAGCGAGTATTTGCACTAGACAATCGCTCGTTTTATAAACCAATTTTCCACAAATGATGACTTCCTTCAATGGAAGTCATTTTTTTTCTTTTCTTTTCATATAGTAATAGTAATTAGGACAAACCTAGGAGGAGATATAGCAATGTCACTACCAATTTGGATGTATTTCATCGTCGTTGGAATTTTTGTAAGTGCATTTATGACAATCAAATCTGCAAAAGACGAAAAGAATATGGAAGATGAGTGGATTGAAAAAGAAGGAGAAGTATATATAAAACGGATGGAGCAGGAGAAAGAGAAGAAACGACAGCTTTCTTGATAAAAATAGTACGTCGCAGTTTGAATGAGGAACTGCTAACTGCATTGCGGTGTCAGTACCCATCTACAAAGAATTTGTTAGGCTGTGATAGTGTGTAAATCATTTGTTTAAATAAATAAGGGGACAGCCCCCGTCTGCCAACTACAAGGATGATCTGCATACTCATCCTAGAGGCAAAGGGGGCTGTCCCCACTCTTTTTCTAAAAAAGAATGATATACTTACTGCTTCAACAAAGTGGCCCATTGGTAGAGGGCCGCACCGTAAGTAATTGGCAGATACTTAGAAAAGACTGACCCTTTTAAAGGTCATTTTTACTGCTTGTCCACTACTCTTTATCTTTTTCAGTAGTATCCTCTTTTTGTTCCTCGTTTGTTCCTTCTTCTTCCGTAGCAGGAGCTTCTCCGCCTTCAGGTGTAGTCGGAGGATTTAATACTTGATCAAACGTTTTCTTAAGATCTTTATCTTGGATGTTCAAGTCAGCTTTTTCAATTTCACGTTTCATTGCTTCTTGAATTTTTTCAGGTGTAACTTTTGATAGCTTTAATTCCTTTTTCAAAGCATCTTTCATTTCGTCGAAAGATTTTTTTTCTTTTTTATCGGTAATTTCAATAATGTGATAGCCATATTCCGATTTAATTGGTTCACTTACTTTATTTACTTCCAATTTATCCAACGCTTCTGTGAATGCTGGAACAAAGTTTTGACGTCCTTGGTTGTCTACCCAACCCAGACTCCCACCGTTTTGAGCAGAGCCGGGATCTTTTGAATATTCTGTTGCAAGTTCTTCAAACTTTCCGCCGTCTGCAAGTTTTTGTTTAACTTCCTTCGCTGTTTTTTCGTCATCCACTAAAATATGGCGAACTTCAATATCAGGTTTCCAGTTTTCATAATACTCTTTTAGTTCTTTATCAGAAATTTTAATATCAGCTGTTGCAGCTTTCTCTTGAAGTAGTTGAAGCTTCAAGTAATCTTTAAATGAATCTTCGGTTAAGTTGTATTGCGAAAGGAACATTTCAAATTGAGGTCCAAGTTGGTCTTTTGACTCATTAAACTTTTCTTCAACCTCATCTTTAGAAACCTTATATTCCTCTGCTAAAACTTTAGAATACACTAGTTCTTGTAGTGCTTGCTGCATTTGAGGGCTAAATTTTTCCTTCATTGCACTATAAAGCTCTTCTTGTGTTACGTCTCCAGCTTTCGTCTCTGCTACAACATCACTGTTTTCCGCACCGTCTCCACTACAGCCAGCAAGTCCTATTACACCCGCTGCTAGTGAAACCGACATTATCCATTTTTTCATGAAAAACAACTCCTATATTTATATTCCTAGCAAGACCTGTCAAAATCTACAAAACATACTATATCATAGTTTCTCATTGAGTAAAAATATTTTTATTAATGAGGATTTACTAAAATTAGGCGTTTGCTACAACCACAATAACATTTCATTCATAGGATATAAGCGGAGATACAAATAAAAGGCTATTTTCATAAAGTTTGTTGCTTTTTAACGGAAAAATAAGTTTAACCTACTGAGTTGATTGGAGCAGAGGGCACTCCCTCAGGAAGAGAGGGAGGGGGAGACCCCGCAGGCGAAGCTGAGTGTCTAGCTCGTTGTGAAAAAGATAAAATTCCCAAAAGGTGAAGGACGCCTTTAGGAAATTTTCCTATTTTCTTCACGAGCTAGGCAAGCCGCTTCCGCTTTTCAAAGAGGCTTCCATTCCTCCCCGAGGAGTCTTGTGTCCGTAGCGGAAATCAACGGGCTAAATTTATAAGTAAAAACAACAATCTACGAGAAAAGAGCCAAATAAAAAGACTCCGAGTTTTTAGCCTCGATCCTATGGCACTAGGTAAAAGGAAGGGATAATGATGGACCAAGAATATACCCCTAGTTTTGCCTTAATCGTAGTACTGTTCATCTTATTAATTATCGTAGGTGCAGCGTATCTATACTAATAAATTTGATCATTTGTGACAGATGCCTAAACGAATATAACCCAACTTGAATAGGATAAATTAGCGCTTCTAAAGGAGGTGGAAAGTTATGGGTAACGCATACGGCGGAGGATTCGCGTTAATCGTAGTATTGTTCATCTTGTTAATTATCGTAGGTGCAGCATGGCTATAATTTAGCCTCATCCTGAGAAACTCCCTAGGAAATGGGCAAGAGAAGGGCTAAGTTCCTACTTTGTTAAGAGCAGGCCCTCTTGCTTTACTAATCCAAAAGGAGAATTTTTTCTTTAGGAAAGGAGGAAGCGCACATGTCTGGAGAATATGGTTACGGCGGAGGATTCGCGTTAATCGTAGTATTGTTTATCTTATTAATTATTGTAGGTGCAGCATGGCTGTAATTTAGCCTTTAGTGAAATCATTCATGAAAGCAAAGGTACTGCTAAAGGTAATCTTTTGCCAAAGGAAGTATTTTTTCAATCTATTTAGGAAAGGAGGAAGTGCACATGTCTGGAGGATATGGATACGGCGGAGGATTCGCGTTAATCGTAGTATTGTTTATCTTGTTAATTATCGTAGGTGCAGCATGGCTGTAATTTAGCACCACTTTTGGATCTTTTAGAGGAAAGGCAAGGTGAAGGGGAGCAATATTCCTTCTCCTTGCCATACTTATCATTTTAAGACCTTTTTGAAGATAGGGGGAGACGTACATGTCTGGAGGATATGGCGGAGGATTCGCGTTAATCGTAGTATTATTTATTTTATTAATTATCATTGGCGCAGCATACGTATGTTAAGTAGAAACTAGGAAAGTCATTTTTCCTGAGCGGGAAGACTTACTTTTAAAGAATATAGAAAAACAAAGCAGACTAGAAAGATTTCCAGTCTGCTTTATTTTCCTTGTATTAACTTACCAGTGACTTACACTGATCGAAGTTTCACTTTAACGTTGTCAGTTAGAATTGGCGTTATTGTTACAAGCCAATAGTGTGCACTTTAGAGAACAATAAAAACTTCCATGTTAAAAGCGGCCCTTAATGGAATTATTTTTGTCTATCTAAAAGTGATTAGCCGATTTTTAAGGCTATGCCAAAACCGCAAGGAGTATAGTTCCAGCAGCTAGGGATTCAATAAGATTTCATAGTTAATCTTATGTATAAAGAATTTCAACATATGATGAAACAAGTAAAATAGTTATTAGGATATTAATTGTTCTAAATACCTTAGGTACTCGCTCCTCAGGGATTTCCTTTTGAAGGCAAAGTGCATTTGTCATTTTATTAATAAAATATAAAATGAAAACTGAAAAAATTATAAACATGGAGATCATCTAAACCCCTCCCCGTTATCTCCTCTAAGCTATACGATACCAAAATATTGACATGAATGGTAGAGCGAGATTTGCCGAATAGTTGGTAATTATAGAAAAGATGACCAGAATCTATACTATTTTAATTATTGGCCATTAACTTTTCTCGTGAAAACGTAACATTACACTACGATTAAGAGCGCTAATGTAACGCTCCGAATTTTTCGACTGAAAATTTACGATAATAGAAGTGTCTGTGCTTATTGAAAAATTAAAATTTCAAATCCATCATCATTTTCTTCAATTAAAGCATTTTTTGGTGAATACATTAACTGTTTTGCATAAATTAAGTCAATAGCACAAATTCCTGTATGATAGGCTAATAGAATAGTAAAATAATGGGCATGGTGAGTAAAATATATACAACCAAGCAATAGTGTACTATTAATAATAATAAATGGTGAAATAAGTGCAACTATATAACGGTACTTCGAAATTGGCAGATCAACACGCAAGGAAACAATAGGAACTATCTGAAGTTTCCTTAGGCACTTACACTTTATTTGTCTTGCATAAGGCATAAATGGCAGTAAATGAAAAAATTTATGCAAAGGGTAAATACTAAGTAGTCCGACCATAAATGTCAATAAATGATTATCGTATAGTGACTTAGAAAAAAATAAATCGATTGGTACATATATAATAGAGAATACCATCATCATGGTAAGACAGGAAAGTAAAAACACTCGGTAAAACCCAAATTGCTTTTCTAGATTAATTGTTTTCCAACAATGCATAAAAATCGCCTCCATTCCAGACGATGAAAATATAGTATCAAATGATGCTTAACATACTTTACGATGATTGTATAAAAAAATCAATAGGTTTTTTACATTGATTTTTTACGGGAAATATATGACCATTTTATAATGTGTTTCGGATACTAAAAAAAGGGGAAGGAATAGGAAGTTTTTTACCGAAATAGTTAGTATAATAGTAAATTTAGTGGAGATTCCTGTTAATGGCTAAGAGCTATGTCAAAGGAGTTAGCTCGTAAAAGGAATGGAAGATATTTATTAGAAAATGGTGAAGTAAATGGATGAGTTAGTAAAAAGGCTAGAAAAACTTGAATATTATCAAAAGTTATTAGCGGAAATGGTTTCAAAAGACAGATACCCATTCTATTGTTTAATTATTGAGCATGGACTTACAAAGCAAGAAGTGGAGAGTTTCTACCAGTTATGTGATAGATTGAACAAGAAAAGGAAAGAACAAAAAGCGGAAGAATTTGTCTATTACACTCCGCTTTTTAAAGAGTTTCAACTTAACATCCCTGTTAAACTGAACGTTGTGGAAGTTATTGAAAGCTGTCTAAAGCAAAAGATTTATACGAACCTTATGCTGCAATTGAAGAAGAATCTCTAGTCAGGCTAGTTCTTCTTCATCTTCCTCTATTTGAATAAGTTTTCCATCTATCTCTGTGAAATCAGATTCAAGATTATGGAAGGATTTTTCGAATATTTCCATGAAGTCGTTTCCGTAAATATTTTTGACTACTGTCATCATCTCGATCATTTCAGGGAATTTTCCATATAATTCTTTTAAGGGCTTAACGCCTTCAAAAATGGAATGTTTTTTGGGGTCATAGTTCTCAATTAGTTCTAATAATACATTCTCCCCTTTATCCGTCAGTTGAATATACGTATTTCGTTTATCGTTTTCTCTTTTAGAGAAAACGAGAAGTCCGCGTTCCTCGAGTTTTTTGGAAAAGTTAAAGGCTGTCGATACATGCATAACTCCGAACTTCGCTACATCAGAAATAGATGCTCCTTTTAAATGGTAGGAAATCCATAAGATGTGATGTTCATTAATATTTAAGTCATAAGGTTTAATCCATTGTTGCCAATCTTTTTCAATTGCTTTCCATAGTGCTTTACTTAACTGTGCCATTCGTTGACTGAAAATCATTGCTTCTTTCATTGAAAATTCTTTCTCGTTCATCCCATACCCCCACTTTGCTAAGAAATCTTTTTTATAAGATGACCTTATATACAGCTCGATGCAATGTACTTTTTTGTAAAAGAAAGCGCTTATCTTTTATTATGCCAATAAAATAAAAATTAATAAAGGTCAAAATTGACGAAATCTTTAGAATCGGAATCTTTTTTCTTATTAATTTAAAATAATGGACCTGAAAAGTCTTTGCTATTCACTGTTGTTGTTTAATAGTTCAAGATTGTGTACCCTTGTTTTTGTTTACTAAAGAAGTATAAATTTTTGTTTTTTGTTGAAGTTTCACTTTATTGGAATTGTCTATGGTTAGTTCCAATAGACTTTTTCATAAAAGCCAGCTCGCCCCACTACTTAAGCTGGCTTTTGCTTATTGATTCTTATTTAATTTTTCTTCTAGCTCTTCGATTGTCTTTTGGATGTTGGTAATTTCATTTTGTAGATTGTTATTGTTTGGTTCTGTGCTTTGTTTCCATTGCTCAATGGAACTTTTTAAGTCTGTAGTAAGCTCCTTGGCTGCGTCTTTTCCTTCTTTTGATAAAAATTGAATGGAATTAATCAGTTTTCTAAGATTATACTTCAACTCATTAAGCATAAGGCTCCATTCATCTTTGGTATTTTTCAATTCTGTTCTTATTTCTTTTCCTGAAGAAGGGGTGGTTAGCAGTATGGAAACCGAACCGATGATGCTTCCGGCGACTATTCCGTAAAATAGAGATTTAGCTTTCAAATTTATCACCTCATAGTATTCATAAGTATAACTTCTACATGAAAACACAAATATCCTTCCATTTTAACAATGTCGAAAACAGTCGTCTGCCTCATATATCAATAATTTTGTGCATATAATGATGAAAAGAAGTTAAGGCGAAGCGGCTTGAATGGAGGGATAGCGATGGACGGTTTAATATTTGGATTTTTCGCTTTAAGTGCTGTTTTATTTTTTGGAATGCTCCATTATTTATCAGCTTCCCGTAGACCTGGCATGTATCCTCCAAAAAAAATCTTAAAAAAGCGTGCAATGGTACTGGGAGGTAGTGGAGGAGCAGCGTTATTGTTAGCTATTTTGTTTTTGACTGTCATGTAAATAAAGGTTTTATATAATGAGTACAAAAAAGGACTGGAAAATTAATTCCAGTCCTTTTGGATATTAACTTGCATTTTCTGTTACTGCTTCTGAAATAGTAGTGCGTTTTAATACGCTAGTAATAATTGGATAAACAACAAACATTGCGCCAGCATTTACTATTGTCGCAGGAAGAACAACAGCAGCGAATAACGCTACAAATGCTCCAGGCAATCCCACTAAGAAGAAAGCGGATAGCAAAAATACAGTTCCGGAAATAATTGTACCTACTGCCGTCAATACAGATGCACCTAATATGGAATGGCTATACTTTTGTGTTAGTAGATATAAACCGTAAAATAGAAAAGCTGTAACTGGTTTATCAATTAGGTTTGGAACAAAACCTCCAGGGAATTGTGTTGTCAATCCAGAAATGACACCTGTTAAAATTCCAAGCAGTAACACATTTTTCTTGTTAGGGAATAAAATAATCCCTAAAAACATCATAGTTAGCATCATGTCTGGTTTCATTCCTAGAAAAACCCCAGGAATTACTGCATGAAGAACAGCTCCGATCCCTGTTAATAAAGAAAGGGACACTAATGTTTTTGTATTCATTTCTCATCTCTCCTCGTCTAAACTAGTCTGAAAAAAGCTTCTCCTAACGTGCACTCATTGCCGTTAGCGAAAAGTTAGGACTATTATATCATAATGGTAAATGGATAGAAAATAATATTTTCGACTATATATGCCATTTCTTGTGAGAATAAAATAGGTAGACCCATACATTATGCATGCATAATGTATGGGTCTACCTAAAAAATTAACCTTTAATATGTTTTCCTATATCCCCAGCAATTTGTTGAAGATCCTCAGGAGTATATTCGTCATTATGTGTTTTCCAAACTGCGCCAAATCCGTCGCCCTTGCCGTAACGAGGGATGAAATGGAGGTGGAAATGGAAAACAGATTGTCCTGCTTCTTCCCCAGTATTATTTAGTAAATTTAAGCCAATAGGATTGAATTCTTCTTTGATAGCATTAGCGATTTTTGGAGTGACAGAAAAAATATGTTGTGCAATTTCGGGAGTCAATTCGTAAACATTTTCTTTATGTACTTTCGGAATAAGTAATGTATGCCCTTTTGTTACTTGGCTAATATCAAGGAAAGCAAACACATGTTCATCTTCATAAACCTTAGAGGAAGGGATTTCCCCATTAATTATTTTGCAGAAAATACAATCCGACATACTTTTTCCACCTTTCAGTATATTATTGTTATGTATCTTAACATAGAGTGAAGGTTTTGAAAATAAAATAAGAAAAGTGAAAGCGGCTTGGTGAGCTCACTAGAATTAAACAATAAAGAAGAGACAGGAACGAATGTCCTGCCTCTTTTGAAGGGGTTACTATATGAAAGTTGAGATAATGCGTTTCTGTCCTGCGATAAACACCTCATTTGCTTAATGCATTAGAAGTTAGATTATCTAAGTTAACGAATGACCTGGTTCAAAACAACCATCCCCTTTTGTCTTTGCTTTTACGCTACAGACGAAAGAATCAGTGATATTGTCTTTGATAAACACCTCATTTATCGTTTATGACGAAATTGGTGCATGTCATTCACTACAGAAAACGTTCATTTCTTTTCTTTCATGGTGCAAACAATAGGGAAAATCGGTGACAATCTTTAACAACCACCCCGTTTTACTTATTGCCTTGCCCCTTCACTAGTTATGATAACCAAAAATAAAAAATATATAACGCAAACTATTATTTTTTTTAGGATGTTTTCTAAAAGGTTTTTGCTTTTAACAATAGTCGAAAACGTAAAGTGGGCTGGAGTGAAAAGCAAGTGCCTGCAGTGGAGAGAAATGGTCCATTACTCACCAACAACAAACTTTACGAAAACAACCTTTTTGTTTGTGTTTTTCACAAAGAATTTTGCTAAAATATAATCAAATAGAGGTTTAGAAAGGACGTTTGCCTGTGTCGCTATTGGAAATAAAAAATTTGGTTGGGGGATATACAAGGAAACCTGTTCTAAAAGATATTTCATTTTCCATTAATTCGAATGAAATTGTCGGGTTAATTGGATTAAATGGAGCGGGTAAGAGTACGACGATTAAACATATTATTGGTTTGATGGAAAGTAAACAAGGAGAAATTACCATCAATGGAACGAGTTTAAAAAAAGATAGTGATCAATACCGGAAGCAGTTCGCATACATACCAGAAACACCTATTCTTTATGATGAATTGACGCTAGAAGAGCATTTGAAACTTTCTGCAATGGCATACGGTCTATCGGAAGAGCAATACAACGATAGAATCGATAAGCTATTAAAGGCATATAGAATGGAGAAAAAGCTTAAGTGGTTCCCAGCACATTTTTCAAAAGGAATGAAACAAAAAGTCATGATTATGTGTGCGTTTTTAATTGAACCAAGCTTATATATTATTGATGAACCATTTGTTGGACTCGATCCGTTAGGTATCCAGTCGTTATTGGAATGGATGGAAGAAATGAAAGAAGCAGGAGCGGGAATTTTAATGTCAACCCATATTCTAGCTACTGCTGAAAGATACTGTGATTCCTTTATTATTTTACATGAAGGGGAAATTAGGGCGAAAGGAACATTAACAGAGCTTAGACAAGAATTTGCGATGCCTGATGCTACATTAGACGATATTTATATCCAATTAACAAAGGAAGAAGATCGTCATGAATGATATAGCAAAGTTGTGGAAAAGTCGAATCGTTGAATATAATCAAGAGTTACGAAAGTATTTGAAATACATGTTCAATGATCATTTGTTGTTTGTGCTCATTTTTGCCCTTGGTGGTGGAGCTTACACGTATAATCAATGGGTTCAAACATTAGATAGCAGTTTCCCTGCTCCACTGATTATGAGTATAACACTTGCTTTCATTCTCGCTTGGAGTCCAGTCTATACATTTTTGCGAGAAGCAGATTCGGTATTTTTATTACCACTCGAAGGCAGGTTAAAAAGTTATTTTCACAAAGGTATATGGACAAGCTTCCTTTTTCAGTCATATATTGTGTTACTTGTTTTAGCGGCATTAATGCCTATGTATGTCCAAGTTACGGATAGCGAGTTTAAACGTTTTTTTCCGTTATTAGGCATAGTTCTTTTGTTAAAGCTTTGGAATCTATATACACGCTGGTGTATGTTGAAGTACCAAGAAAAAGAAATTCATTTGACAGATACTCTTGTTCGCTTAGCTTTAAACGGAGTCTTTTTATTGCTCATTACGTCAGGTGCATCGATTTTGCTTGTTCTCGTGGTGGCTGTAGTAATGCTTGGCTATCTATATTATTTTGCTCGAGTCACGAAGCACAAGAGCCTAAAGTGGGACTTGTTAATTAATCTTGAGCAACAACGGATGCTGTTATTTTACCGTATGGCGAATATGTTTACGGATGTACCAAAATTAAAAGGAAAAATTCACCGGAGAAAATGGCTTGATTTTCTAGTGAACAACAGTAAATTTGAGCAGGGACAAACATTTCGGTACTTGTATGTTCGCTCATTAATACGGACGAGTGAATACTTCGGTCTATATATCCGTCTAACGCTTATTGCGTTTGTTTTGATTTATTCCAATTCATCCTTTGTGTTAAGTATCATTATTTTTGTCCTGTTTATGTATTTGACAGGCTTTCAAATCATTCCATTGTATAAACGGTTTGACTTTAAGATTTGGGTAATGATTTATCCGGTACCCGCTGGAATAAAAACGGCATCTTTTCAAAAGTTAATGAATCAAGCATTAATGATTCAAGCATTTTTACTAAGTCTTCCGCTATTTATAAAAGCAGAGTGGCTTCAGGGACTGATTTTATTATTAGCAGGACTATCATTTTCCATCTTCTTCAGTCAGTTTTACCTTGTTAAAAGGTTAAAGAAAATGGAGGAAAAGTTTTATTAATAGTTGAAACTTCTTTTGTGGTTTTTCGTATATTAATTAAAGTTAAACTCCCAGAAGGAAGGTAAAAATGACCGAAAATGAAAAAGAACGTGCAGAGTTGGAGTCTTGGAAAAGAAAATATAGTAAGAAATCATCGATGCTTCAAAGAGTGTCTAAACAAGCTCAAGTCAAAATAAATAGCTATATTCCTGAAAAAGCACACAAGATAGTTACGGAAAGCATTAAGCGCATGGTGGAAGTTACGTTAAAAGGGGCTGATTGGGTTCAGCTAGAAAAGGTTGTTGCCGAGTCCACATTACAAAATCGAGAAATACACATGGAGGAAAGGCTTGAATTTTATCGGAAGGCCGCCATGCTTGAAGGTGCAGGGACAGGAGCAGGGGGTATTTTCCTAGGACTTGCTGATTTTCCGCTTTTGCTTTCGATAAAAATGAAGTACTTAAGTGAGTGTGCTATTATTCATGGCTACAATATAAAAACCTATGAAGAAAGATTATTTCTTCTTTATGTGTTTCAGCTTGCATTTTCTAGTGATAATCGTAAAAGGGAAGTTCTAGATATTATTGAAAATTGGAATGAAAAGAAGGAAGAATTAGTCGAGATGGATTGGCGGGTATTTCAACAAGAATATCGCGATTATATTGATTTCGTGAAGCTTCTGCAGTTAGTTCCAGGAATCGGAGCGGTTGTAGGTGCATACGCTAATTATCAATTGCTAGACCAACTGGGGGAAGTAAGCAAATTCGCCTACAGAATACGATACTTTAATGAAAAAGAATAGTGAATCGATAAGTGCCACGGTGCTCTCGTTCAATCAATTATAGTACTCATTTACGTTAGGAGTGCTATATACTATTGGAGAGGTGCTCGGCACTTTTTATTTTGATCAATCTTCCTTTCTTAGATTTAAAAAGTTAATTCCCCCCTACATGGGAATCTACCAATAGTTTTTCTTGAAAAGCAAAATTTAGTTGATGCTGTTGGTAAAAAATCCAATAATAAGGAGTTTAGAATGAAAAAAGTTCAATATGTATTTGCGAGTTTCGCCTTTATTTTGTTTTTGTTTATTTTTACTAGTGTTTATCAAAACGGAACCGTTCGAGGAGACGGTATTTTCTTTTCTTTATTCGAAAATATGATGTTTTTAAAACCGTTCTCAATTATCGGTACGGAATTAGTAATCGCTACAATCAGTATTTTACTTATGCTTTATCTTTGGTTCCGAAAAAAAGATTACATAGGAATTCTAACTGTAGTGGTGGCAGTTGCAGGTAGTAATGTCATTAATAAACTGTTGAAGAGTACTGTGGAACGAGAAAGACCGCCATTTTCGCATGGGGAAGATGGGTTTAGTTTTCCGAGTGGTCATGCAATGGTGGGGTTGGTGTTCTTGTTATTGCTAGTCTATTTTATTTCAAAGGAAGTACAGTCCACTAAGGTCAAGCTAATTTTTTATGGTGGTGGAGGCCTTTTAGCACTTTTTACTGGGATGAGTCGAGTTGTTGAGAAAGCTCATTATTTTTCAGATGTTTTGGCAGGTTTTTTATTAGGGTATGCTTATTTCACTTTATGCATAGTTCTTTATGAAACATCAAACAAAATTCTAAAAAAGAAAAGCACAGTCAGACCGGTGGGGAGGACTAAAAATGTTTAATACATAATTACATTACTTGCAGCCCTTGTGTTTGTTCACAAGGGCTGCAAGTAATGAATCCTACTAAAAATATAAGGATATTTTTGTGAATTTTTTTGTTTGTAGGCAATGGATTGTTTCATCTGCGGGTCTCGATTTTTCGTCTATATCCTACAGGAGTCAAGAGCCCTTCGCTCCAATCAACTCAGTAGGTCCAACATAGTTTTCAGCTAAAAAGCAACACTCTTTACGAAAAACTTACATGGCGGCTGAGACCAAGCCGCCACCATCTACTATAAAAAAGCAAATTTGATGCCAAAGTGATATAGAATCGATTCGTTTTGGTTATTCTAAACGATTTTACGATGCTTAAAAATACTTTTTTTCATACAAACGGCCTTTCGAAAACAGCCAAACGTCAAAATAATTGTCGTACCCCAAGAGAAAATTCTATTCTTCTGGAACAGAATACGTCGTTACATACGATTTTCCTGAAAAAATGGTTGTGTTGCTGTCATTTCCTTCTTGCGTTTCTTTTTTCTCGTGGGCTTTCGCGTATTGCTGTGATTCTTGCCATCCAATAAAGTCTTTTTCACTTTCCCATTGCGTTAAAATGACATAGGTATCCGTATCTAATGGACGAAGAACTCTTATTGCAATAAATCCGTCTGCATTTTCCACTTTTCCTGCCCGATTTTTAAATCTGTATTCAAAGATTGGTCTTCCTTCGTCGGTAACAGGGATATTGTTACATACAACAATGCCACGATTTTCAATTGTGCCAGAACCATCGACAACTTCATATGGTCGTGGTTGCTGAAAAACAGTTTTCCCCTCTGTTTCGTGTAACAGCAGAGAAGTTTCAGCGTTTTGCATTAATATAATGTTTTCCTTACTATATTTCTTCTCAATGGATTTCAGAAACTCGTATGTACCTGTCGTTATGTAGACATTCATATTCGTCACCTCAAGTAAGTAGTTTTTTCTATTATACTCTTCCCTAAGTCTTGACATGTAAACTTTTCTAATAAGTAGAGTTATCTTTTTTTGGTGCTCAGCTCCAGTGACTAGAGGCTCGAGGTCATAAGCCAAGCCGCTTCCGCTTTTCTTGTTGTCTAGCTCCAGCGGCTAGCTCGCTGTGAAAAAGATGAATTCCCTCTA
>NZ_JBHUMF010000022.1:0-61595 GCF_042684945.1 Bacillus seohaeanensis | reverse complement strand
CACGGAAGTTAAGCTCTTCAGCGCCAATGGTAGTTGGGGGATCTCCCCCTGCGAGAGTAGGACGTCGCCAGGCAATTTTAAGAAAGCAGCTCTTTTTTAAGGGTTGCTTTTTTTGTGTTGAGAAAAATAATTAATGAGAATTTCAGAGAAACTAGTTGAGTATCCAAAGTTTTTTTAGTTAGTAGAGATAAACTCTAAAAAGTATTGAGTAAAATGTTATAGAATTGGGGTATAAAACAAACTAAGACAAAATAAAAGATAGTTCAAACATAAAAACTTATTTTTAAATAAACCACTGAAATTGCAAACTTTCATTTCCACCTCATCCACGTATTTATAATAAAATACATATAATACACCATCTCAGATTACATCTAGTCTTTACAGATAAGTTTAATACAGGGTTCAATGAATAAGGGCACGAGTCTATTTACATTTAAATTTTCCTTATCCAAATTCGCTTTAGACGTTTAGAATCTTACTAAAACAGGAAAACTTGTTGGTGAGCTTAAATATTGCAAACAATTTTGAGCATATGTATAATTAAAGTCAAATATAGTCAAAGTCAAAATGAGGGGGAGGATTGATGAAAAATATATCCGACATCATTGAAGGTTATTTGAAAAATGTTTTAGAGATGAGTGATAGTGAAATAGTGGAGATAAAGAGGAGTGAAATTGCCAACAAATTTCAATGTGTGCCATCTCAAATCAATTATGTTATAAATACACGATTCACAGTAGAAAGAGGATACGCGGTTGAAAGCAAACGGGGTGGTGGAGGCTACATCCGGATTATGAGAGTAAAAGTTAATGATCAAGCACACTTAATTGATCAATTGCTATCCTTAATTAAGACCACGATTAGTCAAAATAATGCTGCTGATGTTATTTATCGATTAGTCGAGGAAAATGTGATTTCTTCTAGAGAAGCAAAAATAATGTTAAGTGTTATGGATAGGTCGGTTATTTTAATTGAGTTGCCTGATAGAGATGTTTTAAGGGCGAGGATGTTAAAGGCAATGCTTAACACATTAAAATATAAATAATCTTTTGTGGGGTGAAAAGATGATTTGTCAAGAATGTAATGAGAGACCTGCTACTTTGCACTTTACGAAAATAGTTAATGGGGAGAAGACGGAGGTCCATCTTTGTGAGCATTGTGCACATGACAAAGGTGAGATGCTTATGTCTGATGGTTCTCCTGGTTTTTCAGTAAATAGTTTATTAGCAGGTTTACTTAACATGACTTCTGGGCCGAAACAGGCACAAGAAACAGAGTTCCCAAAACGTGAAGTGCTTCAATGTCATAAGTGTAAGATGACATTTCCGCAATTTGTAAAGGTAGGGAGATTTGGTTGTTCTAATTGTTACGAGACATTCCAAGATCATTTGAATCCGATATTAAAAAGGGTGCACAGTGGAAATATAGAACATCATGGAAAGGTTCCCGAGAGAATGGGAGGCGCTATTCATATAAAAAGGAAACTTACTAATTTAAAAACAGAGCTTCAACAGCTTATTAAGCAAGAGGAATTTGAAAAGGCTGCGGAGGTACGAGATGAAATTCGCTCCCTTGAGAAGGAAGCAAGTGATAAAGGAGGGGAGAGAGAATGAGTCTGGAAAAATTTTTAAATAATACTGTAAGTTCATGGATGAATGATGAAGGCCCCCATTCGGACATTGTTCTTAGTTCAAGAATTCGTTTGGCTAGAAATTTGACAGACTACCGCTTTTCCACTCTGTATTCTTCTGAAGAGGCTAGGGAAATTGTCGAAAAGGTAAAGCAGGAATTTGATAGCTTTCCAAAGAATTTAGGTGAAATGGAGTTTTTATCTACTGACCAAATGCAGCCATTACAAAAAAGGGTACTAATGGAGAAACATTTAATTAGCCCTAATCTTGCTGAAGAATCCCATTTTGGGGCTGTTGTTCTTTCTAACAATGAAGATGTCAGCATTATGGTCAATGAAGAGGATCATATTAGAATACAATGTTTATATCCTGGTCTTCAATTGAAAGAGGCCCTAGCTAAAGCGAATGAATTGGATGATTGGTTTGAAAGTCGCTTCGATCTTGCGTTTGATGAACAAAGAGGTTATTTAACGACTTGTCCGACAAATGTTGGAACAGGACTTAGAGCTTCAGTTATGATGCATCTTCCTGGTTTGGTATTAACACAGCAGATGAACCGTATTATTCCTGCTATTAACCAGTTAGGCTTAGTTGTTAGAGGAATTTATGGAGAAGGCAGCGAAGCTTTAGGTAATATCTTTCAGATTTCAAATCAGATTACGTTAGGTAAATCAGAAGATGATATCGTAGAGGATTTATTAAGTTTAGTAGAACAAATTATTACGCAGGAACAATCAGCTAGAGACGCATTAGTAAAAACTTCTAACATACAATTAGAAGACAGGGTATACCGCTCCTTAGGTGTTTTGCAATATGGTCGTATTATCGAATCGAAAGAAGCGGCAAGATGTCTTTCTGATGTAAGGTTAGGTATTGATCTCGGTTATATTGAGAATATTTCAAGAAATATTTTAAATGAATTGATGATTTTAACACAGCCTGGTTTTCTTCAACAGTATTCAGGAGGACCATTACGTCCAAATGAACGAGATAGTAGAAGAGCAACCTTAATAAGAGAGCGATTAAAATTGGAAACACAGAACAGTGAGGAGGAATTATAGTATGATGTTTGGTCGTTTTACTGAAAGAGCACAAAAAGTATTAGCATTGGCGCAAGAAGAAGCTATTCGATTATCTCATAACAATATCGGGACTGAACATATTTTATTAGGTCTTGTCCGTGAAGGGGAAGGTATTGCAGCGAAGGCACTTGCGGCATTGAGTTTAAGTCCGGAAAAAATTCAAAAAGAAGTTGAGGGCTTAATTGGAAAAGGTAATGATAAATCCCAGACGATTCATTACACTCCTAGAGCGAAAAAGGTAATTGAACTTTCTATGGATGAAGCTCGTAAGTTAGGTCATTCCTATGTAGGCACAGAACATATTCTGTTAGGTTTAATCCGTGAAGGAGAAGGTGTTGCTTCAAGGGTGTTAAGCAACCTAGGTGTTAGCCTAAATAAAGCAAGACAACAGGTACTTCAGTTATTGGGCAGTAATGATTCCGGCAATCACCAAGGAGGAGCAAATGCTAATGCGAATACACCGACACTAGATAGTCTAGCTCGTGATTTAACGGCAATTGCTCGGGAAGGAAGTTTAGATCCTGTTATTGGTCGAAGCAAGGAAATTCAGCGTGTTATTGAAGTATTAAGCCGCCGTACAAAAAATAATCCTGTCCTAATCGGAGAACCCGGCGTAGGGAAAACAGCTATTGCAGAAGGGTTAGCACAACAAATCATTGCGAATGAAGTTCCCGAAATATTGCGTGATAAGCGTGTGATGACTCTTGATATGGGGACAGTTGTAGCAGGAACGAAATACCGCGGGGAATTTGAAGATAGACTCAAAAAAGTAATGGATGAAATTCGTCAAGCAGGAAATATCATTCTATTCATTGATGAGCTACACACTTTAATTGGGGCAGGTGGAGCAGAAGGGGCTATCGATGCATCTAACATTTTGAAACCATCTCTAGCTCGTGGTGAGCTACAGTGTATTGGTGCTACTACTCTTGATGAGTATCGTAAATATATCGAAAAAGATGCTGCACTAGAACGTAGGTTCCAGCCAATTCAAGTAGATGAACCGACAGCGGAGGAATCAGTTCAAATTTTAAAAGGGCTTCGTGACCGATATGAAGCGCATCACCGTGTATCTATTACAGATGAAGCTATTGATGCAGCAGTGAAACTATCAGACCGTTATATATCCGATCGCTTTTTGCCGGATAAAGCAATTGATTTAATTGATGAAGCAGGATCAAAGGTTCGTCTTCGTTCTTACACAACACCGCCGAATTTAAAAGAACTCGAAGTAAAATTGGATGAAATCCGTAAAGAGAAAGATGCGGCAGTCCAAAGCCAGGAGTTTGAAAAAGCAGCTTCTCTTCGCGACTCTGAACAACGTATGCGTGAGCAGCTTGACGAAACAAAGAACACATGGAAAGAGAAGCAAGGGCAGGAAAATACAGAAGTCACAATGGAAGACATTGCGACTGTTGTGTCAAGCTGGACGGGTGTTCCGGTATCAAAGCTTGCACAAACAGAGACAGATAAATTATTGAAATTGGAAGAGATTTTGCATTCTCGTGTTATTGGGCAAGAAGAAGCAGTTATAGCAGTTTCAAAAGCAGTAAGGCGTGCAAGAGCAGGTTTAAAAGATCCCAAACGTCCGATTGGTTCCTTCATCTTCTTAGGTCCAACTGGTGTAGGGAAAACAGAGCTTGCCCGTGCATTGGCAGAGTCAATGTTCGGTGATGAAGAAGCAATGATTCGTATTGATATGTCTGAATACATGGAAAAACACTCGACATCACGTCTTGTTGGTTCGCCTCCTGGTTATGTAGGATACGAAGAGGGTGGTCAATTAACAGAAAAGGTACGTCGTAAGCCATACTCTGTTGTTCTATTAGATGAGATTGAAAAAGCACATCCGGATGTCTTTAACATTCTTCTTCAAGTATTAGAGGATGGACGTTTAACAGATTCAAAAGGAAGAACAGTAGATTTTAGAAACACCGTATTAATTATGACGTCTAATGTTGGGGCGGAAGCATTAAAACGCAATAAATACGTAGGCTTTAACGTCCAAGATGGTCAAACTGATTATAAGGATATGAAAGGAAAAGTGTTAGAAGAATTAAAGCGCGCTTTCCGTCCAGAATTCCTAAATCGTATTGACGAACTAATTGTGTTCCATTCATTAGAAAAAGAGCATTTAAAAGAAATTGTGACATTAATGTCTAATCAGTTGACAAAACGCTTAGAAGAGCAAGATATTGAGCTTGAGTTAACAGATGCAGCGAAGTTGAAAATTGCAGATGAAGGATTTGACCCTGAATATGGTGCCCGTCCATTACGTCGTGCAATCCAAAAACATGTAGAAGATAGGCTTTCGGAAGAGTTGTTAAAGGGAACAGTCCTAACAGGTGGAAGTGTCCTTATCGATGTAGAGAATAATGACTTTGTGGTAAAATTAAAACAAGAGGCAACGAACACACCGACTTAATTGTTGGAGTAGAGGTACACGTATTATGTTTCGTGTACCTCTTTTTTACTAGGGGTGTTTTTGTAGAATAGAAAAGTTCACCTTTTCTAATTTAACTAGGTTGTTTTCTAAAGAATTGTTGCTTTTAACAACCGTTGAAGAGACAGAGTGGAAAGGAACGGTCCACTTCTCACAAACAACACACCTTATAAAAACAGCCCTTAATTATCCACTGATATACATGGAAAAAAATTAACAAAAGATTATGTATTATTTTATATGAAACCATTATGGATCTTTCAGAAAGAAGCATTGTCTATCTTTCTAGGTCATAACTATAGGAAAGAGGAGAGTAAGCGTTTTGGCTAAAAAGAAAACAAAGTTTATGTGTCATTCTTGTGGATACGAATCACCCAAATGGATGGGAAGGTGTCCTGGTTGTAACGAGTGGAATACGATGGTCGAAGAAGTGTCAATAACAGGAAAGCAGCCAAGAGGTGCCTTTTTGCACTCTGCATCTGCAGGGCCGTCGAAAGCAGAACGTCTTGCTTCCATTGAAACGCAACAGGAGCCGAGGGTATTAACGGATTCGAAGGAATTAAATCGAGTACTGGGTGGTGGGGTAGTACCGGGCTCGCTGGTTTTAATAGGAGGAGATCCTGGAATTGGAAAATCAACTTTGCTCCTTCAAGTTTCTTCCCAATTAGCCAGTCAAAAACAAAAGGTTTTATATATATCTGGAGAGGAATCCATTAAGCAAACAAAGCTACGAGCTGATAGGCTTCAAGTTCAAGCAGATGAGCTATATATATACGCTGAAACAAACCTTCAATCCATACATGAAACGATAGAAAGTCTTGACCCTGACTTTGTCATCGTAGACTCCATTCAAACTGTTTATCACCCAGAAGTTACCTCTGCGCCGGGTAGTGTCTCCCAAGTGAGAGAATGCACAGCGGAATTGATGCGAATTGGAAAGACAAAAGGAATTGCCATTTTTATTGTCGGTCATGTCACAAAAGAGGGATCCATTGCTGGTCCACGTCTTTTGGAGCATATGGTAGATACGGTTTTATACTTTGAAGGAGAAAGGCATCATTCTTATCGGATATTACGAGCGGTTAAAAATAGGTTTGGCTCTACTAATGAAATGGGTATTTTTGAAATGAAGGAACTTGGACTAGAAGAAGTTGCAAATCCTTCAGAAATCTTTCTAGAAGAGCGGTCTCAAGGAGCTGCAGGTTCTACAGTAGTAGCATCTATGGAAGGGACACGCCCTGTTCTGGTAGAAATACAAGCGCTTGTAACACCAACAAGCTTCAATAATCCAAGAAGAATGGCCACAGGAATAGACCATAGCAGGGTCTCTCTTATTATGGCTGTTTTAGAAAAAAGAGTAGGGCTCTTACTACAGCAACAAGATGCCTACTTAAAAGTTGCGGGTGGTGTAAAGTTAGACGAACCAGCAATTGATTTAGCAGTAGCGGCTAGCATCGCTTCGAGTTTCCGTGATCAGTATTCTAACCCTCATGACTGTATTATAGGAGAGGTAGGTTTAACAGGAGAAATTCGTAGAGTGTCAAGAATTGAACAAAGAGTTCAGGAAGCTGCAAAATTAGGCTTTAAACGAATTATTATTCCACAGAATAATATCGGAGAATGGCAGTCACCTTCTAGTATTGAAATTGTTGGTGTTTCGAATATTAATGAAGCCTTGGGGATTATTTTAGGAGGATAGTAATATGAGTGAAAAAAAAACAGGCGATAAACCTATGTCGCCAATGTCGGATATATTACAATTTGTTGCTCCCGGCTCCCCAATAAGAGAGGGAATCGATAATGTATTGCGTGCCAATACGGGGGGGCTTATTGTTGTCGGATATAACGAAAAGGTAAAGGCTGTTTTAGATGGAGGCTTCCATATTAATTGTTCCTTCTCGCCAAGTTATTTATATGAGTTAGCAAAGATGGATGGAGCTATTATTTTAAATGAAGCAGGAAGTAAAATAATACTGGCAAATGCCCAACTCGCACCAAGTACAACCGTTGCATCCTCTGAAACAGGTATGCGGCATCGTACAGCAGAAAGGGTAGCAAGACAAACGAATTCACTTGTTATTGCCATTTCGCAGCGTCGAAGCGTTATTACGCTATATCAGGGAAATTTCCGCTATGCCTTAAAGGATATTTCAGTCATTCTTACAAAAGCAAATCAAGCTATCCAAACATTGGAGAAATATAAAGTAGTGCTTGATCAGAGTATTTCCAATCTATCCGTACTAGAGTTCGAGGAGCTTGTGACTTACAGTGACCTTCTTCAAGTGCTTCATCGCTTTGAAATGGTTTTGCGGATAAAAAATGAACTACTAACCTATTTAAGTGAATTGGGTACCGAAGGAAGGCTTATTCGATTGCAAATGAATGAGTTATTGTCGGATATTGAAGACGAAGCGATGCTAATTATAAGAGATTATGCTCATGAAAGAAATATAAAGCCGTTTGAAGTATTGTTTAAGTTTCAAGAGCTAGTCCATTCTGAGGTGCTCGATGATACAGTTCTATTAAAAATGCTTGGGTACAATGGATATGTTCATGTAGATGATGGAATTTGTCCACGAGGATATAGGGTGTTGAATAAAATTCCTAGACTTCCAATCATCATTATAGAAAATCTTATTTCTGCATTTGGTAAGCTTCCTGAAATAGTAAAAGCATCTGTAGTAGAGCTTGATGAAGTGGAAGGTATTGGAGAAGTAAGAGCTAGGAAAATAAAAGAGGGAATGAAGCTGATAAAGGAGCAAATATTCGCTGATCGTCAACTTTAAGGGTAGTCAAACTAAATACCTATATGTTACAATGGTGATTTTCTATAAATTGACAAATCTCATCCGAAAGTGTTAGCCTTTTTCTAAAGTGAAACTTTTACAGTTGATATTTTAATATAACAAACATGTTTCTTTTTGGTTACATTCAAAAAATATTCAACTATAAGAGGTTTCAAATTAATGAAATTGTTTATAATGAGAAGAAGGAGGTGATGGGATGTTAAAGAGAATCGTCCAGGCGTGTTTTGTTATTCTCGGAGGTACGCTAGGAATTTTTTTACTTCCCGAATTATTTACTATTATTAATTTATCTGATAGTCCTTTAATCAATAATCCCTATGTGACTGCATTTTTAGGAGCTATTATTTTTTATGTTATTACTTTTTGGGCAGTCGATTATGTTGTGAATTTTGTAAAATGGTTTGAAGATACATTGGTCAAAGCACCTGTCACGGATTTATTATTTGGAACTATCGGTCTTATATTAGGCTTATTTGTTGCTTACTTAGTTGGGATCCCGCTTAATCAGATGGAAATCCCTATTATTAATACAGTTGTGCCAATTTTACTGACATTATTATTAGCCTATTTAGGGTTTCAAGTTGGTTTTAAAAAGCGCGATGAATTAATAAATCTATTCTCTGCTACTAGAGGGAAAAAGAAGGGGACAGAGGATGAATTGGAAGAGGCCCCTGCCAAAACCTTAAAAATCCTTGATACAAGTGTTATTATAGATGGACGAATTGCAGATATTTGTCAAACCGGTTTTTTAGAGGGCATTATTGTTATCCCTCAATTTGTACTAGAAGAGCTTCAACATATAGCTGACTCTTCTGATGTATTAAAAAGAAATCGAGGTAGACGTGGCTTAGATATTTTGAACAGAATCCAAAAAGAGTTGCCTGTTGAAGTGCAAATCTATGAGGGTGATTTTGAAGAAATCCAAGAGGTTGATTCGAAACTTGTAAAATTAGCTAAAATAACAAATGGGATCGTTGTAACAAATGATTTTAACTTGAATAAAGTTTGTGATTTCCAAAGTGTACAAGTTCTTAATATTAATGATTTAGCTAATGCGGTGAAACCAGTAGTTCTTCCAGGAGAAGAATTGAAGGTTCAGGTGATCAAAGATGGAAAAGAGCAAAATCAAGGTGTCGCTTATTTAGATGACGGTACGATGATTGTGGTAGAAGAAGGCAGAAACTATATCGGTAAATACATCGATGTATTAGTCACAAGTGTACTACAGACATCAGCAGGCCGAATGATCTTTGCCAAACCAAAGCAGTTAGAAAAAGCACTGTAAAGACAAAAGCGGAAGCGGCTCGTTTAGCTCGTGAAGAAAAAAGGGTTTTTACTCAAAAGGCGCTTTTTGCCTTTAGAGTAAAAACATCTTTTTCACAGCGAGCTAGCCGCTGGAGCTGGATGGAGACAAAAGCGGAAGCGGCTCGTTTAGCTCGTGAAGAAAAAAGGGTTTTTACTCAAAAGGCGCTTTTTGCCTTTAGAGTAAAAACATCTTTTTCACAGCGAGCTAGCCGCTGGAGCTGGATGAAAACAAAAGCTTCATAGCTTTTTCAAGAGTCGTTTCGCTGCGGGTTTACGTATGGTACCCGTTCAGTGAAGCGACTTTTGACCTTAATGAGATAAGTGACAAAATGTCGCTTCATAATTCCTCAACGATAAAGGAGAAATAGGATGGAATATCAAGTTGTGATCCCCGCTGCTGGAAAAGGAAAGAGAATGAATGCAGGTAAAAATAAACTGTTGCTTGAACTAAATGGTACTCCTATCATCGTACATACATTAAAAGTTTTTGAAAGCGATCCGCGATGTAAAGGGATTTTCCTCGCAATTGATCCAGGTGATCGGGAAACATTTAAAGAACTTCTGAAAAAATATGATATAAAAAACGTGAAAAAGTTAGTTGATGGTGGACCTGAGAGGCAGCATAGTGTTTATAATGCTCTCAAGGAAGTTAGTCATGAAATTGTATTAGTACATGATGGAGCGAGACCTTTTATTCATTTAGATGTGATAGAGGGGTTAGTGGTAAAAACACAACAAACAGGAGCGGCGATTGCTGCTGTACCGGTAAAAGATACAATAAAAAAAGTGTTAGAGGAAGAAGTAGAAGAAACGATTGACCGTTCTAGTCTTTGGATGGTCCAAACACCGCAGGCTTTTCGCGTCTCTCTATTGAAAAAGGCACATCAGCAGGCGGTGGAGGATGATTTTGTTGGAACAGATGATGCTTCATTAGTAGAGAGGACAGATGTTCAAGTGTCCGTTGTTGAGAGTGATTATGATAATATTAAGTTGACAACACCAGAAGATTTGTATTTTGCAGAAGCAATTATAAAGAAGCGTGAAATCAGTAATAAGGGAGAATGACGATGTTTAGAATAGGACAAGGATTTGATGTTCATCAATTGACAGAAGGTCGCCCACTCATTATGGGGGGAGTTACCATTCCGTATGAAAAGGGGTTATTAGGGCATTCTGATGCAGATGTGTTGCTACATGCTGTAGCGGATGCTTGCTTAGGAGCCATTGCAGCAGGAGATATTGGGAAGCACTTTCCTGATACCGACCCAGAGTTTAAAGATGCCGATTCTGCCAAGCTATTAACACATGTATGGGAGCTTGTGAAAGAGGAAGGCTATGAACTAGGTAATATCGATTGTACGATTATCGCTCAAATGCCGAAGATGGCTCCTTATATAGGAGAAATGAGACAACGTATAGCAGAGTTGTTAGAAGCTAGTGTTGAGCAAGTCAATGTAAAAGCAACGACTTCAGAGAAGCTGGGTTTTACTGGTCGTGGTGAAGGAATTGCTACACAGACGACAATTTTAATTAAAAAGAAGTAATTTGTCATAGAGCTTTTAATTTAACGGTGATAAAATAGTCAAGGTATTGGATTGTTTTTTATATTTTATTTGAGGAGGAAACAGAATGACTAAGGAAGTACGTGTACGTTATGCTCCTAGTCCAACAGGACATTTACATATTGGAAATGCAAGAACAGCTTTATTTAATTACTTGTTTGCACGCAGTGTTGATGGTAAATTTATTATCCGCATTGAGGATACCGATAAAAAGCGTAATATTGAAGGCGGCGAACAGAGCCAATTAAAATATTTGAAGTGGCTTGGAATGGATTGGGATGAAAGTATTGATAATGAAGGGGAATATGGCCCTTATCGTCAATCAGAACGTAACCATATTTATAAAAAATATTACGATGAGTTAATAGAAAAAGGTCTTGCATATAAATGCTATTGTACAGAGGAAGAATTAGAGGCGGAGAGGGAAGCGCAAATCGCTAACAGTGAGATGCCTCGCTATTCTGGAAGGTGTCGCCACCTGACAGCAGAGGAAGAAGCTAAGCTTGTGGCTGAGGGGCGTGAGCCGAGCATTCGTTTTAAAGTTCCTGCAGGGAAAGTGTACTCCTTTAACGATATGGTAAAGGAAGAGGTTTCATTTGAATCAGATGGAATTGGTGATTTTGTTATTGTGAAGAAAGATGGTATTCCAACTTACAACTTTGCCGTTGCAGTAGATGATTATCTAATGAAAATTTCACATGTTCTACGTGGAGATGACCATATTTCCAACACACCAAAACAGCTGATGATTTTTGAAGCATTAGGTTGGGAAGCTCCTGTGTATGGTCACATGACACTTATCGTAAATGAAAGCCGTAAAAAGTTAAGTAAGCGAGATGAAAGTATTATTCAATTTATTGAACAATACGAGGCATTAGGGTATTTGCCTGAGGCACTCTTTAACTTCATTGCTCTACTTGGCTGGTCTCCAAAAGGCGAAGAGGAAATTTTCTCTAAAGATGAATTTATTAAAATATTTGATCCAGAAAGATTGTCTACTTCACCAGCATTATTTGATAATCAGAAACTTACTTGGATGAACAACCAATACATGAAAAATCTTGACCTTGACGAAGTAGTGGAATTGTCTCTTCCTCACTTAATTAAAGCTGGGAAGCTTGACGGAAATTTGTCAGATGAAGATAAAGATTGGACAAGCCGGGTCATTGCGCTTTACCAAGAGCAAATGAGTTTTGGTGCAGAAATCGTGGAACTGTCGGATATGTTCTTTAAGAAAGATATTGATTATGATGAAGAGTCAAAAGCTGTATTAGAGGAAGAACAAGTTCCGGAAGTGCTCCAAGCATTCTTAACAGAGATAGACGGTTTAGAAAATTATGTGGCTGCAGAAATTAAATCGGCTATTAAATCTGTTCAAAAGTCAACAGGACATAAAGGGAAGAAGCTATTTATGCCTATCCGTGCTGCTGTGACGGGACAAACACATGGACCTGAATTACCGAATGCAATTGAACTTTTAGGAAAAGATAAAGTAAAACATCGTCTTCAGAATCTTTTAGGTTAACATTTCTCACAAAATGTAATATAGTAAATATACCATTAAAAAATGAATCTATATGCAAAGCGTTGAAGAGGAGAAGTAAAAGAGCGATGCTGATAAGAGAGAACCATCACCGGCTGAAAGTGGTTTAAGCCCCTCGCTTTTTGAAATGCACCTTCTGAGTCCTTTCCCGAATAAAGTAGGGAAAGGCGGTATCTGCCGTTATAGACATGAGCCGGAAGAGAAGTGTGTGTATTTTCTCTTCAATCAGAGTGGAACCGCGCGGAACTAGCGTCTCTGTCTTTTAGACAGAGGCGTTTTTTTATGGTTAAGGAAATTATAAAATGTTCGCATGCGGATAACTCAAAAATTAAAGTGGTTTAGGTCCAGATCCAGTGCTAGCCCCTCGGAGGTCATAAGCCAGTCATCCCAAAAAGGCAAAGAGCGCCTTTCTGAGATGCTCATCTTATGCTTGACGGAGCTGTTCAAGGCACTTCCGCTTTTGTTTTGATTTCGTAAGAATTTTAGTTGAACTATCTACATCTAGCTTGTTTAAACGATCAACTTTAGATGAGGTAACACTTCTTGGAGACGACCTATCGGAACTGAACAAGGTAAGATTAGATTTTGTTCTGGTTTATTTTGGGGAATTATTGTAGAAAGGGGGATCTTCTTATGTTTAAAAAAATTAAAGAAGATATTGAGACGGTTTTCGATCAAGATCCTGCTGCGCGCAATTATTTTGAGGTCATTTTAACGTATTCGGGATTACATGCGATTTGGGCTCACCGGATTGCTCATGCTTTTTTTAACCGTAAATTTTTCTTTTTAGCCCGTTCTATTTCACAAATCAGCCGCTTTTTTACAGGAGTGGAAATTCACCCTGGTGCAAAGATTGGTCGTCGCTTCTTTATTGATCACGGTATGGGAGTAGTGATTGGGGAAACATGTGAAATTGGAGATAACGTGACAATATTTCAGGGAGTCACTCTTGGGGGTACGGGTAAAGAAAAAGGGAAACGTCATCCAACTATAAAAGACAACGCACTAGTAGCGACAGGTGCAAAGGTTTTAGGGTCCATTGTGGTTGGAGAAAATTCGAAAGTTGGTGCAGGGTCTGTTGTCTTAAAAAATGTACCTCCCAACTCTACGGTTGTTGGAATACCAGGAAAAGTCGTCATTCAAGATGGGGTGAAAATAAGAAAAGACTTAAATCATAGTGATTTGCCGGATCCAATGTATGATCGACTTGAGCAAATGGAAAATGAGATGAAACAACTAAGAGAAATCATTCTAGACATGGAAAAAGAAAGGAGCAAACACGCGTGACTATCCGTTTGTACAATACATTAACAAGAGAGAAAGAAGAATTTAAGCCTTTAGAAGAGGGTAAAGTGAAAATGTATGTTTGTGGTCCAACGGTTTATAACTACATTCATATTGGGAATGCAAGACCAGCGATTGTTTATGATACAGTTCGTCGCTATTTAGAATATAGAGGGTATGATGTGCAATTTGTTTCTAATTTTACAGATGTAGACGATAAGTTGATTAAAGCCGCAAAGGAATTAGGAGAAGACGTTCCGACGATTGCCAACCGTTTTATTGATGCGTATTTTGAAGATACAAGTGCATTAGGTTGCAAAAAAGCAGATATTCATCCGACAGTGACAGAAAATATCGATATAATTATTGAATTCATTACTGCTCTGATTGATAAGGGCTATGCATATGAGTCACAAGGAGACGTTTACTACCGTACTAGAAAGTTCGATGGTTACGGGAAGCTTTCCCATCAATCTATTGATGAACTAAAGGTTGGTGCTCGTATCGATGTAGGAGATAAAAAGGAAGATGCTCTTGATTTCGTATTATGGAAAGCGGCGAAAGAAGGGGAAATCTCTTGGGTAAGCCCGTGGGGAGAAGGGCGTCCGGGGTGGCATATTGAATGCTCGGCAATGGCAAAAAAATACTTAGGTGAAACAATTGATATTCATGCTGGTGGGCAAGATTTGGCTTTCCCTCACCATGAAAATGAAATTGCACAAACGGAAGCATTAACAGGGAAAACGTTTGCTCGTTATTGGATGCATAATGGATACATTAATATCGATAACGAAAAGATGTCTAAATCACTTGGTAACTTTGTGTTGGTACATGACATCATTAAAGAGCAGGATCCTCAAGTACTGCGCTTTTTCATGCTATCCGTACATTATCGCCATCCAATCAACTACAATTTGGAACTACTCCAAAATGCAGAAGCAGGTCTAGATCGATTAAAAACATCCTATGAAAATTTACAACATCGAAAAGAAACGAGTGCAAATTTAAGTGAACAAAATGAAAGTTGGTTGGAGAAACTAGAGGAGTTAAAAAGCCAATTTATAGCGGAAATGGATGACGATTTTAATACTGCAAACGGTATTTCCGTTCTCTTTGAACTGTCGAAACAAGCTAATTATTATTTGATGGAAAAAAATACAGATACAAAAATAATTGATGCTTTTATACAGCAGTTTGATGATTTCTTCTCTGTTTTAGGTTTAACGGTTGGAGAAGCGGAGTTGCTGGATGAAGAAATAGAGGAATTGATTCAAAAGAGAATTCAAGCTCGGAAAGACCGTAACTTCCAATTAGCGGATGATATTCGTGATAAATTAAAAGAGATGAATATCATTCTAGAAGACACTCCTCAAGGCACTCGTTGGAAAAGAGGATAAACAATGTTATACGACACAAACACAAAAATAGATGCAAAGCAAATAAATGCTCTTGCTTTAGCTTATATGGGAGATGCTGTATATGAAACGTACGTACGGCAACTCCTCCTTACTAAAGGAAGAATCAAACCTAATCAGCTGCATAGAGCAGCAACAAGCTATGTTTCAGCAAAAGCGCAAGCGGCTATACTAAGAAAGTTATATGAGAATAACGAATTAACAGAAGAAGAACAAGCGATTGTAAAGCGAGGGAGAAATGCGAAATCAGGGACAACTCCTAAAAATACCGATGTGCAAACGTATAAGCATAGCACTGCATTCGAAGCCTTAATTGGTTATTTGTTTTTATTAAACCGTACGGACAGACTTGAAGAACTACTATCAAAGATTTTTGCTGAAAAGTAATTAGAAGGGAGGAATAAACGATGGAAAAGGATTTTATCGCAGGAAGAAATCCTGTTATAGAAGCACTAAAATCAGAGCGTGAAATCAATAAGATATGGATAGCAGAAGGGTCACAAAAAGGATCAATGCTGCAAATAATAAAACTGGCTAAGCAGTCAAATGTACTTGTCCAATATGTACCGAAACAAAAAATTGAGCAAATGGTTTCGGATAACCACCAAGGGGTTGTTGCTGCCGTTGCAGCGTATGAATATGCGGAGTTAGATGATCTTTTTCGAAAGGCAGAGAAGAAGGGGGAGGACCCTTTCTTTTTAGTGCTTGACGAATTAGAAGATCCTCATAATCTTGGGTCAATCATGAGAACAGCAGATGCAGCAGGTGCACATGGAATTATTATTCCTAAACGAAGAGCCGTAGGGTTAACACAGACAGTAGCAAAGGCTTCTACGGGTGCGATCGAGCATATTCCGGTGGCACGTGTAACAAATCTTTCCCGTACGATTGATGAGTTGAAGGAAAGAGGTCTTTGGGTTGCTGGAACTGATGCGAAGGGAGATCAAGATTTCCGACAGTTGGATGGTACATTGCCGATTTGTTTAGTTATCGGAAGTGAAGGGAAAGGGATGAGCCGTCTGTTAAGAGATAAGTGTGACTTTCTAGTTCAACTTCCAATGATAGGTCATGTAACATCACTAAATGCATCGGTGGCGGCAAGTATACTAATGTATGAGGTTTATCGAAAACGCCATCCGTTAGGAGAATAAAGTTGCGATGAATATTCTCCTTGTGGACGGATACAACATTATTGGTGCCTGGCCAGAATTAAGAGATTTAAAAAACAAAGATCTTTCTGCGGCAAGGGATCGGTTAATAGAAAAGATGGCGGAATACCAGGGCTACACAGGCTATAGAGTAATCGTTGTTTTCGATGCCTATTTTGTGAAAACAGTAGAGCAGAAATATAGAAATTATAAAGTGGAGGTACTTTATACTAGAGAGAATGAAACAGCGGATGAGAGAATCGAAAAATTAGCAATAGAATTAAATAATATTAAAACACAAATTTATGTTGCTACCTCCGACTATACAGAACAATGGGCGATTTTTGGACAGGGAGCACTTAGAATATCTGCCCGCGAACTTTTCAATGAAATGAATATAATTGAGAAGAAGATAGAAAAGAAAGTTCAACTAACTACTGATAAACGGCCGTCATCCAAAATTTCTTTATCAAGTGAAGTGGCGGAAATTTTTGAAAAATGGCGCCGGGGAGAAGAATGACTAGTTGACGGCTGAAAATTCAGTCATGTATAATAATTCTATCTATTGTTTTGCGCTGGGGGGGATACGTGTGAGCAATATCATCAGATTGGGATTAGGGAATAATAAGTTTGGAGAGATGGATGATGAGCAAATAATAGAGTCTGTTCATCAAGGGAACAGTGAAGCATTGGACTTTTTGATAAAAAAGTATCGGAATTTTGTACGTGCAAAAGCTAGATCCTATTTTTTAATTGGTGCAGATAAGGAAGACATTGTTCAAGAAGGTATGATTGGGCTGTATAAAGCGATTCGTGATTATAAAGAGGACAAGCTCACTTCTTTTAAAGCGTTTGCAGAATTGTGTATTACGAGACAAATCATAACGGCAATTAAGACAGCCACAAGGCAGAAGCATATACCGCTGAATTCCTACGTCTCTTTAGACAAGCCGATCTACGATGAGGAATCGGACCGCACCCTGCTAGATGTAATATCCGGAGCAAAAGTTACAGATCCAGAGGAATTAATTATTAGTCGAGAAGAATTTGATAATATGGAAGATAAAATGGCACAGCTTCTAAGTGATCTTGAAAGGAAAGTACTGGCCCTCTATTTAGATGGACAATCTTATCAAGAAATTTCAGAAGAACTTCATCGTCATGTGAAATCAATAGACAACGCCTTACAACGGGTAAAGCGAAAGCTTGAACGCTACTTGGAAGTTCGAGAATTTACACTGTAGTGTCTGGTTACAGACGTTTCCGCTTTTTGAGTATGTCTAGTTCGAGCGGCTAGAGACTCAATGCTACAAGCCGAGTATCCCAAAAAGGTAAAAAGCGCCTTTCCGGGATACTCATCTTATGCTTGTCGCCTCTGAATGAGCCGCTTCCACTTTTCAAGAGTTATTGACATGGAAGGGTCCCCGTGTTATTTTTTTGGTAGGACTTAATTCATACACACAGGTGAAAAGTATGTCAAATAAATTGATTTTAGCATGTAGTCAATGCGGATCTAGAAACTATTCAGTTCCTGGAAAACGCAGTCAATCTGATAGATTAGAGCTTAAAAAGTTTTGTGCTAAATGCAACATGCACACAATCCATAAAGAAACCAAGTAAGTCATCGTATTGATATAAGTTGGAGGTTACAAACGAATGATAAAGTTCTTTCGTAATGTTTCATCGGAAATGAGAAAAGTTAGCTGGCCAAAGCGGAAAGAATTGACTCGTTATACAATTACGGTTATTACAACTGTCGTATTTGTAGCAGTGTTTTTCGCTGTTATTGATTTAGGGATTTCTGAATTAATGCGTGTTATTATTGGTTCTAAATAAGAGGCTGCTAGATTTTTATTGTATATATAAATAAAAAGCATGGTATAATGAACATTAATAGAGTACATGTCCTTAAGCCCGTTTTACGGGTTTTTTCATTTGCTTTTAAAATTGTTAACTATTCGTTTGTGAATAACTCCATTATCAAAGCGGTTTGCGTCTAGCTACAGCGCCTAGCCTCTCGAGGTCATAAGCTGATTACCCCAGAAAGGAAAAAACGCCTTTTGGGGATGCTTGTCTTATGCTATGTCTGAGTCTAATCAAGGCGCTTCCGCTTTTGTTTTTTGGAGAAAAAGGTATTCGATTATAAAAGGAGGGACGGACGTTTAGTCCTATGAAATGGAGAAGAATTGGTATGTTGTCCATACTTATTCAGGTTACGAAAACAAGGTGAAAGCTAACCTTGAGAAACGTGTAGAGTCAATGGGGATGCAAGATAAAATTTTCCGTGTAGTCGTACCTGAAGAAGAAGAAACAGAAATTAAGAACGGTAAAAAGAAAGTAGTGAAGAAAAAGGTATTTCCTGGTTATGTTATTGTAGAAATCGTCATGACAGATGATTCTTGGTATGTTGTCCGCAATACACCAGGTGTAACTGGTTTCGTTGGATCATCCGGAGGTGGGTCAAAACCGACACCATTACTTCCTGAAGAGGTAACGAATCTTCTTAAACAGATGGGAATGCAAGAGAAAAAGGTTGATGTTAACTTTGAACTTGGTGAGACTGTAAAAGTTAACGAAGGCCCTTTTGCAAATTTCTCTGGATCTATCGAAGAAATAGATGCTACGAAAACAAAAGTGAAAGTGCTTGTCAATATGTTTGGAAGAGAAACACCGGTTGAGCTTGACTTCACACAAATTGACAAATTATAATGGAAAAGAACTTGAAATCATTCAAGAAAAATGATAATATTTCTAAAGTCAGTGCGTCAATACAAAACGATACTGAAATTGATTATAGTTCTTTATGTTGATAAAGACATTATTTAAATGAGTGGGAGGGTAAAAAAACCCTACTAACCACATCACGGACTTAAGGAGGTGTGTCTCGTGGCTAAAAAAGTAATTAAAATGGTTAAATTACAAATTCCTGCTGGTAAAGCTAATCCAGCTCCACCGGTTGGTCCTGCATTAGGTCAAGCTGGTGTTAATATCATGGGATTCTGTAAAGAGTTTAATGCTCGTACAGCAGACCAAGCTGGTTTGATTATTCCTGTAGAAATTACGGTATTTGAAGACCGTTCATTTACATTCATCACTAAAACTCCACCTGCTGCTGTTCTTCTTAAAAAAGCAGCTGGTATCGAGTCAGGTTCAGGCGAACCAAACAGCAAAAAAGTTGCAACATTACAGCGCGACAAAGTACGTGAAATTGCTGAAACAAAAATGCCTGACCTAAACGCAGCTAGCGTTGAAGCGGCTATGCGCATGGTAGAAGGAACTGCGCGCAGCATGGGTATCGTTATCGAAGATTAATCGATACTCAAAAGCTTTTCTAAATTGTTCCTGATGAACGAGGTTGCGATGATGAAATGATATTTTCACTCGCAACCTTATTTCGTGGGAGGTTATTCCGCTAAAACCACATTCGAGGAGGATATTATAATGGCTAGAAAAGGTAAGAAATTTCTTGAAGCTCAAAAACTTGTAGAACGTACTCAAGCTTATTCAGTAGAAGAAGCAATTGAATTAGTAAAGAAAACAAACACAGTAAAATTTGATGCAACTGTAGAAGTAGCATTCCGTCTTGGTGTAGATACTCGTAAGAACGACCAACAAATCCGTGGAGCGGTTGTGCTTCCTAATGGAACTGGTAAAACGCAATCTGTTCTTGTATTTGCTAAAGGTGAGAAAGCGAAAGAAGCGGAAGCTGCTGGAGCAGACTTCGTTGGAGATGCAGATTTAATCAACAAAATCAACCAAGGTTGGTTTGAATTTGATGTTATCGTTGCGACACCAGATATGATGGGTGAAGTTGGTAAACTTGGTCGTGTATTAGGACCTAAAGGTTTAATGCCAAACCCTAAAACTGGTACAGTAACGTTTGATGTAGATAAAGCGGTTAAAGAAATTAAAGCTGGTAAAGTTGAATACCGTGCAGATAAAGCTGGTAACGTACATGTTCCAGTTGGTAAAGTTTCTTTTGATAACGAAAAACTTATCGAGAACTTCACGACTATGTATGATACCATTCTTAAAGCAAAACCATCAGCTGCTAAAGGAACTTACGTGAAAAACGTTTCCGTAACTTCAACTATGGGACCTGGAATCAAAGTGGACCCATCAACTTTTGTAGTTAAGCAATAATTGGTATTGACTTTATAAAAGCTATTTAATATAATTAGTTCTGTTGTAAAAAAACAATTACATTTGTACCGTAGACAGTAGGTGTTCTATTTAGAACTTAATTCCCTGCCGAGGTAATTGCGATAAAATATCCGCTTGCGAAAGTGGGTTTGCAATGCTCCTATGTCTACTTTAGAAATAGGAGCATTTTTATTGGACGGTATAAATGTTCATCAGTAAATCTACAGGAGGTGTAATGATGAGCAGCATTCTTGAACAAAAGAAACAACTCGTTGAAGAGATCTCTGAGAAATTTAAAAACAGTGTGTCTACTATTATTGTTGACTACCGTGGATTAAATGTATCTGAGGTTACAGAACTTCGTAAACAACTTCGTGAAGCTGGTATCGACTTCAAAGTTTATAAAAACTCAATGACACGTCGTGCGGCTGAAGATGCTGGTTTTGAAGGGTTAGGAGAAGTCCTTACAGGCCCTAATGCCGTTGCATTCTGTAACGAAGAGGTTGTAGCACCTGCAAAGATCCTAAATAACTTTGCGAAAGATCACGAAGCTCTTGAAATTAAAGCTGGTATCATCGAAGGTACGATTACTTCAGTTGAAGAAGTTAAAGCAATTGCTGAACTTCCTTCTCGTGAAGGACTTCTTTCTATGGTTCTCAGTGTGTTACAAGCACCAATCCGCAACTTCGCATTGGCAACAAAAGCAGTTGCAGACCAAAAAGAAGAGCAAGGCGCGTAAGTTAAAGCAAGTCATATAAACTAGCAAACATATATTTAAGGAGGAAATAATAATGAGTAAAGAGCAAATCATTGACGCGATTAAAGAAATGTCCGTTCTTGAATTAAACGATTTAGTTAAAGCAATTGAAGAAGAATTTGGAGTAACTGCTGCTGCACCTGTAGCTGTAGCTGGTGGAGCTGCTGGCGACGCTGCTGCTGAAAAAACTGAATTTGATGTAGTACTTGAAGGTGCTGGATCTCAAAAAATTAAAGTTATCAAAGTTGTTCGTGAAATCACTGGTCTTGGACTTAAAGAAGCGAAAGAACTTGTTGATAACACTCCAAAAGCTCTTAAAGAAGGTGCTTCTAAAGAGGAAGCTGAAGAACTTAAAGCTAAGCTTGAAGAAGTTGGAGCTGCTGTTGAAGTTAAGTAATAACAATATAGATAGAAAGCTCGCTTCTTAAGCGAGCTTTTTTCTACTTTTTAAACATAACGTATATGGAGTGGTTATTTATGACGAATCACTATTACTCACAGCAACCTAATGTGGAGAGTAACCCTCAATTTGTAGACTTCCAATTACGTGGTCACTCGTTTCGTTTTAAAACAGATCAAGGTGTGTTTTCTAAAAAGGAAGTAGACTTTGGTTCAAGAGTATTAATTGAAAGTTTTGTTGCTCCTCGTGTAGAAGGGCCTTTCTTAGATGTTGGCTGTGGATATGGACCAATTGGGCTGTCGGTAGCGAAAGCGGAAAAGGACCATATTGTTCATATGATAGATGTAAATGAACGAGCACTGGCTTTAGCGAAAGAAAACGCAAATTTCAACAACGTGAAGAATGTGGAAGTCTATTATAGTGAAGTGTTTAGTAAGGTGAAAGAAAATAGATTTGCTGCTATTATAACTAACCCGCCTATTCGTGCTGGTAAAGAAGTGGTGCATAGCATTCTTGCAGACAGTTACAATTACTTAGGTGAAAGTGGAGAAATTTGGGTCGTCATTCAAAAGAAACAAGGTGCTCCATCGGCAATGGATAAGCTCGAAACTGTCTTCGGAAACGTAGAAATCGTCGCCCGAAAAAAGGGTTACTATATACTAAGATCAATAAAAGAAATTCGTTGACGTAGTAAAAGTGCTATGTTAACATTATAAAATGCAAAAATATTATTTTCCGGAATTATGTCTGTATGTATATATACTGGATATATTGGAAAAGATTATAAAATAATAGCTCGTCATGTGAAATTGAGGTTTTATCAATAAAACCCTTTTTCTTTTTGCCTTGAGTAGACAAGTGTCACTACAATAAGGGCATATAGACGCAACCATAACGCTTGATTTGAGGGGTGAATCAGTTGACAGGTCAACTAGTTCAGTATGGACGACACCGCCAACGCAGAAGTTTTGCGCGTATCAGTGAAGTTTTAGAATTACCAAATCTAATCGAGATCCAAACATCCTCCTATCAGTGGTTTCTTGATGAGGGGTTAAGAGAAATGTTCCGTGACATTTCTCCGATTGAGGACTTCACTGGTAATCTCTCCTTAGAGTTTATCGACTATAGTTTAGGAGAGCCAAAATACTCGGTGGAAGAATCAAAGGAACGAGATGTAACTTACTCTGCACCGCTTAGAGTAAAAGTCCGTCTTGTGAACAAAGAAACTGGAGAAGTAAAAGATCAAGACGTATTTATGGGTGACTTTCCGCTAATGACGGAAACTGGAACGTTCGTTATTAATGGAGCCGAACGTGTTATCGTATCTCAGTTAGTTCGTTCACCTAGTGTTTACTTTAGTGGAAAAGTAGATAAGAACGGAAAAAAAGGGTTCACTGCTACCGTCATACCAAACCGCGGAGCTTGGCTGGAGTATGAAACAGATGCAAAAGATGTAGTACATGTGCGAATTGATCGAACTCGTAAAATGCCGGTAACGGTCCTTTTACGTGCCCTTGGGTTTGGCTCTGATCAAGAAATCATCGATTTAGTTGGTGATAACGAGTACATTCGTAACACACTTGAGAAAGACAACACAGAGACTTCCGAGAAAGCATTACTTGAAATTTATGAGCGCCTTCGTCCTGGAGAGCCTCCGACAGTAGAGAATGCGAAGAGTCTTCTTGTATCCCGCTTTTTTGATCCGAAACGTTACGACTTAGCAAATGTTGGACGTTATAAGATGAATAAAAAGCTAGATATTAAGAACCGTTTATTTGGGCAAACTCTAGCAGAAACGCTTGCAGATCCTGAAACTGGAGAAATTCTTGCAGAAAAGGGCACTGTGCTAGATCGTCGCATGCTAGATAAGGTAATCCCATATCTTGAAAAAGGTATTGGTTTCAAAACACTTCAACAAACTGGCGGAGTGTTGGAAGAAGATGTTCTTCTTCAATCTATTAAAATCTACTCTCCTAATGAAGAAGGAGAGCAAGAGATTAATGTAATTAGTAATGCTTATGTAGAAGAGGAAATTAAATATATTACACCTGCAGATATCATATCTTCTATTTCTTACTTCTTTAATTTGTTACATGGAGTAGGATTGACAGATGATATTGACCATTTAGGTAACCGTCGTTTACGTTCGGTTGGTGAACTGCTTCAAAATCAATTCCGTATTGGTTTGTCGCGTATGGAGCGAGTTGTTCGTGAAAGAATGTCTATTCAAGATACGAACACAATTACTCCACAACAACTGATAAATATTCGTCCTGTAATTGCTTCTATTAAAGAATTCTTCGGGAGCTCCCAGTTATCACAGTTTATGGACCAAACGAATCCGCTTGCAGAATTAACGCATAAACGTCGTCTCTCTGCATTAGGACCAGGTGGTTTAACTCGTGAACGTGCTGGATTTGAAGTACGTGATGTTCACTATTCTCACTATGGCCGTATGTGTCCAATTGAAACGCCAGAGGGTCCAAACATCGGTTTGATAAACTCACTTTCATCTTTTGCGAAAGTGAATCGTTTCGGATTCATCGAAACACCTTACCGACGAGTAGATCCTGAAACAGGTAGAGTAACATCTCGTATTGATTACTTAACGGCTGACGAGGAAGATAACTATGTAGTCGCTCAGGCCAATTCTCGCCTTGATGACAATGGTGCATTCATGGATGAGGAGGTCATTTCACGTTTCCGCGGTGAAAATACTGCAGTGAAGCGAGAAAGAATTGACTATATGGACGTTTCTCCTAAGCAGGTAGTATCTGCTGCGACAGCGTGTATTCCATTCTTAGAAAACGATGACTCTAACCGTGCACTAATGGGAGCAAACATGCAGCGTCAAGCAGTACCTTTGATGAATCCAGAATCGCCGATTGTTGGTACTGGTATGGAACACGTATCAGCAAGAGATTCTGGAGCAGCTGTGATTTGTAAACATGACGGTATTGTAGAGAAAGTAGAAGCGAAACAAGTTTGGGTAAGACGTGTGAAAGAAATTGACGGTCAAGAGGTAAAAGGTGACCTTGATAAATATCGTATGCAAAAATTCATTCGTTCTAACCAAGGAACATGTTACAACCAACGTCCTATCGTTAGCGAAGGAGATCGTGTAACAAAAAGAGAAATCCTTGCTGATGGTCCTTCTATGGAGAAAGGTGAACTTGCTCTAGGAAGAAACGTTATGGTTGGTTTTATGACGTGGGATGGTTATAACTATGAAGATGCAATTATTATGAGTGAACGTCTTGTAAAAGATGACGTTTATACATCTATTCATATTGAAGAGTATGAGTCTGAGTCCCGAGATACGAAATTAGGGCCAGAAGAGATCACTCGTGATATTCCAAATGTCGGAGAAGATGCATTACGTAATCTTGACGAACGTGGAATCATTCGCATTGGGGCAGAAGTGAAAGATGGAGATTTACTTGTTGGTAAAGTTACGCCAAAAGGTGTTACGGAATTAACAGCTGAAGAAAGATTATTACACGCAATCTTTGGTGAAAAGGCTCGTGAAGTACGTGATACATCACTCCGTGTGCCGCATGGTGGTGGAGGAATTGTCCTTGATGTAAAAGTCTTCAACCGTGAGGATGGAGATGAATTACCACCAGGAGTAAACCAATTAGTTCGTGCATACATTGTTCAAAAACGTAAGATCCACGAAGGGGATAAAATGGCAGGACGCCATGGTAACAAAGGTGTTATTTCGAAAATTTTACCTGAAGAGGATATGCCGTATCTACCCGATGGAACACCGATTGATATCATGTTAAACCCACTTGGTGTACCGTCTCGTATGAATATTGGACAGGTTCTTGAACTTCATTTAGGTATGGCAGCTCGATACTTAGGTATCCATGTTGCATCCCCAGTATTTGATGGTGCTCGTGAGGAAGATGTATGGGCAACAATTGAAGAGTCTGGAATGGCAAGAGATGCTAAGACAATACTTTATGATGGTAGAACAGGTGAACCGTTCGATAACCGTGTATCTGTTGGTATCATGTACATGATCAAACTAGCACACATGGTTGATGACAAACTTCACGCTCGTTCAACAGGTCCATATTCACTTGTTACGCAACAGCCTCTTGGCGGTAAAGCACAGTTTGGTGGACAACGTTTCGGTGAAATGGAAGTTTGGGCTTTAGAGGCGTATGGTGCAGCTTATACACTCCAAGAAATCCTTACTGTGAAATCGGATGATGTTGTTGGACGTGTTAAAACGTACGAAGCCATCGTTAAAGGTGAAAACGTACCAGAACCTGGAGTTCCTGAATCATTCAAAGTATTGATTAAAGAACTTCAAAGTTTAGGCTTAGATGTTAAAATCCTTTCAGGTAACGAAGAAGAAATTGAAATGCGTGACTTAGAGGATGAAGAAGAATCACAGCAAGCAGACACACTAAATGTTGCTGAAACCAATGAACAAGAGTCAGAGACAGTAGGGTCTAAGGAATAGATTTTAAGCAATAAGGGTTAGAACCTGTAGATTAAAAGGGAGGTAGGCCCCTTGCTAGATGTTAATAACTTTGAATACATGAAGATTGGGCTTGCTTCCCCTGATAAGATCCGTTCTTGGTCTTTCGGGGAAGTAAAGAAGCCTGAAACGATAAATTATCGTACATTAAAGCCAGAAAAAGATGGATTGTTTTGTGAACGTATTTTTGGTCCACAAAAGGACTGGGAATGTCATTGCGGAAAATACAAACGTGTACGCTATAAAGGTGTAGTTTGTGACCGCTGTGGTGTTGAGGTAACAAAAGCGAAAGTTCGCCGTGAACGTATGGGACATATCGAACTTGCTGCTCCTGTATCTCATATTTGGTATTTCAAAGGGATTCCA
Source organism: Bacillus seohaeanensis (assembly GCF_042684945.1). Taxonomy (NCBI): domain Bacteria; kingdom Bacillati; phylum Bacillota; class Bacilli; order Caryophanales; family Bacillaceae; genus Bacillus; species Bacillus seohaeanensis. The sequence goes on along the minus strand of NZ_JBHUMF010000022.1, from coordinate 35,211 downwards.
AGTCGTATGGGTCTTGTTTTAGACATGTCCCCTCGTGCATTGGAAGAAGTTATATACTTCGCTTCTTATGTAGTGACGGATCCTGGCGATACTGCTCTCGAAAAGAAACAACTTCTATCTGAGAAAGAGTATCGTGCTTATCGTGAGAAATACGGTGTGAAATTCCAAGCTGCTATGGGTGCAGAAGCAATTAAAAAGTTGTTAAAAGATATTGATCTTGATAAAGAAGCAGATTTCTTGAAAGAAGAATTGAAAACTGCACAAGGTCAACGTAGAACGCGTGCAATTAAACGTTTGGAAGTTGTGGAATCTTTTAGAAATTCAGGAAACGATCCAGATTGGATGATCCTTGATGTTCTACCTGTTATTCCTCCAGAGCTTCGTCCAATGGTTCAGTTAGATGGTGGGAGATTTGCGACATCTGATTTGAACGATTTATATCGCCGCGTTATTAACCGGAACAACCGTTTAAAACGTTTATTAGATTTAGGGGCACCGAGCATCATTGTTCAAAATGAAAAGCGTATGCTTCAAGAAGCAGTAGATGCTTTGATTGACAATGGTCGTCGTGGTCGTCCAGTAACTGGACCGGGTAATCGTCCACTTAAATCTCTTTCCCATATGCTAAAAGGGAAGCAAGGACGTTTCCGTCAAAATCTATTAGGTAAACGTGTAGATTATTCTGGTCGTTCGGTTATCGTTGTAGGACCAAACCTTAAGATGTATCAATGTGGTCTTCCTAAAGAGATGGCTCTTGAATTATTCAAACCATTTGTGATGAAAGATCTTGTTGAAAAAGGATTAGCACATAACATTAAGAGTGCAAAACGTAAAATTGAACGTGTTCAGCCAGAAGTTTGGGATGTACTTGAAGAAGTAATTAAAGAGCATCCTGTGTTATTAAACCGTGCACCAACACTTCATAGACTTGGAATCCAGGCATTTGAGCCGACACTAGTAGAAGGACGTGCTATTCGCCTCCATCCGCTAGTATGTACTGCTTATAACGCCGACTTTGATGGAGACCAAATGGCAGTTCACGTACCATTATCATCAGAAGCTCAAGCTGAAGCACGTATGCTTATGCTAGCTGCCCAAAACATTCTAAACCCTAAAGATGGGAAACCAGTTGTTACACCATCACAGGATATGGTATTAGGTAACTACTACTTAACTTTAGAACGTGAAAATGCAGTTGGTGAAGGAATTATCTTCAGTAATGCTGATGAAGCGTTATTAGCATATCAAAATGGATATGTTCATTTGCATACTCGTGTAGCGATTAATGCAGGTACATTGAACAATAAAACATTTACTGAAAAACAAAATAACCAATTGTTATTAACAACAGTTGGTAAAATAATTTTCAATGAAATTTTGCCTGATTCATTCCCGTATATGAATGAACCGACGAAAGAAAACTTAGAGGTGGCCACACCAGAAATGTATTTCGTTGATGCTGCGGCTGATGTAAAGGAAGAATTTAAAAAACGTGAACTTATCAACCCGTTTAAAAAGGGCTTCCTTGGAAACATCATTGCTGAGGTATTCAAACGATTCCAAATTACTGAAACTTCCCGCATGCTGGATAAAATGAAGAGCTTAGGTTTCCGTTATTCAACAAAAGCAGGTATCACTGTTGGTATCGCGGATATCGTTGTATTAGCGGAAAAAGAAGAAATTCTTCATGAGGCACAAGGGAAAGTTGACAATGTTCTAAAGCAATTTAAACGTGGACTAATTACGGAAGATGAAAGATATGATCGGGTTATCTCTATATGGAGTGCTGCGAAAGATACAATTCAAGGCAAGCTAATGGCAACGCTTGATAAACGCAACCCAATCTTCATGATGAGTGATTCTGGTGCACGTGGTAACGCGTCCAACTTCACTCAGCTTGCGGGTATGCGCGGACTAATGGCCAACCCGGCTGGACGTATCATTGAGTTACCGATCAAGTCAAGCTTCCGTGAAGGTCTAACCGTTCTAGAATACTTTATTTCCACACATGGTGCTCGTAAAGGTCTTGCCGATACAGCACTAAAAACAGCTGACTCAGGTTACTTAACTCGACGCCTAGTAGATGTTGCTCAAGATGTTATCGTACGTGAAGAGGATTGTGGAACAGATAGAGGTCTTCTTGTAGGAGCAATTAAAGAGGGCAACGAAACAATTGAACCGCTTGATGAACGTTTAATTGGTCGTTACTCACGTAAAACATTGCGTCACCCTGAAACACAAGAAGTTATGTTAAGTGAGAATCAGTTGATTACAGAAGACTTGGCTAAGGCTGTTGTTGATGCTGGTATTGAAGAAGTATCTATCCGCTCGGCATTCACATGTAACACTAGACATGGTGTCTGTGAGAAGTGCTACGGCACTAACTTAGCTACTGGTTCTAAAGTAGAAGTCGGGGAAGCGGTTGGTATTATCGCTGCTCAATCTATCGGTGAGCCTGGTACACAGTTAACAATGCGTACTTTCCATACCGGTGGTGTTGCAGGAGACGATATCACACAAGGTTTACCTCGTATCCAAGAGATCTTTGAAGCACGTAACCCTAAAGGTCAAGCAGTTATTTCCGAGATTGATGGGGTCATCACTTCTATTTCAGAAGGAAAAGACCGTCAATATGAAATAACAGTACAAGGTGACGTGGAAACTAGATCTTACACAGCTCCTTATACAGCTCGTTTGAAATATGGCGTAAACGATAGGGTTGTACGTGGTCATGGAATCACAGAAGGTTCTATCGATCCAAAAGAACTTCTTAAAGTTCGTGATGTTTCAGCTGTACAGGAATATCTGCTTCGTGAAGTACAAAAAGTATACCGTATGCAAGGGGTAGAAATTGGAGATAAACACGTAGAAGTAATGGTTCGTCAAATGCTTCGTAAAGTTCGTGTAATCGATGCTGGTGAAACAGATGTTCTTCCAGGAACATTGATGGATATCCATCAATTTAGAGATGCTAATGAAAATGCCATACTTAAAGGTACGACACCTGCAACGGGTCGACCAGTATTACTTGGAATTACAAAAGCATCACTTGAAACAGACTCCTTCTTATCTGCTGCTTCCTTCCAAGAAACAACTCGTGTGTTGACGGATGCAGCAATTAAAGGAAAACGTGACGAGTTACTTGGATTAAAAGAAAATGTTATCATTGGTAAGCTTGTTCCTGCGGGTACTGGTATGCAGCGTTACCGTAATGCAGAACCTGTATTAACGGAAGATGATAGTGCAGAAACAGTAACAGTAGAGTAATCTATGTTGAGCTAACTCTTTAGATAAGAGTCATCATCACTGAAACTCTCTATCTTGAGAGTTAGCTCTTTTAAATCTTTTGTTTTCTTTGTTGACAATGAAAATATAAGATGATAATATATTCAAGGTTGCTCCTATTAATACTCCTGTAACTTTGGAGGATGTAAAAAATGTCTTATGAAAAAGTATCACAGGCCAATGAGATTATTGTAGGAACAAAACAAGCGGTTAAAGCTCTGAAAAATGGTCATGTACTAGAAGTTGTTATTGCGGAAGATGCTGATTCGAAAATAACTTCAAAAATAGTGCAGGCTGCTAACGATCATAACGTAAAGGTGACATCGGTGGATTCAATGAAAAAGCTGGGGAAATCTTGCGGCATTGATGTAGGAGCTGCAGCTGTTGCGATCATACAGTAAAATAGTTTTTGTAGATCGTTTTCTGCAAAAACTTTACTTTTACCCAAAAATGAACCACCTGGATGTGTGGGCTTAACAAATAAGAAGGGAGGAAAACAAAATGCCTACTATTAATCAATTAGTACGTAAACCTCGTCAATCAAAATCAACAAAGTCAAACTCACCTGCGCTTAATAAAGGCTATAACAGCTTTAAGAAAGCACAAACTAATGTGACTTCTCCACAAAAGCGTGGTGTTTGTACTCGTGTTGGTACAATGACACCGAAAAAACCGAACTCAGCGTTACGTAAATATGCTCGTGTTCGTTTAACTAACGGAATTGAGGTTACTGCATATATTCCTGGTATCGGCCACAATTTACAAGAACATAGCGTTGTTCTAATTCGTGGTGGACGTGTAAAAGATTTACCAGGGGTACGTTACCACATCGTACGTGGTGCGCTTGATACTGCTGGTGTAGAAGGACGTATGCAAGGCCGTTCTAAATACGGTACAAAACGCCCTAAAGCTAAAAAATAATGAAATCAACTTAACGAATAGAACTTTCGTTGAAAGGAGGAAAACACATGCCACGTAAAGGTCCTGTAGCAAAAAGAGACGTATTACCAGATCCAATTTATAATTCTAAGTTAGTTACTCGTCTAATCAACAAAATTATGATAGACGGTAAAAGAGGTAAAGCGCAAAAGAAACTTTACGCTGCGTTCGATTTAATTAGCGAGCGTTCAGGTAAAGATGCAATGGAAGTATTCGACCAAGCTCTTAAAAATATCATGCCGGTATTAGAAGTAAAAGCTCGTCGTGTAGGTGGTTCAAACTACCAAGTACCAGTGGAAGTTCGCCCTGAGCGTCGTACTACATTAGGTCTTCGTTGGTTAGTAAACTACTCTCGTCTTCGCGGTGAGAAGACGATGGAAGAGCGTTTAGCTAACGAAATTCTTGATGCAGCAAACAACACTGGAGCTTCTGTTAAAAAGCGTGAAGATACACACAAAATGGCTGAAGCAAATAAAGCATTTGCTCACTATCGTTGGTAATCTTTCGTTTTATATAAAACAATTATACTCATATTAGGAAGGAGAAAGACCACATGCCAAGAGAGTTCTCCTTAGAAAACACTCGTAATATTGGGATCATGGCTCATATCGATGCGGGTAAAACAACTGCAACTGAGCGTATCCTTTTCTATACTGGACGTATTCATAAAATTGGTGAAACTCATGAAGGTGCCTCTCAAATGGACTGGATGGAGCAAGAGCAAGAACGTGGTATTACAATCACTTCTGCTGCGACAACAGCCCAATGGAAAGGCCATCGTATTAACATCATCGATACTCCGGGACACGTAGACTTCACAGTAGAAGTTGAACGTTCCCTTCGTGTTCTTGATGGAGCGGTAGCTGTTTTAGATGCACAATCTGGTGTTGAGCCACAAACAGAAACTGTTTGGCGTCAGGCTACAACTTACGGAGTTCCACGTATCGTGTTCGTTAACAAAATGGACAAAATGGGTGCGGACTTCATCTATTCATTAGGTACACTAAACGAACGTTTGCAAGCTAATGCTCATGCGATTCAGTTACCTATTGGTGCAGAAGATGATTTTGAAGGAATCATTGATCTTGTGGAAATGAAAGCTTATTTCTACGAAGATGACTTAGGAACACGTGCGGAAGCTCGTGATATTCCTGAAGAATACAAAGATCAAGCAGAAGAATATCGCGGAAAATTAATTGAAGCGATAGCTGACTTTGATGAAGAACTAATGATGCGCTACTTAGAAGGTGAAGAGTTTACAACGGATGAGTTGAAAGCAGCTATCCGTCAAGCTACACTTTCTGTAGAATTCTATCCAGTTCTTTGTGGTTCAGCATTCAAAAATAAAGGTGTTCAATTAATGATTGACGCTGTTATTGATTATCTTCCTGCTCCAACGGATGTTGAAGATATTAAAGGTATTATCGCTGACACAGAAGAAGAGATTACTCGTCCTTCTTCAGACGATGCTCCTTTCTCAGCTTTAGCATTTAAAGTTGCAACGGATCCATATGTAGGTAAACTAACATTCTTCCGTGTATATTCAGGTACACTAGATGCAGGTTCCTACGTGAAAAACTCTTCAAAAGGTAAGCGTGAGCGTGTAGGTCGTATCCTACAAATGCATGCAAACTCTCGTGAAGAAATTTCAACTGTATATGCAGGGGATATTGCTGCAGCAGTTGGATTAAAAGATACAGGAACTGGAGATACACTATGTGCTGAAAAGGATAACGTTATCCTTGAATCAATGGAGTTCCCAGAACCAGTTATCTCATTATCTGTTGAGCCTAAATCAAAGGCTGACCAAGATAAAATGACTACTGCTCTACAAAAATTACAAGAAGAAGATCCAACATTCCGTGCGCATACAGATCAGGAAACTGGTCAGGTTATCATTGCTGGTATGGGTGAACTTCACCTAGACATCATTGTTGACCGTATGAAACGTGAATTCAAGGTTGAAGCAAATGTTGGTGCTCCACAAGTATCTTACCGTGAAACTTTCCGCTCTGAAGCGAAAGTTGAAGGTAAATTTGCTCGTCAATCCGGTGGTCGTGGTCAATTCGGTCACGTTTGGATTGAATTTGGACCTAACGAAGAAGGTAAAGGGTTTGAATTCGAAAACAAAATCGTCGGTGGTGTGGTTCCTCGTGAATACATCCCTGCGGTACAAGCTGGATTAGAAGATGCAATGAACAACGGAGTACTAGCTGGATATCCACTAGTGGATATCAAAGCTCGTCTTGTTGATGGATCATACCATGATGTCGATTCTTCTGAAATGGCATTTAAAATTGCTGCATCAATGGCACTTAAGAACGCTGCGTCAAAATGTAACCCAGCAATCTTAGAACCAATGATGAAAGTAGAAGTTGTTATGCCTGAAGAATATCTTGGAGATATTATGGGAGATGTCACTTCTCGTCGTGGACGTGTAGAAGGTATGGAAGCTCGCGGTAACGCTCAAGTTGTTAAAGCATTCGTACCACTATCTGAAATGTTTGGATATGCTACTTCGCTACGTTCTAACACACAAGGACGTGGAACATATTCTATGCACTTCGATCACTATGAAGAGGTTCCTAAATCAATCTCTGAAGAAATCATCAAAAAAAATAAAGGTGAGTAATTGATTTCTCATCTTTTATGAAGTATAACTACTAATGTAAGCAATGGCAGTTTTGAAGATGGTAGCTTACCATCTTCAAGGTTCCATATAAAATACTTATTTCTTTTTAAAATTAAAGGAGGATTTCCAAATGGCTAAGGAAAAATTCGATCGTTCCAAATCACATGCTAATATCGGTACAATTGGTCACGTTGACCATGGTAAAACTACATTAACTGCTGCTATCACAACAGTTCTTCATAAGAAATATAATCGTGGTTCAGCAATGGCATATGACCAAATTGATGGTGCTCCAGAAGAAAGAGAACGTGGTATCACAATCTCTACTGCACACGTTGAGTATGAAACAGATACTCGTCACTATGCACACGTTGACTGCCCAGGACACGCTGACTATGTTAAAAACATGATCACTGGTGCTGCTCAAATGGATGGCGGAATCCTAGTTGTATCTGCAGCTGATGGCCCAATGCCACAAACTCGTGAGCACATCCTTCTTTCTCGTCAAGTAGGTGTACCTTACCTAGTTGTATTCATGAACAAATGTGACATGGTAGACGACGAAGAATTACTAGAACTAGTTGAAATGGAAGTTCGTGATCTTCTTTCTGAATATGACTTCCCTGGTGACGATATTCCAGTAATCAAAGGTTCTGCTCTTAAAGCTCTTGAAGGAGAAGCAGAATGGGAAGAAAAAATCTACGAACTTATGGATGCAGTAGATGAGTACATCCCAACTCCAGAACGTGACACTGACAAACCATTCATGATGCCAGTTGAGGATGTATTCTCAATCACTGGTCGTGGAACAGTTGCAACTGGTCGTGTTGAACGTGGACAAGTTAAAGTAGGAGACGAAGTTGAGATCATTGGTCTTGCTGAAGAGTCTGGTAAAACTACTGTAACTGGAGTAGAAATGTTCCGTAAACTTCTAGACTATGCAGAAGCTGGTGACAACATCGGTGCCCTTCTTCGTGGTGTAGCTCGTGAAGATATTCAACGTGGACAAGTTCTTGCTAAACCAGGAACAATCACTCCACACACTAACTTCAAAGCAGAAGTTTATGTTCTTTCTAAAGAAGAAGGTGGACGTCATACTCCATTCTTCTCAAACTACCGTCCTCAGTTCTACTTCCGTACAACTGATGTAACTGGTATTTGTAATCTTCCAGAAGGCGTAGAAATGGTTATGCCTGGAGATAACATTGAAATGACTGTTGAATTAATTTCTCCAATCGCTATTGAAGAAGGTACTAAGTTCTCTATCCGTGAAGGTGGACGTACTGTAGGTGCTGGAGTAGTAGCAACTATTCAAAAATAATAGCTTATATAACATGAAGCAGTTGGATGTTTAGTCCAACTGCTTTTTTTATGGAAAAAATTAAACTATGTACCTATGCGCATGTCGAATCGAAATAGCCACCTTTTGCTCCAAGTCTATTAGTTCCTCCTGAAATGAAACAAATCCTAATACTTTCTTCTATAATAACTATATGTCACTCGATTCTTATATATGCGAAAAAAGATAAATATTGCGAATATAATTCATACACTTGAAATTATATAGAGAGATTTGTATAATAGTAAAAGTGTGCAAAGCACAAACGTTATGCAATTAAAACTTGCATAATTCTTGTGACTTAGTTATAATAGACAATGTTGGTCTTTCACAGCGATGAAATGGAAGGTTGCTGACACACCCGGCCGCTTTGCCATGGCGAGTGTGTGGGAAATTTCCGTGGAGAATGTCTATTTAAAAATAGGCGATAAAGGAGGGAAAATAATGGCAAAACAAAAAATTCGTATCCGTTTAAAAGCGTATGATCATAGAATCCTTGATCAATCAGCAGAGAAAATTGTTGAAACAGCTAAACGTTCTGGTGCAACGGTTTCTGGACCGATCCCATTACCAACTGAGAAATCAGTTTATACAATTCTTCGTGCTGTGCACAAATACAAAGATTCTCGTGAGCAATTCGAAATGCGTACGCATAAACGTTTAATCGATATTGTTAACCCAACACCACAAACAGTTGATGCTCTAATGCGTTTAGACTTACCGTCTGGTGTAGATATTGAAATTAAACTTTAATCTTATAAAAACATATTATTAGGAGGTGTGACTTATGACCAAAGGAATCTTAGGAAGAAAGATTGGTATGACTCAAGTTTTTGCTGAGAACGGCGATCTTATCCCTGTAACAGTTATTGAAGCAGCTGAAAACGTTGTTCTTCAAAAAAAATCTGCTGAAGTTGATGGCTATACTGCTATCCAAGTTGGTTTTGAAGATAAACGTGAAAAGTTATCTAACAAGCCAGAGAAAGGCCACGTTGCTAAAGCAGAAACTGCTCCTAAGCGCTTCATCCGTGAAATTCGCGGAGTAAACGTAGAAGAGTACGAAGTTGGTCAAGAAGTCAAGGTAAATATTTTCGCTGAAGGCGATATTGTAGATGTAACAGGAATCTCAAAAGGTAAAGGATTCCAAGGTGCGATTAAACGTCATAACCAATCTCGTGGACCAATGTCCCATGGTTCTCGTTATCACCGTCGCCCTGGTTCAATGGGTCCTGTTGATCCAAACCGCGTATTTAAAGGTAAATTATTACCTGGACGCATGGGTGGAGATCAAATCACGATTCAAAACCTTGAAATCGTAAAAGTGGATGCAGAACGCAACCTTCTTTTAGTTAAAGGTAACGTACCTGGTCCTAAAAAAGCATTATTAAAAGTGAAATCTGCAATCAAAGCAGCTAAATAATAAGACTTCTCAGGAAAGGAGGAAACATAAATGCCGAAAGTAGCATTATTTAACCAAAGCGGTTCTCAAGTTGGTGATATCGAACTTAATGAATCTGTATTTGGTATTGAACCAAACAAACAAGTATTGTTTGAAGCAGTGTTAATGCAAAGAGCTTCTCTACGTCAAGGAAATCACAAAGTAAAAAATCGTTCTGAAGTAGCTGGCGGAGGTCGTAAACCTTGGCGTCAAAAAGGAACAGGTCGTGCTCGTCAAGGATCTATTCGTTCCCCACAATGGCGCGGTGGTGGTACTGTATTTGGACCAGTTCCACGTAGCTACAGCTATAAATTGCCTAAAAAAGTTCGTCGTTTAGCAATTAAATCTGCTCTTTCTTCAAAAGTAGCAGAAGAAAATGTTTTAGTATTAGAAGCGTTAGCTTTTGATGCACCAAAAACAAAGGAATTTGCAAACGTACTAAAAGGGCTTTCTGTTAACTCTAAAACATTAGTGGTTACAGCTGGTCTTGACGAAAACGTTGCACTTTCTGCACGTAATATCCCTGGTGTAACAGTTGTTTCTGCAACTGGAATTAACGTTCTAGATGTAGTTGGACATGATAAACTAGTGATGACAAAAGCAGCGGTTGAAAAAGTAGAGGAGGTGCTTGCATAATGGATGCACGCGAAATCATTAAGCGCCCCGTAATTACAGAACGTTCAACAGATATTATGGCTGAAAAGAAATATACATTTGATGTCGATACTAGAGCAAACAAAACTCAAGTAAAAGATGCTGTTGAAGAAATCTTTGATGTAAAAGTTGAGAAAGTGAACATCATGAACTACAAAGGTAAGTTCAAACGTATGGGTCGCCACGCAGGATATACAAATAAGCGTCGCAAAGCTATCGTTAAACTTACTGCAGATAGCAAAGAAATCGAATTCTTTGAAGCTTAATAAAAGCTTAATAATAAACAAGTAAGAAGAGGAGGGAAAAACATGGCGATTAAAAAGTATAAACCTACCTCTAATGGTCGTCGCGGTATGACTACTTCCGATTTCGCTGAAATTACAACGAATCAACCGGAAAAATCATTATTAGCACCTTTACACAAAAAAGGTGGCCGTAACAACCAAGGTAAGTTAACAGTTCGTCATCAAGGCGGCGGTCATAAGCGTCAATACCGTATCATCGATTTTAAACGCAATAAAGATGGTATACCTGGACGCGTTGCTACAATTGAGTATGATCCAAACCGTTCCGCAAATATTGCATTAATTAATTATGTAGATGGAGAAAAACGTTATATTCTAGCTCCTAAAACACTAGTAGTAGGAATGGAAGTAATGTCTGGTCCTGAAGCAGATATCAAAGTAGGTAATGCGTTACCACTTATTAATATCCCAGTTGGTACTGTAGTTCATAACATCGAATTGAAACCTGGTAAAGGTGGTCAATTGGTGCGTTCTGCAGGAACTTCTGCACAAGTACTTGGTAAAGAAGGTAAATATGTACTTGTACGACTTAACTCGGGTGAAGTTCGTATGATTCTTGCTACTTGTCGTGCTACTGTAGGTCAAGTTGGTAATGAACAGCATGAACTTATCAATGTTGGTAAAGCAGGTCGTTCTCGTTGGTTAGGCAAACGCCCAACAGTACGTGGATCTGTAATGAACCCTAACGATCACCCACACGGTGGTGGTGAAGGACGCGCTCCTATCGGACGTAAATCACCAATGTCACCATGGGGCAAACCAACTCTTGGTTACAAAACACGTAACAAAAACAACAAATCAGATAAATTTATCGTACGTCGACGCAAAAAATAACGGGATTGTCCTACGGTTCAAATACAGAGCCGTAGCTCAGTCGCGAAGGGAGGTTCAGACATGGGTCGTAGCTTAAAAAAAGGACCTTTTGTTGATGATCATTTAATGAATAAGATCGAGAAACTGAACGATACGGATGGTAAGCAAGTTGTTAAAACTTGGTCTCGCCGTTCTACGATCTTCCCAGCATTCATCGGTCACACTATTGCAGTTTACGATGGCCGTAAACATGTACCAGTTTATGTTACTGAAGATATGGTAGGTCACAAGCTTGGTGAATTTGCACCAACACGTACTTACAAAGGTCACGCTAGTGATGATAAGAAAACAAGACGTTAATGAGAGGAGGGTATCCTAATGCAAGCAAAAGCTGTTGCTAGAACAGTACGTATTGCTCCTCGTAAAGTTCGTTTAGTGGTTGATCTAATCCGAGGAAAGCAAGTTGGAGAAGCGGTAGCGATTTTAAATCATACACCAAAAGCTGCTTCACCAGTAATCGAGAAAGTACTTAAATCTGCTGTTGCGAATGCAGAGCACAATTATGATATGGACATTAATAGCCTAATCGTTACAGAAGCTTATGTAAACGAAGGCCCAACACTTAAACGTTTCCGTCCTCGTGCGATGGGTCGTGCAAGTCAAATCAACAAACGCACAAGTCACATTACACTTGTGGTATCAGAAAAGAAGGAGGGATAATCCGTGGGTCAAAAAGTACATCCGGTAGGACTTCGTGTCGGAGTAATTCGTGATTGGGAATCTAAATGGTACGCTGACAAAGATTACGCAACACTATTACACGAAGACCTTAAAGTACGTGAATATATTGCAAAACGTTTAGCAGATGCATCAGTTTCTAAAGTTGAAATTGAACGTGCTGCTAACCGTATTAACATTACAGTTCATACGGCAAAACCTGGTATGGTTATCGGTAAAGGTGGTACAGAAGTTGAGGCTTTACGTAAAGCACTTAACGGACTAACTAGTAAAAGAGTACACATCAATATCGTTGAAATTAAAAAAGCTGATTTAGATGCTAAATTAGTAGCAGAAAATATTGCTCGCCAATTAGAAAACCGTGTATCTTTCCGTCGTGCACAAAAGCAAACAATTCAACGTGCAATGCGCGCTGGTGCAAAAGGAATTAAAACACAAGTATCTGGTCGTCTTGGCGGTGCTGATATCGCTCGTGCGGAACACTACAGCGAAGGAACTGTTCCACTTCATACTCTTCGTGCTGACATCGACTATGCTCACGCAGAAGCTGACACTACTTACGGTAAACTTGGTGTTAAAGTATGGATCTATCGTGGAGAGGTTCTTCCTACAAAGAAGAAAACTGAGGAAGGAGGAAAATAATAATGTTATTACCTAAACGCGTAAAACATCGTCGCGAACATCGTGGTAAAATGCGTGGTCGTGCAAAAGGCGGTCAAGAAGTTGCTTTTGGCGAATACGGCTTACAAGCTACTGAAGCGTCTTGGATCACAAACCGTCAAATCGAGGCTGCTCGTATTGCAATGACTCGTTACATGAAACGTGGCGGTAAAGTTTGGATTAAAATTTTCCCTCACAAACCTTATACTGCAAAGCCACTAGAAGTACGTATGGGTTCCGGTAAAGGTGCTCCAGAAGGATGGGTGGCAGTTGTAAAACCTGGTAAAATCATGTTTGAAATCGCTGGCGTTTCTGAGGAAGTAGCTCGTGAAGCTCTTCGTCTTGCAGCACACAAACTTCCAATCAAGTGTAAGTTTGTTAAACGTGAAGAAATTGGTGGTGAATCAAATGAAAAGTAATGAAATTCGTGACCTAACCACTGCCGAAATTGAACAAAAAGCAAAATCTCTAAAAGAAGAATTATTTAATCTTCGCTTCCAACTTGCGACTGGACAGCTAGAAAACACAGCTCGTATCCGTGAAGTACGTAAAGCGATCGCTCGTATGAAAACTGTAATCCGTGAAAGAGAGATCGGCATAAACAATCGATAAAGAGAGGAGGTTTGCTTAAATGAGTGAACGCAATCAACGTAAGGTATACACTGGCCGTGTTGTTTCCGATAAAATGGATAAAACAATCACTGTTCAAGTTGAAACTTACAAAAAGCATTCTCTATACGGCAAACGCGTTAAGTACTCTAAGAAGTTTAAGACTCATGATGAGAACAACGTTGCAAAAGTAGGCGATGTGGTACGTATTATGGAAACTCGTCCACTATCTGCTACGAAACGTTTCCGTCTAGTAGAGGTTATTGAAAAAGCTGTTATTATCTAATTATATTGATCGGACTTATGTTAATTCCGAAGGGAGGTTAACTAAATGATTCAACAAGAATCTCGTTTAAAAGTTGCTGACAACTCAGGTGCACGTGAAGTATTAACAATTAAAGTACTTGGTGGTTCTGGTCGTAAGACTGCTAACATTGGTGATGTTATCGTTTGTACAGTAAAACAAGCAACACCAGGTGGCGTTGTTAAAAAAGGTGACGTTGTTAAAGCCGTAATCGTACGTACGAAAAGTGGTGTTCGTCGTCAAGATGGTACTTATATCAAATTTGACGAAAATGCTTGTGTAATCATCCGTGACGATAAAGGTCCTCGTGGAACTCGTATCTTTGGACCAGTAGCACGTGAATTGCGCGATAGTAACTTTATGAAAATTGTATCTTTAGCTCCAGAAGTTCTTTAATAGACTTGCATTGGACCATTCAAGGAGGTGCGACGAAATGCATGTGAAAAAAGGCGATAAAGTCATGGTCATCACAGGAAAAGACAAGGGGAAAACAGGCGTTGTTTTAGCAGCATTCCCTAAAAAAGACCGTGTTCTTGTTGAAGGTGTAAACGTAGTGAAAAAGCACGCTAAACCTTCACAAATGAACCCACAAGGTGGAATCATCAGCCAAGAGGCAGCGATTCATGTTTCGAACGTAATGCCTTTAGATCCTAAATCGAATGAACCAACTCGTGTTGGATATAAAACGGTTGATGGTAAAAAAGTGCGTGTAGCAACAAAATCAGGTGAAGTTCTAGATAAATAGTTCTAATAAAGAAGGGAGGTACACTACATGAACCGCCTAAAAGAAAAATTTCAAAGTGAAATCAGTCCTGCTCTAGTGAGCAAATTCAATTATAAATCTGTAATGGAAGTACCTAAGATTGAAAAAATTGTTGTTAACATGGGTGTTGGCGATGCAGTAGCTAACTCAAAAGCTTTAGATGTAGCTGTAGATGAGTTAACGGACATTACTGGTCAAAAACCTGTTATCACAAAAGCGAAGAAGTCTATCGCTGGCTTCCGTCTTCGTGAAGGTATGCCAATCGGTGCAAAAGTTACTCTTCGCGGAGAGCGTATGTACCAATTCTTGGATAAATTAATTTCTGTTTCTCTTCCACGTGTACGTGACTTCCGTGGTGTTTCTAAAAAAGCATTCGACGGTCGCGGAAACTACACATTAGGTGTAAAAGAACAATTAATTTTCCCTGAAATTGATTATGATAAAGTTTCAAAAGTACGCGGTATGGATATCGTTATTGTAACTACTGCGAACACTGATGAAGAAGCTCGTGAATTATTGACACAAATCGGAATGCCATTCCAAAAGTAATCGCTAAATAAGGGAGGCGAAAATGTGGCTAAAAAATCAATGATTGCGAAACAAAAACGTACTGCAAAGCATCAAGTTCAAGAATATACACGTTGTGAGCGCTGTGGGCGTCCACACTCAGTTATCCGTAAATTCAAGCTTTGCCGTATTTGTTTCCGTGAACTTGCATATAAGGGTCAAATTCCTGGCGTTAAGAAAGCTAGTTGGTAAAACCCTATTTTGGGAAGGAGGTAAATTAACATGACAATGACAGATCCAATTGCAGATTTGCTAACTCGCATCCGTAATGCGAATATGGTACGTCACGAAAGATTAGAAGTTCCTGCTTCTAACATGAAAAAAGAAATCGCTGAAATCCTTAAACGTGAAGGTTTCGTGCGTGACGTAGAGTATGTCGAAGATAACAAACAAGGTGTTATCCGTATTTTCTTAAAATATGGTTCAAACGATGAGCGTGTAATCACTGGATTAAAGCGTATCTCAAAACCAGGTCTTCGCGTATATGCAAAAGCAAACGAAGTACCAAAAGTACTAAATGGTCTTGGAATCGCTCTAGTATCAACATCTCAAGGTGTTGTTACTGATAAAGAGGCTCGTGCAAAACAAGTAGGCGGAGAAGTTCTAGCTTACGTTTGGTAAGATTTTTTGAAATGAATGGAGGTGCAACAGAATGTCACGTGTAGGAAAAAAACCTATTGAAGTTCCATCTGATGTAACAATTACGATCAGCGAGAACAACACAGTAACGGTAAAAGGACCTAAAGGTGAACTTTCTCGTACATTCAACCCTGATATCAAGGTTGAGATGGAAGAAAACATCCTTAATATTACTCGTCCTTCTGATGCAAAAGACCACCGCGCATTACATGGTACAACTCGTGCCCTAATCGCTAACATGGTTGAAGGTGTATCAAAAGGATATGAAAGAAATCTTGAGCTAATCGGTGTCGGTTACCGTGCTCAAAAACAAGGTACAAAGCTTGTACTTAACGTTGGTTACTCTCACCCAGTTGAGATCGAACCAGAAGAAGGACTAGAAATCGATGTACCTTCAAATACAAAAGTATCTATTAAAGGTATTGATAAAGAACGTGTTGGTGCACTTGCAGCTAACATTCGTGCTGTACGCGCTCCTGAGCCTTACAAAGGTAAAGGTATTCGTTACGAAGGCGAATATGTACGCCGTAAAGAAGGTAAAACAGGTAAATAATGCCGCTTAGGCAAAGAAAGGAGTGACCGAAGGTGATTACAAAGAATGATAAGAACAAAGTCCGTAAAAAAAGACACGCACGTGTTCGTTCTAAAATCACTGGAACAGAATCTCGTCCTCGTTTAAACGTATTCCGTTCTAATAACCATATCTACGCTCAAATTATTGATGATATGAATGGTGTAACTCTTGTTAGTGCATCTTCAAACGATAAAGAGCTTGGTTTAAGTTCAACTGGAAATGTAGATGCAGCTGTTAAAGTTGGAGAACTTGTTGCTAAACGTGCTGCTGATAAGGGCTTAAATTCTGTTGTATTTGACCGCGGAGGTTATTTATATCACGGCCGTGTTAAAGCTTTAGCTGAAGCTGCTCGCGAAAACGGCTTACAATTTTAATAAAAAGGAGGGACAATCCAAATGCGTCGTATTGATCCAAGTAAACTAGAATTTGAAGAACGCGTAGTTACAATCAATCGTGTTGCGAAAGTTGTTAAAGGTGGTCGTCGTTTCCGTTTCGCTGCTCTTGTAGTAGTTGGTGATAAAAATGGTCACGTTGGTTTCGGAACTGGTAAAGCACAAGAGGTACCAGATGCAATTCGTAAAGCGATTGAAGATGCGAAGAAAAATCTTGTTGAAGTACCAATGGTAGGTGGAACTACACCTCACGAAATCATCGGACAATTTGGTGCTGGTCGTATTTTGATCAAACCAGCTTCTGCAGGTACAGGAGTTATCGCTGGTGGACCTGTTCGTGCGGTACTTGAATTAGCAGGGGTTCAAGATATCCTATCTAAATCATTAGGTTCTAACACACCTATTAACATGGTACGTGCAACAATTGAAGGTCTAAAACAATTAAAACGTGCTGAAGACGTAGCAAAATTACGTGGTAAATCAGTAGAAGAATTGTTAGGATAAGGAGGGATAACGATGGCGAACAAACTAGAAATTACCCTCACTCGTAGCTTGATTGGTCGCCCAGAAGCTCAGCGTAAAACTGTTGCAGCTTTAGGCTTACGTAAAATGCACCAAACAGTTGAACAACAAGACAATGCTGCAGTTCGCGGCATGATCAATAAAGTTGCTCACTTAGTAACGGTAACAGAAAAATAATCGATTTTTTTCGTAAAATAAGGAGGTGCCGACGACATGAAATTACATGAGTTACAACCTACTAAAGGTTCTCGCAAAACGCGTAATCGTGTGGGCCGTGGTATCGGTTCTGGTAATGGTAAAACTGCCGGAAAAGGTCATAAAGGACAAAATGCTCGTTCTGGTGGCGGTGTTCGCCCTGGTTTCGAGGGTGGTCAAACTCCTTTATTCCAACGTTTACCTAAACGCGGTTTCACAAACATCAACCGTAAAGAATATGCAATTGTAAATTTAGATGCATTAAATCGCTTTGAGGATGGTACTGAAGTTACTCCAGCTCTATTAATCGAAACTGGTGTAGTAAGTAGCGAAAAAGCTGGAATCAAAATTCTTGGTAAAGGTTCAATCGAGAAGAAGCTTACAGTAAAAGCAAACAAATTCTCAAATGCTGCTAAAGAAGCTATTGAAGCTGCTGGCGGTAGCACTGAGGTGATTTAATGTTTCAGACAATCTCCAACTTTATGCGCGTGAGTGATATAAGAAACAAAATCATTTTCACTCTTTTAATGTTAGTCATCTTTCGTATTGGTGCTTTTATACCAGTGCCAAACGTAGATGCTAATGTCTTACAAATGCAAGATGAGTCTGGAATTTTAGGATTCCTTAATACTTTTGGTGGCGGTGCTCTGCAAAACTTCTCCATTTTTGCTATGGGTATCATGCCTTATATCACAGCTTCGATCATCGTCCAGCTATTGCAGATGGATGTAGTTCCGAAGTTTACAGAGTGGTCTAAACAAGGGGATGTAGGGCGTCGCAAATTAGCTCAGTTCACCCGATATTTCACTATTATATTAGGTTTTGTTCAAGCATTGGGTATGTCCTATGGTTTTAACCGTATATATGGTGGGATGTTAATCCAGAACCCGGGGATCGGTACGTACCTATTAATAGCTGTTGTACTTACAGCTGGTACGGCTTTTCTTATGTGGTTAGGGGAACAAATTACTGCTAAAGGTGTTGGAAATGGTATTTCTATCCTTATCTTCGCGGGTATCGTAGCTGCCATTCCCAATACAGTTAACCAAATTTATGCTCAACAAATAGAAGGTGCTGGTGATCAGTTATTCCTTCATATTATGGTTCTTGTATTAATCGTTTTAGCTGTTATTGCCATTATCGTTGGAGTAGTGTTTATTCAACAAGCATTGCGTAAAATTCCAATTCAATATGCAAAACGTCTAGTAGGGCGCAGTCCAGTAGGCGGTCAGTCTACGCATCTGCCATTAAAGGTGAATGCTGCTGGTGTAATTCCGGTAATCTTCGCGATTTCCTTTATCATTACACCACAGACAATTGCTTCGTTCTTTGGAACAAATGATATCACAAGCACAATTCAGTACATTTTTGATTATACAAACTGGATTGGTATGATCATCTATGTAGCGCTAATTATTGCTTTTACGTATTTCTACGCTTTCATTCAAGTGAACCCGGAACAAATGGCGGAGAACTTGAAGAAACAGGGTGGATATATCCCTGGTATCCGTCCAGGTCAGAACACACAAGAATATCTCACTCGCGTTCTGTATCGTCTAACATTTGTTGGTGCAGTCTTCCTTTCTGTGATTTCTATTCTTCCTGTGTTCTTCATCAAATTTGCGGGTCTTCCACCTGCAGCTCAAATTGGTGGAACCAGCTTGCTTATCGTTGTCGGTGTAGCACTTGAAACAATGAAGCAGTTAGAAGCACAGTTAGTAAAGCGTCACTACAAAGGTTTTATTAAATAAGAAGGTTTTGGGAACACGATGTTCCTAAAACCACTTAAGAGACTGAGGGGGAGTTCGAGTGAATATAGTACTGATGGGCTTACCAGGTGCGGGTAAAGGTACACAAGCCGAAAAGATTATAGAGAAATATGGAATCCCTCATATCTCAACTGGAGATATGTTCCGTGCAGCTATAAAAGAAGGTACTGAACTAGGCTTGAAAGCTAAGTCTTTTATGGATAATGGTGATCTAGTTCCTGATGAGGTAACGATTGGTATTGTTCGTGAAAGATTAAGTAAAGAAGATTGTCTAAAAGGATTTCTTTTAGATGGTTTTCCAAGAACGGTTGCACAAGCAGAGGCTCTTGAGAATATCCTCTCCGATCTTGGTAAAAAAATGAATTATGTCATTAATATTGAAGTAGATAAAGATATTTTGATGGAGCGTCTAACAGGTCGTCGTATCTGTAAAGAGTGCGGCGCTACTTATCACCTTATCTTTAATCCACCAAAAGAAGAAGGCGTTTGTGATCGCTGCGGCGGTGAATTATACCAACGCGCAGATGATAACGAAGAAACGGTTCAAAATCGTTTAGACGTTAACATCCAACAAACAAAACCTCTTTTGGATTACTACGAAGACAAAGGCTATCTGAAAAACATTGACGGTCAACAAGATATCGTAAAGGTCTTTGCTGGCATTGATGAACTTCTTGGAGGCCTTTCATAATGATCATTTGTAAAACTCCGAGAGAGATTGAGATTATGCGTCATGCAGGTAAAATCGTCGCATTAACTCATCAGGAATTGCAAAAGCATATTTCCCCTGGGGTCACGACGAAAGAATTGGATGCAATAGCAGAAAAATTTATTCGTAAGTATGATGCAATTCCATCTTTTAAAGGGTACAATGGGTTTCGTGGCAGTATCTGTTCTTCTGTCAATAATGAATTAGTCCACGGTATTCCTAGTGATAGAGTCTTAAAGGATGGCGATATAATTAGCCTCGATATAGGTGCTAAATATAATGGCTATCACGGTGACTCTGCTTGGACATATCCTGTCGGAAAAATTGATAAAGAAACCCAACAACTCTTAGATGTAACAGAAGAATCTTTACATCTAGGGTTGAAAGAAGCTAAACCAGGCGAACGTCTTTCGAATATCTCTCATAGTATTCAAACTTATGTTGAAGCAAAAGGTTTTTCCATTGTTCGTGAGTATGTAGGGCACGGAGTTGGTCAAGACTTACATGAGGATCCTCAAATTCCTCACTATGGTCCTCCTAACAAGGGTCCACGCTTAAAGCCTGGGATGGTACTCGCTGTTGAACCTATGGTTAATGCAGGCAGTCGATATGTAAAAACATTATCGGATAACTGGACAGTTGTTACAGTTGATGGTAAAATGTGTGCGCACTTCGAACATACAGTTGCAATTACTGATGATGGCTATGAAATTTTAACGAAAGCCTAAGTGAAGGTGATTGGATTGAACGAGTCAGATTCGACTCCGAGGATAGGCCAGATTGTTTTAACTAAAAAAGGTCGGGACACTGGACAGTACTCGGTCGTCATTCAACAATTGAATGAACGGTTTGTACTAATCGCGGATGGAGATAAACGGAAGTTTGATCGTGCCAAGCGAAAAAACATTTCACATCTTCATTTATATGATTATGTTTCTCCAGAAGTTCAAAGTAGTATCTTAGAAACCGGGCGAGTAACAAATGGAAAACTAAGATATGCTATTTCTAAGTTTGTTAATGAATGTATAAATGATGAGAAGAAGGGAGACTGAGTTCGATGGCAAAAGATGATGTAATTGAAATTGAAGGTAAAGTTGTTGAAACTTTGCCGAATGCAATGTTTAAGGTAGAATTAGACAATGGTCATACTGTACTAGCACATGTTTCCGGGAAGATTCGTATGCACTTCATCCGTATACTTCCAGGAGATAAAGTGACAGTGGAGTTATCTCCGTATGACTTAACGCGTGGTAGAATCACTTATCGTTATAAATAATCTATTGCACTCCGTACTATTAAGGAGGTTAGAATAAGATGAAAGTTAGACCATCTGTTAAACCAATCTGCGAAAAATGTAAAGTCATTCGTCGTCGCGGAAAAGTTATGGTTATCTGTGAAAACCCTAAACACAAACAAAAACAAGGTTAATATTGAAGGAGGTGCACATATAAATGGCACGTATAGCTGGTGTTGACATTCCGCGTGATAAACGTGTTGTCATTTCATTAACATACATTTATGGTATTGGTAAAAATACTGCTAAACAAATCCTAGCTGAAGCTGGTGTATCTGAGGATACTCGCGTTCGTGATCTTACTGATGACGAATTAGGAAAAATCCGTGAGACTGTTGATAAATTAAAAGTTGAAGGTGACCTTCGTCGTGAACTTTCTCTTAACATCAAACGTCTAATGGAAATTGGAAGCTACCGTGGTCTTCGTCACCGTCGTGGTTTACCAGTTCGCGGACAACATACTAAAAACAATGCTCGTACACGTAAAGGTCCTCGTAAGACTGTAGCGAACAAGAAAAAATAATAAGTAAAGGAGGGTACTTCTTAGTATGGCACGTAAAACTAATACTCGTAAACGTCGTGTGAAAAAGAATATCGAAGCAGGTATTGCACACATTCGTTCTACATTCAATAATACAATCGTAACAATTACTGACGTTCATGGTAACGCTGTTGCATGGTCAAGTGCTGGTTCATTAGGCTTCAAAGGTTCTCGTAAATCGACTCCTTTCGCAGCTCAACTAGCAGCTGAAACTGCTGCAAAAGCTTCTCAGGAACATGGTTTAAAAACTCTTGAAGTAACAGTTAAAGGTCCTGGTGCTGGTCGTGAAGCAGCAATCCGTGCACTTCAAGCTGCAGGTCTAGAAGTTACTGCAATTAAAGATGTTACTCCAGTTCCTCATAATGGATGCCGTCCACCAAAACGTCGCCGCGTTTAATTTTTTTGTATAAATTTTGTATCATTGTCTATAATGGGATATGATATTGAGATCATTTACAAGAAAAGCGTTAGACCAGTTGTTGATGCACAATCGGGAACGTAAACATGGGGAATTTCGGGATGATTTATCCAGCGTTCCGGGATTTCGACGTTTTGAAGGAGGGTAAATAATTATGATCGAAATTGAAAAGCCGAAAATTGAAACGATTGAGATCAGCGATGATGCTGCATATGGAAAGTTCGTCGTAGAACCACTTGAGCGTGGATATGGTACAACATTGGGTAACTCCTTACGTCGTATCCTACTATCTTCACTCCCAGGTGCTGCTGTCACATCTATTCAAATAGATGGAGTGCTGCATGAATTTTCAACAATAGAAGGCGTCGTCGAGGACGTTACATCCATCATTTTGAATATCAAAAAATTGGCGTTAAAGATTTATTCTGATGAAGAAAAAACGTTAGAGATTGATGTACAAGGTGAAGGGACTGTAACAGCTGCTGATATTACTCATGATAGTGATGTCGAGGTGTTAAATCCAGATTTACACATTGCAACTCTATCGAAGAGCGGTCACTTCCGCATGCGTTTAACTGCTGGGCGCGGACGCGGTTATACACCAGCTGATCAAAATAAACGTGAGGATCTTCCTATTGGCGTGATCCCAATCGATTCTATTTACACTCCAGTTTCACGCGTAAATTATCAAGTGGAAAATACTCGTGTTGGTCAAATGACGAACTACGATAAACTTTCTCTTGATGTATGGACTGATGGAAGTATTGGACCGAAGGAAGCAATTTCTCTTGGTGCAAAAATTCTAACAGAACATCTTAATATTTTCGTTGGTCTTACAGATGAGGCGCAGAATGCTGAAATCATGGTAGAAAAAGAAGAAGATCAAAAAGAAAAGGTTCTAGAGATGACGATCGAAGAGCTGGATCTTTCTGTTCGTTCATATAACTGTTTAAAACGTGCTGGAATCAACACTGTTCAGGAACTTGCTAACAAGACTGAAGAAGATATGATGAAAGTACGTAACTTAGGTCGCAAATCCCTTGAAGAGGTTAAAGTTAAACTAGAAGACCTTGGATTAGGATTACGTAAAGACGACTAACTAACATCATGTTGTTTTAACGAATCAACAAAGGAGGGAACCCTTAATGGCTTACAGAAAGTTAGGACGCACTAGTGCACAACGTAAAGCATTACTACGTGATTTAGCTACTGACCTAATTATCAACGAGCGTATCGAAACAACTGAAACTCGTGCGAAAGAGCTTCGTTCAGTTGTGGAAAAGATGATCACATTAGGTAAACGTGGTGACTTACATGCGCGTCGTCAAGCATCTGCATTCATCCGTCATGAAGTAGCAAATGCTGAAAATGGTCAAGATGCTGTACAAAAATTATTCGCTGATATTGCACCTCGTTACAACGAGCGTCAAGGTGGATATACTCGTATCATGAAAGTTGGTCCTCGTCGCGGTGACGGTGCTCCAATGGCAATCATCGAGTTAGTTTAATAATTCGGTAATGTATAAAAAGGGCGGGACAGTTATCACTTAACTGCTTCTTTGCCCTTTTTGTATAATTCCAATATGATGAAAAGCAGAGCGTTATGATGAGCATCTCCAAATGGAATGTCTCGTTTAGCTCGTGCACTCCTTCCAACTTCTATAGACATAGAAGCTGTTCACTTGCGAACAAGAAAAGATTACTTTTCTTTGGAAAGGGGTGCAGGCTTTTTTTATTTACGCAGCTTTTTTAAGGCTATTTTCTAAAATGTTGTTGCTCTTAATCACAATTAAAAACTCAGAGTGGATTGGAGCGGAAAGTACGGTCTATTACCTACAAACAACAAACTTTAAGAAAATAGCCTTTTTAAAAAGTTGTTTTTACGAATGATAGTGCTAGTAAACTGAAAGCATATTTTTGTTTAGAGAGTACAGACGAGGTCACAAAAGATTTATTTAAAGGCTTCTTTCTAGTGGAAAAACTATCATTTATATGAAAAGAGGATTTACAATAGAGTAAATTCGAGATAGATTAGTGGAGAAATGTTGAGCGTAGGGGAGGCTTCGAAGGATGAAGGAGATTATCAAAGTAGAGGATGTTTTCTTCCAGTATCCTGACCAAAAGGAATATGCCTTAAAAGGGATTAGTTTAGATGTAAAGGCTGGAGAATGGTTAGCGATTGTTGGACATAATGGGTCTGGGAAGTCTACATTAGCTAAAATGTTGAATGGAATGCATTTTCCAGGAGAAGGAACTGTAGAGGTCGATGGAGTCTCATTGCAAGAAGAGACAGTTTGGGATATTCGCTCTAAAATCGGGATGGTATTTCAAAACCCCGACAATCAGTTTGTTGGAGCGACTGTAGAGGATGATGTGGCTTTTGGATTAGAAAACCACGGTATACCATATGAAACGATGGTAACAAGAGTAGAAGAAGCTTTAAAAAGTGTGAACATGGAGGACTTTCTTGTTCAAGAGCCCCACCATCTATCGGGAGGACAGAAGCAAAGAGTTGCGATTGCGGGGGTTATTGCATTGCAGCCGGATATTATAATTCTCGATGAAGCAACGTCTATGCTGGATCCTAAAGGGAGAAAAGAAGTTTTGGAGACTGTAAGAGTGTTAAAAGAAAAGGAGAACTTAACGGTCATTTCCATCACACATGACTTAGAAGAAGCAACGAAGGCTGATCGAATGGTTGTTTTAAATCAAGGAACTGTATTTAAAGAGGGCTCGCCAGAAGAAATATTTTTATTAGAGGATGAGCTTACGAAATTAGGGTTAGATTCCCCTTTTACAGTAAAGTTAGCGGGAGCACTTAAAAGGGAAGGCATCCAATTATCCAAAAATTATTTTACAGAAGAAGAGTTGGTGGACGTTCTATGCACATCTCATTTCGACAAGTAGAATATCGTTACTCATACAAAACGCCATTTGAAAAGCTCGCTTTACAAGATATAAACCTTGATATTCCGTCAGGACAGTTTTTAGCGATTATTGGGCATACAGGTTCCGGTAAATCAACGTTATTGCAACATTTAAATGCTCTTTTAAAACCTACAAATGGTAGTGTAACTATTGGAGACATGACAGTCGATTCAAAACAGAAAATGAAAAACTTGAAGAGCGTTAGAGAAAAAGTAGGAATTGTTTTTCAATTTCCAGAGCATCAGTTGTTTGAAGAAACAGTGTTAAAAGATATTTGCTTTGGACCGATGAACTTTGGTGTCCCGGAAGAACAGGCAAAGAAAAGAGCGAAAGAACTTATTTCTAAAGTAGGATTACCAGAAGAGGTGCTAGACAAATCTCCTTTTGACTTATCTGGAGGGCAGATGAGGCGAGTGGCAATTGCGGGTGTGTTAGCAATGGAACCAGATGTAATTGTTTTAGATGAGCCAACAGCGGGGCTCGATCCTCGAGGTCAGAAGGAAATGATGGACATGTTTTATGAACTGCATCAAGAAAAGGGGCTTACGACTATTCTCGTTACTCATAGTATGGAAGATGCAGCTCGTTATGCAGATAAGATTGCTATTTTACAAAAAGGGCAGTTAAAGCAAATAGACAAGCCGCAAGCTATATTTTCTCAGCCGGAGCAATTATTCGAAATGGGGCTAGATGTTCCAGATGTTGTTCGTTTTCAATATTTGTTTGAAAATAAAGCAGGGGTAAAGCTTTCCAAAACTTGTCTGACAATAGACGAACTCGCAAGTGAAATCCACTCTCTACGCAGTGGGGGTGTTTCAAAATGATGGAAAAAATGATATTTGGACGCTTTGTGCCGGCAAAGTCACTTTTACATCAACTTGATCCGAGGTCAAAGCTCATTTTTATTTTTGCTTTTATCTGTATTGTATTTCTAGCAAATAACTTTATAACGTACGCCATCCTAGGCGCGTTTACTTTTATTGCACTTATATTATCTAAACTTTCTATTCGCTTTATCCTAGGAGGATTAAAGCCAATTCTATGGCTAGTCCTATTTACTTTTTTCCTTCACGTTCTATTTACAAAAGAGGGAGAAGTACTTTTTTCAGTGGGGTTTATCTCTGTGCATGAAGAAGGGTTAAGACAAGGGGTATTTATTTCTCTTCGATTCTTTTATTTAATCCTCATAACATCACTTTTAACGTTAACAACTTCTCCTATTTCTATTACAGATGGATTAGAGTCTTTGCTTAATCCGTTAAGAAAGGTGAAGTTTCCCGTCCATGAGCTGGCGTTAATGATGTCGATCTCTTTACGGTTTATTCCGACGCTGATGGAAGAGACAGATAAAATTATGAAGGCACAAATGGCACGGGGAGCAGAATTTTCATCAGGGCCGATAAAAGAGAGGCTTAAAGCAATTATCCCTCTTCTTATTCCGCTTTTTGTCAGCTCCTTTAAACGGGCAGAAGACCTTGCCATTGCAATGGAGGCAAGGGGCTACCGGGGTGGAGAAGGTAGAACAAAGTATAGGCTGCTTACGTGGAGGATGAGTGATACGTGTATTCTAGTTACATTAGTCCTTCTCGCAGCCATATTAGTCCTTTTTAGAGGATAGCAGGAGTGTAAATTATGCAACGAATTAAATGTACAGTTTCATACGATGGAACGGCTTTTAATGGTTACCAAGTACAGCCAGGGCAGCGCACAGTACAAGGTGTACTAGAAAAAGCACTTACCAAAGTGCATAAAGGGAAATTCGTAAAAGTAATATCCTCCGGAAGAACAGATGCGGGGGTCCATGCAATAGGCCAGGTGTTCCATTTTGATACGGATTTTTCAATCCCAGAGGAAAAATGGCCTGTTGTACTGAACTCTATACTTCCAGATGAAGTAGTAATTGTCTCCGCAAAATATGTTCAGGATGATTTTCATGCTAGATATTCTGTAAAACAAAAGGAATACCGGTATAAAGTTATGTTAGGGAAAAGGAGATCTCCGTTTACAAGGGATTTTTCTTTGTACTATCCCTACCAGCTAGATCTAGAGGCAATTCAAATTGCTGCTCGCTATTTCATTGGGGAACACGACTTTACAAGTTTTTGTTCGACGAAAACGGATAAGGAAGATAAAGTGCGTACTATCCACAATATTAAAGTGGAGCAAGATGATCTGGAACTTACTTTTTCTTTTACCGGAAATGGATTTCTTTACAATATGGTGAGAATAATAGTAGGAACTTTATTAGAGGTAGGTTCTGGCAGAAAAAAACCAGAGGAGATACCGGTTATATTGAATAAGAGGGACCGCAAAGCGGCTGGAAAGACTGCTGCCGCACATGGGCTTTATTTATGGCAAGTTCAGTATGAGGAAAATTAATAAGCTTAAAAACAATGGGATTGAATATTTTTCTCTAAAACAACTAATCCTGGTGTAACATACTCTTGACATCAGCTTGTGAACAAGATAATATAGCATATGGTATGTTATTAACCCCACGGATAGCCCCGGAAATTATTCGTGATTGAAAATAAATACTATGGATTTTATATTTAGGAGGTTAAATCATGCGTACGACGTATATGGCAAAATCGAACGAAATCGATCGTAAATGGTACGTTGTAGATGCAGAAGGCAAAACTCTAGGTCGTCTATCTAGTGAAGTAGCTTCTATTCTACGCGGTAAACACAAACCAACTTACACACCACATGTTGACACTGGTGATCATGTGATTATTCTTAATGCATCTAAAATTGAACTAACTGGTAAAAAGCTTACGGACAAAATTTACTACCGTCACAGCCAACACCCAGGTGGTTTAAAATCTCGTACAGCGCTAGAAATGCGTACAAACTACTCAGAGAAAATGTTAGAGCTTTCTATTAAAGGAATGCTTCCAAAAGGTTCTCTAGGTCGTCAAATGTTCAAAAAATTACACGTATATGCTGGAGCGGAACATCCGCATCAAGCTCAACAACCAGAAGTTTACGAACTTCGTGGATAATTAAAAAGAGGAGGTTATTATCTTGGCTCAAGTTCAATATTACGGAACTGGTCGTCGTAAGAGCTCAGTAGCTCGTGTACGCTTAGTACCAGGTAACGGTAACATTGTTATCAATAAACGTGAAGTAGAAGATTACATTCCATTCGCAGCATTAAGAGAAGTAATTAAGCAACCTTTAGTTGCTACTGAAACTCTTGGTAACTATGATGTATTAGTAAACGTTAATGGTGGAGGATACACTGGTCAAGCAGGTGCTATCCGTCACGGTATCGCTCGTGCTTTACTACAAGTAGATCCTGAATACCGTGGAACACTAAAACGCGCTGGACTATTAACTCGTGACGCTCGTATGAAAGAACGTAAAAAATACGGTCTTAAAGGCGCTCGTCGTGCACCTCAGTTCTCAAAACGTTAATTTGCAGGTGTTCAAGAAGGCTCTCAACCATTTTGGTTGGGGGTCTTTTTTTATGGGATTAAAGGTCAATTTGAAGTCCGTCCCTCGTTGCTTTAATGTGCTAATGCAATGAGGGACGGACCTCAAAAGATTAAAATTGGAAACCTTTGCTCGAATGAAGTAGCGGAATAAGTCAAAAAATACGTTCAAAGGGGTGGATAGTCTTGAACGTAATTACAACGTTTAATTCAAAAAGAAGAGAAAAACAAATAAAAAAGGAACGAGAATTACTAAAGGAAATATCCATAAAGATGTTAAAAGAAAGTGTAAGGAAGCACTTTGGGTATATACGTGTTCAAGGTGGAACCTTTATGCAAGAAGGATTTGATGAGGCCTGTTTTGATGTGGCAATTGAGTCGTATTTACTTGGAGGAAAACTCAGTAAGTTTGGTCGTCAAGGAGATAGTCTTGATGATGTGAAAAAGCGGTGTGATGAGGAGCTTAAGCATTTTATCGATACATTATATAACTTCTGGCTTTATTGGGCGGAAATGGGAGTTTCTAATAAAGTCGATGAATCCTTTTATTACTGCTGTGAACATTTTGTAGAGACATGGTGGGCGGAAGGTTACCACAATGGAATTAAACGCTTGAAGCTTCGGTTACATTAACTATCTTTATTTCTAGGGATCCCGTGTGCTAGTCGATTCTGCATGAAAAATATTTGCAATGGGGTTAATAGTGCTACAGTAGGGTATTATCTTACAGAAAAAGGTAGTTTGTCTAGAAGTCAAAGGAATTTGTCCGAAAAAAGTAAAAAGTGTCCGAAAAGCCCATGGAAGTGTCTAGATAAAACAGAAATTTGTCCAATAAACCTGAAGTAAAAATAAAGGCTTGTACTGAAACTGTTTGCTTGTTATCCCCTGTATAGTTGCCTCCTCTTTTAATGAATTTCTGTTCTAAATTGCATTCTTGTCCCATATTTTTAAAAAGAGAGTAAGTTAATCTGCAATTTTTAAGCAGCTTAAAAAGGGGGACAAGAATGAAGAAGAAGCTTAAATGGATTGGATTTGTAAGTGCGGTTATTGCCTTATTCTTTATTTTTCAATTTAAAATATTAGATAAAGACACTTGGGAATCCTGGAATCTCCCCTTATCCGGAAAAATTATCTACCTTGATCCCGGTCATGGAGGCCCTGACGGAGGGGCGGGAGATAAGGAGGCTTTAGAAAAAGAAATAGCCTTGGATGTTACTAAAATATTAAGAGACTACCTTCAGGAACAAGGTGCCCTTGTACTTTTAACGAGAGAAGAAGATGAGGATTTGGCACTGGAGGAGACAAGGGGTTACAGTAGAAGAAAAGTGGAAGATTTAAAAAAACGCTTGGAGCTTATTAATGAGTCAGATGCAGATCTTTATTTAAGCATTCATTTAAATTCAATTCCGAGCTCTAAGTGGAGCGGTGCACAAACTTTTTACAATCCAAAGTATAAAGAAAATAAACGGTTGGCCAAATCAATACAATCCGAACTAATTAGAAACTTAGAGAACACAACAAGAGAAGCGAAAGGAATTCAAAATGTATTTTTAATTAAACATGCAAAGAAAACAGGTGCACTTATTGAAATAGGGTTTTTATCAAATCCGGAAGAAAGAAAAAATTTGAAAGATGAAGATTATCAAGAGAAAGTAGCTGCATCTATTTACGACGGAATCATGGGGTTTATAACGGAGGAAGCTGACGAGGAATAGCCTTGCCAGCTTTTTGTTGTTCATTTGCTATTTATTTGTGGAAGTTCCGACGTGAAAAGGGGGATTAGTTAGCTCCTCAAGGTATAAAAAAGAAAAAGACAGGCGCGTCTTATGGATTTCAGGTCTGACCAAGCCGTTTTCGCTTTTTAGATTACGAAACCTTTCGAGCATTCATTATAGTTAGAATATGTTATACTGATAATAGTTGTAAACGAATTCACGTAAAGGAAGGGATTGGACATGCTAGCAGATCAACAAATACGCGAGTTGTTATATGAGTTGAAAGATCCATTTTTACATAAAACGTTACAAGAAACGAATGGTGTTTTAGAGGTAAAGGTAAAAGAAGAGAAAAAACATGTTAGTGTAAAAATAGCAATTGCCAAAACTGGGACAGGAGAACAAATGCAGTTTCAACAGCAAATTGTTCAATTACTAAAAGATAATGGAGCGGAATCAGTTGGAATCCGGTTTGCTGACTTATCACCAGAAGAGTTAGAAAAACATAGAGGAACAGGGGGAGAAGGGACAGACCTTTTATCTCCAGCGAGTAAGACAACCTTTATTGCTATTGCCAGCGGAAAAGGTGGAGTTGGGAAATCTACTGTGTCTGTCAATTTAGCTGTTTCTTTAGCTCGTCAAGGTAAAAAGGTTGGGTTAATTGATGCTGATATCTATGGGTTTAGCGTTCCGGATATGATGGGAATCGTAAACAGACCTGTTGTAAGAGGGGAAAGTATCATACCTGTAGAGCGCTTCGGGGTAAAAGTAATTTCTATGGGGTTCTTTGTAGAAGATAATGCCCCTGTTATTTGGCGTGGTCCAATGCTTGGGAAAATGCTGAATAACTTCTTTTCCGAAGTAGAGTGGGGAGACCTAGATTATCTATTGCTAGATTTACCGCCTGGAACAGGTGATGTTGCTCTTGATGTACATACAATGCTTCCTCATTGTAAAGAAATTATTGTTACAACACCACATCCGACAGCGGCATTTGTTGCGGCCCGTGCTGGTGCAATGGCGCTAAGTACGGATCATGAAATAGTAGGTGTAGTGGAAAATATGGCTTACTTTGAAAGTAAAGTGACAGGAGAAAAAGAATTTGTATTCGGTCAAGGTGGCGGAGAAAAGCTTGCTGAGGAACTTCGAACAGATTTACTTGGTAAACTACCGCTTCAGCAACCTGATTGGAATGAAGAAGACTTTGCTCCATCCGTGTACGCAGAGGATCATCGACTTGGGAAAATTTATGGAGATATTGCTCATCAAGTGATTGAAAAGCTTTCTACAGATAAATAAAGAATAATTGCGAAAGCGTCTTAGTTAGTTCTGGAAAGTAAATGTTGTACCTGTGAGGAGATTATTTTTAAGCATTAGGAAAAGCAGAAGCAACTTACTGAGAGACAATTAACTTTTGGAGAAAACAGAAGAGCTAGCCTAGCTCTTTGATCCCGGCTATTACCTTGATGCTGAAGCTAGACGTAAAAAGGACTTAGTATCAATGCCCTGATACTAAGTCCTTTTATCTTATTGTTGTCCTTCTTGGCCTTCAGAGCTTCCAGATTCACCGCCCTGACTACTTTCCTCGCTTTTCTTTTTTTCTTCCCCGCCATCTTTCATCTCTCCAGCTGCTTTTAATAAAACATCTTGCAGCTTTGCTTTAAACAGTGGACTTTCAAATGTCTCGGTGACAACCTTTTGAACATGTTCACGATACTCTTTACTCTTTAACACTTCCGTTACTTCTTTCTGAATTTCAGGATCTTTTAATAAATCCATCATCATGCCTTGATATTCAGGGTCCTTCATTAAGTCTTTTAGTAATTTCTCATTTCCATCTTTCATGCTTTTCGCTACGGATTCAGCAAATTTAGGATCCTCAAATGACTTCTTCCAAAACTCTGTACCTTTTTCTGATGTCAGCGTTTTTGAGATGGTATCTGTGACAATTGCTTGATCCATCACGAGTTCTTGTTTCATTTTGTCATCCTTCATGACTTCTTGAATTGCCTTTTTTCCATCATCTGTCTTTAATATATCAACAACCATTTTTTTTGTTTCATCATAATCTACTTGACTGCTCCCTGATGCATCTCCACCACCGCCAGCGCAAGCGGTAAGAAGTAGGGTGAGCAGGAAGAGAAAGGAATATTTCTTCATAATAAGTCTCCTTTCAATCAAATAATCCTACCTTTAATATGTCTATTTTTCAAAAAAATATTCGCTTCTATAGCTCTGTCTAGATTTTTTACAAAAGCGTTGGTACAATCATAAGAGTGTATATTATCAAGAAAAGTGGAAGTGGCTCGCCTAGCTCGCGAAGAAAATAGGGGTTTCCCTCAAAGGGCGTTTTTTGCCCTTAGAGGGGAATCATCTTTTTCACAGCGAGCTAGCCACTAGAACTGGACAAGAAAAGTGGAAGTGGCTCGCCCAGCTCGCGAAGAAAATAGGGGGTTCCCTCAAAGGGCGTTTTTTGCCCTTAGAGGGGAATCATCTTTTTCATAGCGAGCTAGCCACTAGAACTGGACAAGAAAAGTGGAAGTGGGCTTGGTCAAGGTGATTTACTTACTCTTTTAAGAGGAAAAGGGGTCTGTCTCCGTGATGACTTGCCCACTACTCTAACAACGTGGCGATGTTTAATGGGGACTGACACTGTAGCAGTCAGCAGACACTAAGTTTTAAGAAGTGGTCTCAACCCCTTAGCCGCTGGAACTAGACATATTGGAGGAAAAATAAGTGACTATCCGAAATTGGATTCGTTTTTTTATCAACACATTACTAATTGGTGGAATAGTAACCGGGTTAGCATCCTTTTTTATAAGATGGGATCAATTTGAACCTTACATTCAAAACGGCGAAATTGGTGCAATTCTTTCTAGTCTTTTATGGTTCGTTTTTGTCGGATTTACTTTTAGTGTGATAAGTCAAATGGGCTATTTTGCATACTTAACACTTCATCAATTTGGATTAGGATTATTTAAATCAGTGTGGAATCCGGTTCAAGTTGTAATCATTGCCTTTGTTTTATTCGATTTAATCTATTTCCGTTTTAAAGCTTTCGCCATTGAGGGGGATTCTTACTTACCGTATATTTTATTAGGATTCGGCATAGTGATTATCGGTATGATTGTAGCGTACTTTAAAACAAAACAATCTCCTCAAAATACGTTTATCCCTGCATTATTCTTTATGGTAGTTGTCACAGTTCTCGAATGGCTTCCGGTTCTACTCGTCAACTCCATTAAATGGTTATATTTAATGCTTATTGCTTTATTAGTATGTAACGCATATCAGCTATTAGCGCTGCCAAAATATATCCAAAAGTCGAAAGTGGAACGGGAAAATAAGAAATAATAAAAAGGACGATCTTTCAGGAGTATTATTCCTTAAGATCGTCTTTTTTATTGCCTATCAGGAGATAATAAAATCTTTTCATATGGATAACTGTATTATGTTTAGCTTCGGCATCGAGAATGTTCGGGACTAGATACTCACTAAAAGGGTGTATAGTTTTAATGGCTAGAGGTCCGTAGCCTTTTTTGCAAAAAGAGCCACCCTTTAGCACCTATTCTTAGCCACTATATAGGAGCGGTGTTTCTTGTACGTCTCGGTGACTACCGCCTAGCCTTTTTAAGGGATAATAGTCGATTTTGCGTCACCATTAGATATCATATGTGTTACATTGACAAAATTACCCTTACTAGACAGTTGCTTTACAATAGCGGGAAGAGCTTTTTTTGTCTGCTTAGCAGAATCAGATGCATGCAATAAAACGATATCCCCTTTTTTGGCTTTAGTAACGTTTTCGAGTATTTTTTCTACACCGGGATTTGTCCAATCTTTCGAGTCGACACTCCAATGAACAACTGTGTAGCCCAGTTTATCCGCCACTTTTAAGACATCTTTATCAAAATGTCCTGTAGGTACTCTCAAAAGTTTGATATCTTTAATATTTAATTTCTTAAATACAGCTTCTGCTTTTAAAATATCCTGCCTTACTTTGCTGTCTTCTATATCTGTATAATCTTCGTAAGCATAACCTAAACTACCGATTTCATATCCTTGTTTAGCAATCTGTTCTACAAGTTCTGGATGTCTTTCTGCCCAGGCACCGGAAAGGAAAAATGTAGCTGATTCAACTTTCAACCTTTTCAACTCTTTCAGTATTGGTTCTGCTTTTTCGTCTCCCCACCCGATATTAAATGTTAGTGCAATCCCTTTTTCCCCTTTATAAATGGCTTTTGGTCCATCGCTAGTAGAGAAAACCGATTGAGTGGAAATAGAACTCGTATACACAAACAAAGCTGTAAAAAAAGAAATGACAATAATAAGACTGAGTTGCTTTACCTTTCTGGCATCTAAAGTATAGAAAAACCTCATTGTGCACCTCCATAGTACATGTATCTTTACATACGTATGCATGTCTCAAAATCAAAATTACAAAAAATAATTATAAAAAAAGCTTAATTGGAAAAAACTACTACTACCATAATGAAGGGGTGAAAGTTTTGTTAGGGCTATTGATAAATGAGAGAGAAAAACAAGAAATAGAATACTTATTAAAAAGAGAAATGGATGAAATATTGTTTGATTTAAAAGACGGAAGAATTGACCATATTGTCAAAAGGGCAATGGATGAACGTTATAAAATTTTATTTTCTTTATTTAAAAGAGTAGCGAGCCATAAAGAATGTCTAAAATATATTAAAACGGATAAAGATAAAAAAACACCTTATTAATCTGTAAGGATTCCCGCTACTATATAGAAAGTGTTCCTTAGTGGACGGGAATCACTTTTAAAAAAATTTTAAAATAGTGTTGACGTTAATAATAAAACTTGGTATATTATTAAACGTCGCTGTTACGAACAAAACACTTTTAAAAAAAGTTTTGAAAAACAGTTGACATCAAAATGAAATACATGATATATTATAAAAGTCGCTTAAAACAAGCGCCGGACACATTGAACTTTGAAAACTGAACAAAGCAAAACGTCAACGTTAATTCAAGTTTTATTTTAAAAGAGCTAATC
>NZ_JBHUMF010000021.1:0-69789 GCF_042684945.1 Bacillus seohaeanensis | reverse complement strand
TTTTTAATAAATACGAAAGAACTGCCTAGAGATTAATCTAACAGGTTCTTCAATTAGGGGCAAAACAGAAGATCAGCTAATTGATCCGGCTATTGCCCTTGTTCAATTATTGGGCAGGTAAACGGAATAACTTGAAATTTCTAAAACGTAAAAAGTACGCGGTCGTCAAACTATAATCAAGATAACATAAATGTCCGAAATCAAATAGGGGGAGATATTGTGAAATACGGGGTCTCTGTCACAGATACTTCAAAAGTACAAGAAATCGAAAAAAGTGGATTAGAGATGTTAGAAAAGCTAGTTCAATTTTCAAGATCATTATATGAGATTGCTTCTTTCCAGTCGCCGAGAGGAATTATTTTTCACGATTTAACGTCCGCAACTCAACTTTATTCAACAATTCCTTTACCAGCCTACACTTCAAGGGATTTAATTCATATTACACCTTTGGTTGAAACCTGGAAAGATATCTATATTTCTACAACAAATGGAGTAGAAGTAGCTAAAAAGTATTACTCAGAACTTGATATGGATGATGTAGCGTTCATAGCAGCTCACGAACTAACACATCACGTCGATTTTTTCCATACAGATTTTGAAGAACTTGATGAAGAAAATATGTGGTTTGAGAGGGACTATGTTTCTATATCCCACGTAAATTCATTTTATCGGAAGAAAGGTTCAATTCGACTATGAATGTAGAATCCTGCCTAATCAACAAATATAAAGAAAAATATGGTGAATACACGCTTAATATGTTTGGTGAATCAGCAAGTCATAGCGAAGAATTAGAATATTCATCAGCATTTTATGATTATTGGAGAAGTACAGTTGTAGTTGATTTACTCATCAAAAATTATTGTAATAATAGTGTTGAAAAACTTATCGGCTACTATAAAGAATGGGCTAATGGTAGTAAAATAAGCAACCTTCAAACTTACTTAGTAGATAAGCTCCATATATCTAATGAAGATGCGAAAAACTTGTGGCTCTCTTATTAAGTTAAGGGGGCGTTAGTTCCACAACACAAATATAGAAAAGAACCCAAATATACATAATTTTATTCAATAAACTGTATATTTGGACCCTTTGTTATTTAATTCAAAACGGGACTTTATTTGCCAGAGGTCTTGTTTCTATAGCTGTATTTCAATATAATGCATCAGGATAATTTCTAGTATTGTCTGTCATGTAATAAGCAGAAACTGTTTCATTTTAAATGACGGTCCCAAGCGATTTAGTGGACATGAAAATGACAAAGAAAAAAATATAGAAATTGAAAAAAAAAGATAATAAGAGTTAAAATTAAATAAATCATACCCAGGATATGGAGGTGAACTTATGAGAAAAATTAATAACAGTAACACTTTCGTCTATTTGACTTATAGTGATTTATTTGGATATAAAGATACAGAGTTAAGTTTAATAAATGCAATAAAGAATAAACCATTGTTGGATACCCTTCAACTTCTATCTAGATTACAGTATATTGATTACATGGATCAACATACCAAGAAAACTTTTCTGCTTTATTTACAGCAGAAGGGACTCTTAAATGAAAGGGTTGCATCTATCGTAGCTAATAGAGCAATAATCAACTACCAGTGTATTTTAACTCTCTGGAAATATATCTTTGCCTTTGGTGACGAAAAAATGTTAACGAAATCATCAAGTTTATCTGAAACCGAATTATTAGGGCATGTGATAACTCTATGTGCTAAGATCGGTGACATGTTATATCGCGGAGAATCAACCACTTTAGAGAGTGAGTTGATTAGGAATATTCATTTTAATAACAGGCCAGAGGTATTTGCTTCATTAGGAAGATCTTCTTATATTTACTTAGACTTAGCTGCTGACAGAGAAAGATATAACAAAAAGGAATTTATTGATATCCAAACCGACTTTAGTGAAAGAAACCCTTATACAATGAAGGAATATTTCGCAGTCATCACCTCCCTCATAAGCAGATTTTCTAAAGGGAATATCGTTACTTCTGAGCCTGTAAGTATAAACCCTGAGAGATATTATAAAGACGTTACTGTTAAAGAGGCGGGTATCAAAATAGTTAACGAACTCTCCTTTACTTTTTTAGAAGCAAAAGAATGGGCCAAAGAAAATTTAAAACTTCCCTGGAATTTTTCTTTATTTCAAATAAATCCCTTGTTTAACTATGATGGTCAACACTTTATTCCTGTATGTATTCCCTTTTTAGAAGATGAAGTATATGAAGCATTCTTTTTCAAGGTGAGGAAAATGTATACTAATGATAAAATTCTTGGGTTCCTAGGAAGACCTTTTGAGGAGTATACGGCACTAGTAGGTAGACAGTGTGTGAAAGAATCTAAAGTACCCTATCAATATATTGAAGAATTCTCATTTGGTGAAAAAAATTCTAAGAAATCACCTGATGTGATGATCCGACTTGGGAAAAAACTAGCTATATTTGAAGTGAAGAACCGTAGAGTAAGAGCAGCAGCTTTTCTCCAAGGCGATGAATTATCTATCAAAAAAGACTTAGATAGAACGTTTATTGAACCGGTTAAGCAGGCATTTACCTCAATTTCTGAAATTCTCACAACAGAAATATCCGACAACTTATCAGGCATAGAGGAAGTTTATATATTTTCTGTCACTAATAATAAATGTAATAATATAGGGATTTACGATGATTATGTAAACGACGAACTCCAACAGGTAAGCAGCTCAGAGCTGGTAAAAGGCTGTATATCATTAGATATAGAAGAATATGAAGCACTATGCTACTTGGTCTCAAGGAAGAGACCGATCTTTAAGATTGTTGATGAATTTTAAAAAAACCCTCTTGTATCTTTTAAAAATTTTTTATATCAAAGAAACTTTCCAATGAGAAAACCGACCTTCTTAGAGTCAAGGATTTTTTCTGCTTTTGACGATGCATTAGAGGCTTTCGGTGCTGAAGAAAGAGTAAAAGACTTTAAGTAGGAGTAGGTTTAAAATAAAGTCGTACCGTTTTACCCCTTTGGATATTTTTCTAAAGGGGTGTTTTTATAGTGAAAAGAAAGGTGGATTAATGAACTGTTGAGTGACTATAAAGTTGCTTCTTAAAGGGCCATTTAACGGAACAACGTTGTTGCTTGAAATTAGGAAATAATGGGATAATTAAGATAGTTCAGGGATATTCATTTTTTATGCGTGTATTCTTATGACAATTGTAGGATACAGGTCTTGGTTAGATGAGCTATTTCATACAAAATAGGTGATATTATGCAAGATATTAAGCTTTTCAGCGATGATTATATTGTGAAGTATCGATCGGAAGAAATTCAGCTTTTAAGAAAGGAATTCCAACTGTTTGAATGCTTATTTAGGAATCCATCTCGAGTCTTTACGAGGGCAGAACTCCTGGAATTAGTATGGGCTCAAGAAGATCCAACTGATAGGACGATTGATGACCATATTTACCGGGTCAGGAAAAAATTAACCCCCATTTCTCCTTTAATTAGTATTGAGACTTTAAGGGGCATTGGTTACCGGCTGAAGATAAGAAAGCAGGAAGATGTCAGTCCATTGAACCAAGATGATGAGGTGTCTTCTAGTATGAATATGCTATTTCATAAATATCAGTTATATGGTCAAGGTGATGCCTTAAAACTCCTTGTGGAAAACCAATCTGTTTTTGGCTTCGAACTTAATCTGCAAAGCCGTTTATATATCAATTTTATGAATGGCAATTTCAGATGGATAGCTGAAGCAACTGAAATTTCATTTTGGGATAGATGCTTTTACTTACTTCACATTTACTCATATATTGCTCAAGATAAGAATAAATGTCTGGATTATTTTAAAAGAGCATTGTTGTCCGATAAAGTTCCAGAAGAACATCAATTTGAAATGGAATGGTTAAATCAAGTGACACTCCTTGCTTTTACTGGAAAGTGGGAGGAAGCAAAAGACCATTTAAAACAATCTGTAAGAGTAATTCATGAAAAGAAGGTAGAAGGTTTCATACCAAACCTTTACTTTATAGAGCTTTACTTAATCTTCTTACAAAAAGATAGTGAGTGGGCTAAGAAAAGGTTGAAGGAAATTGAGAGAGAACTCGAAAGTTACCCTTTTTCAAGGGAGCAGGCCAGCTTTATGGTCATTAAAGGGATAGAGTCGCTGTATAATGGAGATGAAGCACAAGCAAAGCATTTTTTTGATACAAGTCTGGACCAATTTATAGATGCTAGGTACATTCCCGGATTGTTTATTAGCCTTAATATCATTATTTTCTTTATATCTGACTACGGAGAGTATTATGAACTACACCAAATTTATAAAAAACGATTAAAGCGATATGAACTAGATTACAAGTTGACTGGATTACAATATATCATTAGCCGGCAACTTGATACTTTGCTCTGATACTCCTCTGACATTCATTCATTATTATTTATAAAAGAATGAATGTGGAGGTACTAAATATGAAGAAAAAGAGTTCGATATGGAGAGATCAAGATTTTATCAAGTTTTTTTCAGCAAATGCTCTTTCTAATCTTGGAAACTGGTTTGACTTCATCGCCGTACTTATTTTATTTAGGTATACATGGAACGCTGAACCAATGTTAATTGCTTTGATTCCAGTTATGTACGCCATACCAAGTACATTATTTGGCCAGTTAGCAGGAGTGTTTGCTGACAAAAAGGATAAGTTGAGAATTCTTATCTATTCTGATTGGATCAGGGGAGCCCTAACATTATTACTTGTGTTCGTATCTTCTCCTTTATTGGCTTTGCTGGTTCTTTTCCTCCGAAATACTGTTGGTGTGGTAGGTCTTCCTGCCCAACAAGGGCTTATGCGCAATATTGTAGATGAAGAGAATATCATGAAAGCTGTAACCATCAATGGCAGCCTGCTACAATTGGTGAAAGTGGTTGGTCCTCTAATAGGGGGATCGGTTTCAGGTGTATTCACTCCCGACATTTCAATTGGTGTTAACGCTGCCTCCTTCTTCATTTCAGGTATTATTTTTTCAAGAATAACAAAAAGAAATAATTTTATACCTGAAGGAGTTCGTGAGAAAACTAATCCTCAATTCTTTAATGCATGGAAAGAAGGTTGGGAACTAGTTTTGGGGAGTAGAATCTTATTGGTAAGTATCCTTTACGGAATGATCATAACACTAACCATTCAAATGATTGATGCTCAGTTTGTAACATTATTCAGCGAATTGTTTCCTGAAAAACCAGAGATGACAGGTTGGACAATTTCAGCAATTGGAGTCGGAGCTCTCCTAGTTATTTTAGTACTAACAAAGATAGAAACTATAAATAGATATGGATGGTTTTTCGGCAGTGGTAGTTTGATGATCGGTGTAATGGCAGGTGGATTGGGATTTTTAAATAATCAGAGCCCTCTTATCATAGCACTATTTTTTGCATTTATAGGTGGTATTGGTACAGGGTTAACACTAACCGCTGTGAATTACATGATACAGAAAGAGCCCCCAAGAGAAGCCATAGGCAGGGTATCCGGAATAGTGGATTCTCTGTTAAGTATCTTGTTTATTGCGGGACCACTCCTTGGTGGCTTATTCATTCAACAACTTGGAGTGATTGTAGTATTTAAAGGTATCGGAGTCGTTCTATTCTTTATAGGTATGGTGGGTATTATATTACAGCAAATTATTTGGAAAAAGAAAGACTCTTTTACAATAGATAGTATGTCAGACTCAAAGAGGCAACTAAAAAAGGAAGTAAATTAAGTTAGGGCTAAGTAAATGTTGTTGTTCCATAAACGAGCAGGCTTGTTTAAGAGTATTGTGTCTGTTTAAACAACAATCGGGACATTTAGGAGAGGATGATATTTCTGATTAGCTTCTTAGAAATTATATTTCAAGTATCTGGAGTAGCGTTGCTCGTATGTGCTATTTATTATTATTTTCATTTTAAGAAAATCAAGAGAGAAAGGAAACTGACTCCAGTTGAGTTTGCAGTTTACGTTGTAACTCAAATTGCATTTCTTCTTTTTGGAAGTAGTTCTTTGCTTTTACTTTTGGATAAAAATCAATAAACAAACGGGTGTAATAATTGAACCAAAAATCAAAGCTATAAGCTGATGAGCAACCAGCGTGATTATATGATTATTGAATTAGACGGATATTTCCATCAAGTTTTACTTGCAGGTAAAAAGTGTAGTAAACAAGAATTACAACAAAAATATCGTGAAACCAAAGAGTATGTGGTAAAATAATCCTGTTTCAGCAGGAGGTGAGATTGTAGTTGAAAGAAAATAATAAAGAAATGAAAAGTGAACAAAAGAAAGATTTCATAGACAGTGGATGGTTTCTTTTTTCGTGTATTTTTATCGCAGGAATTGTTTCTGTGTTTGTAATAAAATAACGCTGTTTCTGAACTTATACTTAAAAGAGAAGCCTATCTAGAAGGATATTTTTTTAAACAATTTAACAGTGTGATTAACATACTAATTAGCAGTCGTCTGTTGTCTATCAGATACTTGCTAATTTGTATGCGACTTCACGCGCTAAATTATAATAGGTTAAAACAATTCAAACCCTTATATATAAAGTGAAAATGGGATACCAATCCATATGTGAATTAGTATCCCAAATTTAGCATTAATTTAATTTTTCTACTTCAAAACCGAACCCGTTACAAAAATGCTGGCCTTTAATCTCTTCCTTAAAGAATTTACGTTTTATGCTGTTACGCCTTTTCAATTAATTCTAACTTAAAATCACCAACAGCATTTTCTTCATATAAGTTCGTAATCGATGTCGAGTACGACTGAATTATTGCCGGAAACTTTAAATCTTTTTCCGGAACCTCGACGATAAAATCATTTGCATAAAGTAAAGTAGTAATTTCATGGTAATCGCTACTCGTTACTTTAAAATCAAATCCGATTTTTCGCCGACTATTGTCCCCTGCTTTATTTTTGACTGTATCTTCATAGAAACTGGTAGTATCAATAGGAACTTCATTAATAATCACTTTCTGTGTCATACTTCTCTCACCTCTTGAATCGTTATTTATCCGTTATCCTAAACGTCTTGTATGGAAAGCTTCATTAAGCCATTCCTTACACTTCAACATCCTTTATACCTATTTATCATAGTAACTGTTATAAAAATAATTACATTTAAGTTCTGACTGTACGCCAACTGCTAATAACTTTTACATTCCCTTTGCTTGTTATCCAATCTATTTATAACTTTACTTTTCAAATTTTTCACATTGTCTAGAACCTTTGATAGTTTTCTTTCTTCTTTGAAGACCGTCTGTTTAGACAGATCCTTAATAATTGTTGTCACAAGTTTAAAATCTTCTTTAAAAAGCCGTTGGTAGTCATCATT
The DNA here is from genome assembly GCF_042684945.1 of Bacillus seohaeanensis. NCBI lineage: Bacteria > Bacillati > Bacillota > Bacilli > Caryophanales > Bacillaceae > Bacillus > Bacillus seohaeanensis. The sequence goes on along the minus strand of NZ_JBHUMF010000021.1, from coordinate 62,449 downwards.
CGTAATTTGTATATACTCAATATCCGATAACGTTTCTACATAGATATCCTTTGAATAGAATAGAAAGAGATCACCAAAAAACTGGTCAGCGGTGATAGTTTTAGATATTCCCTTTTGTTCATCAACCAATTTTACTGTTCCTTTTAAAAGGTAAAAAACTGAATTAGCAGGATTAGCAGCACTGTAGATGACTTCATTTTGTTTCTTCATTTTTTTAACACCATATCGCCTAAGGCTTATTAATGCATTTTCCTCTGTAACATCACTGTTTCTTATATCCGTTAAGCTTGTATTCATCGTTACCACCGCCCCTAACTGTAATGATATATATTACATTTTAGATAAAACGCTTTAAAAGCAAAAGCGTTTTGCTTAGTCTACCTGCTTTACTTGTTCGACAACATCTTGAATAGTATAACTACTCAAAAATCCACCTAAGTGTTCTTCCGCTTCTTCAAATATTGAAAATAAAACATTTTTCATATTTGCCCCTACAATGCAGTCCTCATTTGCCTTAGGACATTTTGGTTGTAATGCTCCTTCAGAGGTAATTTTATAAATTTCTCCGAGTGATACTTCTGCTGGATCCTTCGCAAAAATAAACCCTCCACCTGTACCTTCCTTTGATGAAATAAATCCATGTCTACGTAACATGCTTAATACTTTTCTAATTTGGACAGGATGCACGCAGGCACTTTCAGCTATTGCATCACTGGAAGACATTCGCGTCGGCATTAAGGCAAGAAGAGTTAAACTGTGAACGGCTAATGTGAAATCACTCTTCATTTTTCTACTCCTTTTAACTTCTTCTCGTTTTATAAAAGATTAATTAGATACTACATATAAAGTTTTCTATAATATTAATACTGTAATAATAAATATTACAGTATTAATTGTCAAGGTAACAAGACTATACGCTCTTTTTAAAAATCTGTTTTTATTATTCAACAGGTGAATTTATTCTGAAATTCACCTGTTGAAATAATGGCTCTACAAGTATTTTTAGAATTAATTAGGATGAATCATTTACTTACAACCCTAAAGCACGATAGCCTAAAGAATAGTGAAGAAGCTTAACTAAATGAACCTCGTGTGAAGCGACAAACACACGAAAATAGGACAGCTACAGTGAGCTGTCCTTCTTTATTAAAGAAAGTTTATGATCTTTCTCGCAATACTTTCGCCATTACCGATGCAGTCTGGAATTCCAACACCGTAATACGAACACCCTGCAAGCAAGATACCTGGATACGTTTCGGCAAATTCTTTTTCAAGTGCTTCTACGCTTTTCGGATGGGATATTAGATAATTCGGCATATTATTCGACCAATTAGTTACTTCGCTTGTCACTGGCTCCGCTGTAATGCCTAGACTTTTATTTATATCCTTCCGTGCAACTTCGAGTAGCTCTGTTTCATTCATGTCCTTTAAAGCAGCAAATGACGGATGACTACTTTTATAGAATAGCCTTACGAGTAAGTTCCCACTTTCAGATGTATGCTTCCATTTTCGGCTTGTCCATGTGCAGGCATTACAGGATAAGTCATCACTGTTTGCTGTTATAAAACCAGTCCCTTCTGCCGGAAGCAAACTATCAGGTATATTAAAGCCAGCATAAATACTTATCAACGAGCTATTTTTCAATTGGGTAAATTCTTTTTCCAACACTTGATCATCGAATAATGCTTCCGCAGCATTGTGAGGAATACTAAGCACAACATGATCTGCTTCAATTGTTTCCTTATTTTTAAAAGATATTTGGTAACGGTTATTGAGCTTTTCTATTTTGCTTGCTTTACTATTTTTAAAAATTTCCACTCCTTCAAGTTTCTCTTCCAATGCATCAATAAGTGTCCCTAATCCATTTCGAAAGGAAAGAAACTTCTTCTCTCCACCACCTTGGAATTTCTTCCTATTTGCTTCGAATCCTTTTATAATACTTCCAAATTGTTCTTTATAATCAATTAAATATGGAAGGGTAGAAGCAATCGTTAAATCACTTAATTTGCCAGAATACACGCCAGAAAGAACAGGAGCAATTTGTTTTTCTACCAATTCCTTTCCAAGAAAATGCTCCAAAAATACACCGACAGAATCATTTTTAGTAAATGTTTCGTTTTTTGTATAAAAATCTTTTAATGCCTCCACCTTTCCTTCAGCAGAAACAAGTGGACTTGTCGCTAATGATTCAACACTTGTTGGAATACCAAATACAGCATCAGCAGGAATGGCCTTCAATTCTCCGTCTGTATAAAGAAACGAACGCCCTGTAGCATTGTATACTACCTCCTCCTCTAGACCGAGTTCTTCTATTAAAGGTTTTATATTTCCTTTACGAGCGACGATTGAATCTGCTCCTGCTTCCATGATAAACTCGCCATCTTTGACAGTACGAATTTTTCCACCAAGTTCACTAGAAGCTTCTGCAAGAATAAGCCTTACTTCAGAGTGGTTTTGTTTTTTCCATTTATGTAATTCATACATGGCGGATAATCCAGTGATTCCGCCGCCAATTACCAAAACTGTTTTCACTATATGCCACCTCTATTTACCGATTTTGTTCCATTAAAGTGTACCACTGCATCATTGTTTTAGTCTGTACTTTTAATCACACCTTATTAAAAAGCTGCAAATTCCCACAAAAAGGACAAGCTTAGCATTGTCTACTGAACTTGTCCTTTTTATGGTTATAATATCATTTTTTATTTTGTAGATTTCATTATATCCTCTGCAGTTGAGGCGATAAAAGTAAAGAAGTCGTTTAATTCTTGAACACTTGCGGAATGTTCCTCCGTTGTTGCAGCAATCTCTTGAATGGAACGATTATTTTGATTGATTGCTTCATTTACCTTTTCTAAAAACTGAATAATATTAACAGAGGAATCCTTACTTTGTTCCGCCATTCTTTTAATTTCATTTGCAACAACGGCGAAGCCTTTACCGTACTCCCCAGCTCTAGCAGCTTCAATAGAAGCATTTAACCCTAGGATTTTTGATTGATTTGCAATATCCTGGATAGATTTTATCACCTGATAAGCATCCTCAATAGACTTTGTTATGGATTCTGAATCGCTTGAGATCTCTTGGATTCTTTCCGATATTACATCTGAGACCTTTGCAACTTGTTCTGTTGTAGCAGCCATTTTTTCCACTGATCCCGCCAAATCTTTAGACACTTTTCTTAGCGTTTCTATTTTTTCTGTGGAAGTAGTCGTCATGAACAAACCGACTACTTGACCATTTTCAATAATCGGATTACAAGTGGCAACAAATGGAAAACCAAATTCCTCTGGCCCAACTTCTATTCGGTTCATTTTACCTGTTTTTAGTGAATCCTCCATCATAGGATTCGAGATTTCTTTTAATGGTGTACCTGGAGGGATTTTTACAGAATCAAAACTAGCCGGAAGCTGGACAAGGTATTGCTTTGTATCAGTCACCACAACGGTAGTGGGTTCTGTAAATGTTTGTTGAATCAATTCCAGATTATTTATTATCTCCTGGACTTTTTGCGACATCTATATTCACCTTACTTTGCTTTTATTAATTACATAATTCGACAATTTTCTATCGTTTCTATAAGTATATTACACCCCGCTCTATTAGACAAAAAACTTTTTCATTTCTTTCTTAACACTATGTTTCTATCAATGTGAAAGAATATTATTCACAGATAAACCATAAAAAAAGTGCGGATTATCCGCACTTTTCTTCGTTATACATATACTCTCGGGTTAATGGAATCGAGTCATTTGTACCTTTTGTAAAAATAAATTGGCTGAGGTCAATATTCCCTGTTTGGAACGACGCAGAACAAGCATGTAAATACAACCTCCACATTCTAATAAACCGTTCGTCTTTTGTCTTCTTTACCTCGTCTAGAACATTTTCAAAATTTTCCGCCCAGTGATCTAACGTCTTTTCATAATGTCTACGCAGACTTTCTAAATCAGTTAAGAAGAACTTATTCGATGTAATATGATTTACAAGTTCACTTACAGACGGAATATATCCTCCAGGGAAAATATACTTATCAATCCAGGAATTTGTAGCACCTTCTTTTTGAGAAGTAATCGAGTGGAGAACGGATAATCCCCCCATTTCAAGTAACTCATCTACTTTTTGAAAATACTCTGGTAAATGCTCTTGCCCAACATGCTCTAGCATTCCCACACTAACAACCCTGTCAAACTTCTGGTTTTTTAATTCTCGATAGTCCATTAATTTTACATCTATCAAATCTTCTAGTTGTTCTTCTACTCTACGCTCTTTCACTCGTTCATACTGTTCCTCCGATAGAGTAATCCCAGTGGCCTTAACCCCATAGCGCTTGGCTGCAGCAATAATTAATTCACCCCAACCACACCCAATGTCGAGTAGCGTTTGCCCTTTTTGGAGATTCAACTTTTTAAGAATATGAGCTACTTTATTTTGTTGTGCCGTTTTTAATGAATCATCAGGATTTTTAAAATATCCACAGGAATACGTCATCGTTTCATCAAGCCATAGCTTATAAAAATCATTACCAATATCATAATGAAATGCAACATTTTCCTTACTGCGTTTTGCTGTATTAGAGATTTTTTTCAAAAGATGGGCATAAATTTTGCCATTACCAAGGAAGCTTTCTTGACTACGATACATAGAGGCGACCACTTCTTTAAGATCCCCTTCCACATCGATAATTCCATCCATAAATGCTTCCCCAAAAGCAATCGATGGATCTTGAATTAATTCTCCTTTTGGAATAACGTCACGAAAGATAAGCTTAAAATGAGGATCCCCGTCCCCATACCGAACTGTCTCTCCATCCCAGAAAGTTATCTCTGCAGGAATGGAGAAAGTACTTTTTAATAACTTTTTATAAAACATTTTATCAATCATTTATAACACCTCAAAACATTGAATTAGACATTCTCCTTACCATCCCTATAAAACCGATAAGCTAAATCGGAAAAGATATCAAAAAAATATATTAGTTGAAGTCTGCGCTTCAATAGGATTATTTCCAGAAATGTATTTACATGTAGAAAATTTCTATTGTCATTATTAGTAAAATACATCTTCATTTTTATTTTACACACGCTACCAAAATCAAACAAATATTTAAACTCAAACATTACTACTATACAATTACCATTCTAAAAGGATGAAGACAAAAAAGACTGCCTTTAAAAGAGCCATTCGAATCTTCTAAGACAGTCTTTATTAAATAATGATTAGGATTGTTTTATATAGAAATTATATTACTACTCTCAAATCCGAGTATATTTCTTATATCGATACAACTAATTCTTCTTCATAGGTAGTCAATGCCTTTTCAAGCATGCTTAACCCCTCATCAATCTGTTCTTTTGTCACATTCAATGGCGGAATCATTCTGATTACTTCGCTCTGGTTTCCACAAAAGTAAAATAGGACACCATTTTCTAACGCCAGATCTAATATTTTAAATAAAGCATCTCCATCTGGTTCATTCGTTTTAGGATTAATAATTTCAATTCCTATCATAAGTCCAACTGCACGTATGTTACCGATAACATCGTGTCTCTCTTTTAACTGCTGTAATTTTCCCACCGCATATGTGCCTACTTCTTTCGTATTTTCTAGAAGATTTTCCTCCTCGAAAACATCGAGAACGGCTAATGCTGCTGAACAAGCGATTGGATTTCCACCAAAAGTAGTTCCATGACTTCCTAGAGGCCATTTCTTCATTAATTCATTCGAAGCGACTGTTGCACTTAATGGAAGTCCATTTGCAATACCTTTTGCAATCGCCATAATGTCTGGTGTAACATCGAAGGTCTGGGCAGCAAACCACTCACCTGTCCTTCCAAATCCCGTTTGAACCTCATCGAAAATAAGAAGAATATTATGTTGATCACATATTTCACGTACCTTTTTCAACCAAGACTTCGGTGGAATAATGTAACCACCTTCCCCCAGTACAGGTTCAACGATAACAGCAGCAACCTCTTCCGGCGTCACTTGGTGATTAAACAATCGCTTAAAATCTTTTTCCAATTGCTCGACAACATACGTTTCAGGATCAAGACCTTCCGGACATTCATCCGTACTCGCATAAGGTACTTGATAGGATCCTGACGGTTGTAAAAATTTACGATATTTACTTTTTGAAGTCGTTACACTTAGAGCTCCCATTGAACGACCGTGGAAACAGCCGGTAAACGAAACAACATAAGGACGCTCTGTAACATGTTTTGCTAGCTTAATAGCTCCTTCAATTGCTTCCGTACCACTATTTGCAAAGAAGAAACAATCCAAATTCCCAGGTAAAATAGCTGCTAACCGATCTGCTAGAGTTAAAATCGATTCATAAATAATCACACCAGACGGTCCATGCCCCAACTGATCAGCACCGTCTTTAATTGCTTGAACAACTTTTGGATGACGATGACCTACATTCGTTGTTGCAATCCCAGATGTAAAATCTAAGTACTTTTTGCCATCTACCCCGTAATAATAGCAACCTTCTTCCTTTACTACTGGCAAATTCGGATGATCTTTCGCCATGCTAGGTGCTAAACGGTTTGACATATTTTCTACAAGGTGACTCCAATCTTTTGCCATCAAAACTACCTCCAAGCATTTTACAGTTCATATTTTGCTAACAGCAAGCCCCTATATTAATTTAAAATTAGAAAAATTCAATATAGAAAGCAGCTGCTACGTATTGTTCCTTTACGATTTAGTAAGGATACTAAAAGCTTTTACTAATAAAAGTTATCTTATCATGATAATTAAAAGAATAATAGATGCGCCATTAAGGCAGCAACCGGTAACGTAATAATCGTTCTTTGCAGGAAGATCACGAACAGTTCCACAAAGGTAATAGGAATTTTAGACTTTATTAGTAAAATACCAATTTCCGACATATAGATAAGCTGTGTTAAGGACATCACCGCAATGACAAAGCGAGTTATTTCAGACTCAATTCCACTTCCAATAACTGCTGGTAAAAACATATCTGCAAAGCCTACAAGGATGGCAGGTGCAGCTGCTCCAGCTTCTGGAATTTGTAAAAGATTCAAAATTGGTACTAGAGGATACGATAAATAAGTGAATACTGGAGTAAATTCAGCAACAACAAGAGCAACGGTACCTAATGCCATTACTAGTGGAATTAACCCAAACCAAATATCGACTACATTGTAAACCCCTTTTACAAAAACCTTACGAATACTCTTCACTTGTCCAGCCTTTTCAACAGCTTTTTCAATGCCCCAACGGAAGCTAGAGACACCTTCTGGAACAGTCTCATTAATTTGTTTTCCAACAGGTTCATAATATGTATCCTTTTTTAATGAAAGCGGTGGAATTCTAGGACAAATAATCGCCGCAACCACACCACACACAACAACGGTAAAGTAAAATTCAACAAACATATGATCCATCCCAATAAACGTTGCAATGACTAAACTAAAAGCAATGGAAGCAATAGAAAAGTTCGTTGCTACTACCGCAGCTTCTCTTTTTGAGTAATAACCAGATTCATATTGCTGAGTCGTTAACAAAACACCAACGGTCCCGCTCCCCATCCAAGATGCAACAGCATCAACTGATGAACGTCCTGGAAGTTTGAATAGTGGGTACATTATTTTACGAACAACTGAACCGATAAAATCCATTAAACCGAACTCTAGTAATAATGGCATAAAAAGACTGGCAAATAAAAACCAAACCATTAAGACAGGAATTAAATCAAACAGCACAACACCACCGGTTAACTTGGATGAAATTACTTCCGGACCAACTTCTAATAATGTAAAAATGGCAAATACAGCACCAATCACTCTTAATGCTAACCATAGTGGACTAACATCAAATAAACTGGATAAAAATTCATTCTTTTTAATAAAAGGAACCGGAACTAGCTTTACTAGCAAACTCCCTAGTGCAGACACCCCTAGAACACTCGTCATAAATAATGGTATGTATTCAGAAATAGCTCCTTGAAGTCCATCAGCTAGAACTCCTAGTCCAATGGTTACTTTTCCATTCACAGAAATAGGTACAAGGAAAAGAAGTACACCAATTAATGATGGTAATAGAAATTTTACTAACTGCTTTGATGTATAAGCTTGTTTTACACTCACTTCCCCTGTTGCTTTTAACTGTTTAACTCCCATAAGTAACTCCCCCATCTGTATGTTATTTGTATATTAAATTTATAATTTTTTAAAATCATGATTATAGTTAATAACTATACATTAATATGAATAAAAATTCAATGATAGTTTTTGATTTTCAAAAAAAGGACCTGTTTACCTACTTGTTTATGTAGGAAACAGATCCTTTCTTTAAAAATATTTTACTATGCTAATGCTTTTCACTAAATCATGCCTTTGTAGGGGATACAGACATCCTATTTATTTTCGAAACCAATCCGCATTCTCATCCATATGCAAAAAAGCAATATCTGTATCGACTTCCCCTGTTATCCTGTCTAGCTCTAAGTCTTGACCACCTAGCCATTTTGCAAAATCAAATTGAATAGGTTCTTGGTCACCACCTAGCGCAATCCATGTTTTCATTTCTCTTGGTAAATAAGCAGATGTGTGAATGGTTCCTGCCCAACTACTATATAAAGTAGAAAATACCCCTTTATCCGAGTCATTCAGCAATCGAAAAGCATGGTGCGCTTCGGATAAGTTCTCTTTATTTTCTTGCATAATATCTAATCGTCGTTTAGAATCCACGAGATGATTGCGATTCTCCTGTTTCATGATTTCAAAGTGATTCGTGCAAACGTTCGACTGCCGAACCTCTACACCACGTGGAGATGTCTCAACAATATATGTCTTACCACTTTGATCATACACGACGTAACTAAACGAGTGTCTGTGGGGAATCTCTTTTAACATTGCTACTGCTTCTTCCACACTCGCACAAGATTCCAAAATAAGTCTTCCAATCATACAACAAATAAATCCATCACCTGGGTTTTTCCTATGCATAAAATTATATCCAATCACCAACCCTTTTTCGTTCATGCCATCCATTCGTCCCGTCACCCGTTGGCTTGGACCAACAATCGCATACCCTTGATCGGTTGGTTGGTAAAAAGTATAGCGCCCTTCATAGGTTTTTGGATGGTAATCATAATTACGGATTAAATAATTGTCCCCTGTCAAAATCGAGCATCCAGATCGAACATAATTCAAACGGTAACCACCAAACTCCTTCAACACTCGTTCCATCGGCCATTCCAGTGCTGTTTGAAGTCCAAGTAGTTCCTCCCATACACCAGGAGCGAAAGGCATAATCGCTTGTTTAACCTCCTCTACTCCTACCGTAAACCGTGGTTTTCTCACCTTCCACTGGTTTTCACGATTTTTAACAGAAAGCGAATCTTTTAACTTTTCCCCTTGCATATATCCAAAATCATAATGTGTCCCACGAAATTGTATAATCTCACTGTATATTTGCTTCACGTCATATCCCTCATTTGTAATAGAACTAATAGTATTTAGGATAATTGATAGTTATGGAAAAAGAAAGGAAATGATTTTCCCCAATACAGATAATAATTAACCGTTATGAACAGAAACAGCAAAATGTCGCTTTCATTCTATAACTAGAACACCTATTTCCAGTTTTAAAAACACACCTACCATTTTCTTGATCAAACGTTTGTTTAATACTATGAGCCTTTACATAACAGCTTTTTTCTCGTTTAATCAAACGTTTGTTCAAATATTAATAGACACTACAAGTCAACTATTTTTAACTATTCCTTTTATCCAATAGCTATCTTGAACACTTCTTTTGATTATTAAAAAGCATGCTGGAGCAATTTCTTAATCAAACGTTTGTTTAATACTGTGAACCTTGTTACATTAATGTTTTATACTTTCAATCAAACGTTTGTTCAAACTTTTTGAAGGACTTTATATAAGCAAAAAAGGTTACCTATAACATTAGGATTGTCTCCTAGTGTACAAGTATCCATAGTACTAACTTCCTTGTAAGGCTTCTTTCAACTTCTCCTTCTCTGCTTTACTAAACGTTACACCTTTTCCCATTGTTTCATGATTCGATGCCAATCACGGATGACATACTTAAGCTCTCAACCGTCCCAACTAACAAGGTTTAATACTTTCTTCCAGCCTCTTGGTGATTCAGAAAGGATCGCAAATGTTTTTGTGATTTCAAATTTAATTTCTGCCATTATTTATCCACTCCTACCTTGTAAAAGATTATTGTGTTCAGAAAAATAGTATTTCTTGAATTAGAAACTAATTTATTTAGTCCAACTATCGCTATTTTTTAGTATAATTATTATATAAGAGGAGGATTTATACATGAAGAAAACAGCGCTATTAATCATTTTGTCACTACTGATCGCAGCTTTATATGGTTGTGGAACAGGTAAAGACAACGTTACAACAGCAGCTACAGATGAAAATGTAACAGAGAAAAAAGAAGAAAAAGCAACAGAGCAAGAAGAAAACACGGAAGAACAAAAGGAAGAAAATATAGAGGAAAGTAGTAACAAAAGTCAAGAAGAATTACACCAAGAAATCGATGCCTTAAAGCAAGAAAAAGAGATGTTTCTAGAAGCAGATAAACTTGGACGAGATTTATATTGGGGAATGGTTTACGGAGATGTTGAAACTTTAAAACCTTTGTTTACTGATAACTTCCAAATCTATAATAATAAAATTGTAAAAGAAGAAAATGGGAAGACCTATGAAACACCGTTAGATAATTTTCAAACAGAAGGATACAAAAACCATAAAGCTACCTTTGAAATCGGTACATTTTTCCTTCACGAGGAAGAGTCACTATATATTATTTATGATATCTATCCACCAAGTGAGGAGGCATTATTTCATTTAAATGTTAAATTTGTTAAGGACGAGAATGGAGCTCTGAAGATCGGAAGTATTGCCTTTGACGCTTAATACTAAAAAGCAATAAACTTATCATCTACTGCATATAAGCTGCAGGGAACTCTCAAGGAAGTCTATGCTGAAAAAACATAGACTTTAGCTCAACTATTTTGATAGTACAAAAAAGCCCAAGTCTTGGTTTCTTTTTAAATAAAGTGACCTAGGGTTGGGCTTTTTTCTTTATTAATACTGGTATAACTATTTGTTAAAACATACTCAACTGATAATTCTTTGATAACAACTCTAATAATCTCATACCTGCAACACTGTTTCCTTTTTCACCTAAAGCGGGACCAAAAATTCCGATACCAAATCTTCCTGGAACAGCTCCCATAATACCACCAGACACACCACTTTTTGCTGGAATCCCAATTTTGATAGCAAACTCTCCGGATTCATTATACATTCCACATGTCACCATAAATGTTTTACAAATACGGGCTACATCTACAGGCATAATTTGTTTCCCGCTTAAAGGATCCCTTCCATCCATCGCAAACACCATTCCGATTCTAGCCAAATCCAAACAATTCATTTCAATCGCACACTGCTTCGTATACAAATCGATTAATTGCTCTACATCCTCATCCAAAATATTATGCTGTTTTAAAAAATAACATAAAGCTCTGTTTAAATGTGCCGTTTTGAATTCCGAACGTGCGATTTCTTCGTTATAACCGATTTTTGTATGGCTTGCCATTTCCTGAATAAAGGATAAAAGTCGCTGAAGTCTTTCTTCAACAGTATCTCCTTTAATCATGTGGGTCACGACAAGTGCTCCTGAATTGATCATAGGATTTAATGGTTTGGAGGGCGCCGTCGTTTCCAACTTACCAATTGAATTAAAAGGTTCTCCAGTCGGCTCCATTCCAACATGCTCAAACACATAGTCCGGACCTCTGTCCATCAGGACAAGGGCCAAGCTAATCACTTTTGACACACTTTGAAGTGTAAACTTTTTTTCAACATCTCCTGCTGACACACACCGTCCATCAGGATAATAGATAGCGATAGACAAATCGTCTGGATTTGCTTTCCCAAGTGCAGGAATATAGTCCGCAACTTTACCGCTTTTTGCACAAGTCCTCGCTTCTTCTACTAATACCTTTAACTCATCACTAGATTGACATGCCATATTCATCACCGTTAGTAGTATGAACCAAATATTTTATAATATGAAAAAGGCTAGTAATAAAAGTATCTTTTTCATTGGGTGTTTTCTAAAGGCTTTTTTCGTAAAGTGTGTTGCTTTTTAACGGAAAACTAAGTTTAACCAACTGAGTGGATTGAAGCGAAACCGTTTCTTCAGCAAGATAAGGCGTTGTTAGCCCCCTATTACAGGAAACGTAAAAAGGCAACACCCAACAAGGTAGTTGCCTTTTCTTTAAAATGAGTTGCGTGACACCATTGATTTTTTCTAGCTTGCTTCAGCAAATTTTTTAGACTCCGTCGCTTTCCTTCCATGCAAGAAATAATAAAGAATGGTACAAACAAATACCACTATAGCCATACTAATGTACAATCCACGATAACCAATTACCGGAATGAAAAAGCCTAGTAAGAATGGTCCTACTCCAATCCCTGCATCCAAAAAGATAAAGAAAGTCGAGGTCGCCAGCCCCATCCGATGGCGTGGGGCTACTTTAACCGAAATAGCCTGCGCACTAGACATAAATGTTCCATATCCAAAGCCAACAAAAACTCCCGCTAACAAAATGAAATAGCCCTGATGTGCTTGGCTAAGAACTAATAAGCCAATTGCAAATAATATAAAGGATGGATACATGACAAAATTTTCACCTTTTTTATCAAACCATTTACCTGTTAGTGGCCTAGATACTAAAGTGGCTGCAGCATAGACAATAAAGAAGAAACTTGCCACATCAACTAAATGGATTTCCTCTGAATAGGCTGTAAGAAAGGTTAGGATGCTTGAATAGCCGAAACCAACAAAGGCACTAATAATTGCAATCGGGAATGCCTTCGATTCGAAGAAGTTACTTAACTTAAATCCTTTCATATTATCTAACTGCCCTTGTGTTAATACCACTTTAGGTACTTTTAAAAAGAATACAGCGGCAAAACTAGCGATGATTAGAACTGAACAGACAATGAAGTTCATGTTAAATCCTACATGTTGATTAAGAAACATACCTAAAAAAGGACCAACAGCTGCCGCTAGAGTGACACTTAACGCATAATATCCAGTACCTTCTCCTCGTCGCTCATTCGGAATAACACTCGCAACAATAGTACCTGTCGCTGTTGAAGCAACTCCAAATCCTACACCATTCAAGAAACGATTAACAAACAAGAAGGACAAACTGTTTACTATAAAATATAAAAGTGTAGTAAGTAACAAGATAATAAAACCAATATAAAGTATCTTTTTTCGTCCGACACGTTCAATAGATCTACCAGCAAAAAGCCGTGCAACAAGTGCCCCTAATACAAAAATGCCAGATGCAAGACCAGCCTCACTTGGCGAGGCGTGAAATTGATCTGTCGCAAATGTGGTTATAGATACCATCAATAAATAAAATGTAAAGTAAAGAAAAAAGTTACTTGCTGAGACAATTAGGAAGTCCTTTGTCCATAATTTTGGTTTATTCATTTTCATCCCCCTCACTGTTGAGAATGTTATTTCTAATTTTAGGAAGAATTTCAAAAGCTGCTTGTTTCTCTTCTTCTGAAATACCTTTCATAACACTATGCTCCATCTCTGTAATTTTTTTGCGACATGCCTTATATACCTCTTCACCTGATTCAGTTAATTGAATTTTCTTTTCACGCTTATCCTTCCCAGGAACTTGTTTCATGATCTGTTTCTCTTCCAAACGCTGAACCGTCCTCGTAATCGTAGGCTTTTCAACATTATAATGAGTTGAAATATCTACAAGCGTAGAAGGGCCATTGTCTTTTACATAAAAAATAATTTGCCATTGGGAATAAGACAAATCAAACGGTGCCAGTAATTCATTTAACTTACTTATAAGTGGTCTATATAAAAATAAGTAACGCTGAAAAAAACCTTGCAATGAATTCCCTCCTAAAATATAGTTACCCAGAGTAATTATTACCAAAGGTAACTATACGCCTTCCCCAGAAAATTGTCAATGAGGATGCGAAGATAAGGCATATTACTTGCTAACAATAGTATGAATCACTCCTATTAAAGGATTTTTTGAACTAGTAGAAGAAGTAGCTCAATATGGAAGATCAAATATGCTGGTGAAGTACTATTCACCATTTGAAAGGGGAATTTGTTATGAGAGATGACTTCCGATTTTCACACCGCCTTAAGGTTCGGTACTCAGAAATTGATGGACAAAAGATTGTTTTTAACGCTCATTACTTAACTTATATTGATGTGGCAGTAACGGAATATTTCCATGAAGGCTTACAGCTTGAAGTGGGCTCCGATTTTGATTTTGTCCTAGCTAAATCAACTTTGGAGTATAAAAGAGCCGCTCATTTAAATGATTGGCTAACTATTTGGTGCCGTATGAAAAAAGTTGGTCATTCAAGTATGACGATGAATTTTATCATTACGAGAGATGGAGAAGAAGATCCACTTCTCACAGCGGAAATTATCTACGTCAGCTACAACCTAGGAAAGAAGAAAACACAACCGGTCCCTGACTATGTCCGTGAACGAATTGATCAGTTTGAAAAAGGGAACTTCTTATAAGAAAAGGTGAGATCCTCCTCGAATTTCTCTAAGTTTTATCGCAAGAGTACTAGTGTCAGTGGGTCCTAGATTGTTCTTTCTTTTTCACTCCTTTATCACGAAAGGCCCACTTTCTTTGAGAAAATAAGCCATTCAAAAAAGCTGTCCGAATCGACAGCTTTTTTCCTTACTTTATTTAAGAAACAGGCACTTCTTCTGACACTTCTCTTCTTTTTATCCACTTGAAGTCATCAGCAATTTCATAAGAGGCCGGCGTCATTTCTTTCAATTGTTCAAAGGAAAGCTCGTCCACTAACTCTACTAAATAAAGAATACCCTCTCGAATTTTAAATACGGCATATTCCGTGACAATCGTGTCTACTCTATTTTTAGCAGTTAAAGGATAGGTACATTTCGGAAGTATCTTCGGTTCCCCTTTTGGAGACAAGTGCGTCATAGCCACAATCACTCGTTTCGCTCCTACGACAAGATCCATTGCACCTCCAACGCCGAGTACGTCTTTCCCCGGCACCGCCCAGCTCGCAATATCACCATCTTCTGAAACTTGCAATGCACCAATTACAGTGGCATCCAAATGTCCCCCACGCATGATGCAGAAAGATAAGGAGCTATCAAAATAGGAAGCATGATCCAAGGCTGTAATAGGTTTTACGCCTGAAGAATTAACCAAATCCCAATCCACTTCAGTTTGACTCGGGTCAGGCTCAGGTCCTACCCCTAGAACTCCATTCTCGGAATGTAGTGTGACAAGTCCCTTTGGTAAATAATCGGCAACTAATGTCGGAATACCAATTCCAAGGTTAACAACACCTGACGTTAATTCTTGTGCACAGCGCCATGCCATATAGCGTTTGATGGATTCATTCATTATTCTTCCTCCTTTTTCACAACGATATCAACGAAGATAAATGGTGTAACAATGGAATCTGGATCCAACTCCCCGATTTCAACAATCTCGTCCACTTCAACAATCGTCAATTTGGCCGCAGTTGCCATGATTGGATTAAAGTTGCGAGCAGCTTTTCGATAGACAAGATTCCCCGCTTTATCTGCCTTATGTGCCTTAATAACCGCTACATCAGCATACAATGATTGCTCCAGAATATGTTCCCGTCCATTATAAATACGAGTCTCTTTACCACGGCCCAAGTCCGTCCCAGCCGCAGTTGGTGTATAAAATGCAGGAATTCCTGCCCCTCCCAAACGAATGGCCTCAGTAAACGTACCTTGGGGCAGTAAATCAATATCTACCAGACCCTCACGATATGCTTTAACTAACTCTTTATTTGTTGAGAAAAAGCTGCCAATCACTTTTTTGATACGGTTTTGCACAAACAAATCATTAAGAACAGAAATGGTTCCAAGGCTATTGCAGATAAGGGTAATATCATGGATGCTATCCTCGTGGATCACTGCTTGAGATAAGTATCGTGGCATCCCAGCAAACCCAAATCCCCCTACCATCATCGTAGGTACTTCTGGAATATGCTTTACTGCTTCTTCAGCTGTTAGAAATTGAACATTTGTTTCAATCACATCAATTGTATCGCTCATTATCCATTCCCCTTTGTGTAAATTTGTTTGTTGCCGTTTAGGACGAATATGACAAAATATATATTATCAATACTATTCAAAATGTTATGTTACTAGTGAATATTCTGTCAATAGTGTTTTTAAAACTTTGTAAATTTATTGAAATAGTCACAGATTTATAAATTCACTAACTAGCGGTTACGATTAACTACAACCTAATTCCTACCCGTGGAAGAATAGCCACGATTTGGAACTTATCGCTATACTGAAATAACATTTAGATTCTTCTGATATATCTGAAAACTATATTGACAAAATATGGGTTGGTTGTATAATAAAAATTGTATTGTTGTTCGATTAGAGAAAGTTTTATCACTTTAGCCTAAATACGACTTCCGGTGCAGTTACACGGAAGCAAGGGAAGGATGAGAGTTGTTATGAAACTAGACGAGGTGTCAAAACAAATCACAACACCGTTGGATGCTCCTGCGTTTCCACGTGGTCCTTACAAATTTAATAACCGAGAATACATGAACATCATTTATCGTACAGACAAGGATGCACTAAGAAAAATCGTACCCGAACCACTAGAGATTGACGAACCTCTTGTTAAGTTCGAGGTTATTCGCATGCCAGACGTTACCGGTTTAGGCTCTTACACGGAATCTGGACAGGTCATCCCCGTCCAATTCAACGGGGAAAAAGGGGACTATGTGCACTCCATGTACGTGGACAACCATCCAGCGATTGCTGCAGGTCGTGAAATAAGTGCATATCCAAAAAAACTTGGAAAACCAAATTTCTTTATCGACTCTGACACGTTAGTCGGGACGCTAGATTACGGTTCTTTACGCGTTGCAACCGCTACAATGGGGTATAAGCATCGCCCGCTTGATCCAGAAAAGGCTCGTGCAGAGATTTGCAAGCCGTACTTTATGCTCAAGCATTTACGTCACAACGATGGAACACCACGAATTTGTGAACTTGTACGCGGTGAGATTACAGACATCACTATTCATGGTGCTTGGACATCCCCTGCACGTTTACAGTTATTTGCCCATGCGCTGGCACCACTAGCTGATTTGCCTGTGCTAGAAGTTGTATATGCGTCCCATATTCTCACCGATCTTACCCTACCTCGTACTAGTGTAGTCCATGACTACCTTGCTACAGAAGGGAAAGTCCGGGATAGAGAATTGCTCAGTCAAAAATAAAGTGACCACGAGCAGTAGGTTTCCTACATAAGGTGATAACATCCCCCAAAATGCTATTTCAAAAATAAAAAATATAGTATTTAAGAAAGAGGCACATTTATTTAAAAAGGTATATAAATATTAAGACCACCTTTCCTGGTACCAGGAAAGGTGGTCTTAAAAATAAAGTTCGCAATGAGAAATGCTATTTCTTACGAATGTAAAATAAATGCCATTAATGATTTATCCTCCTTAAAGTTCCAATCAACAAAAATATCACTTACTACTTTATTAAAAATATCCTCAAACTTGCCGTACCGATGAAAGTAACCTTTTTCTAACTCATCCTTTGTGAATCTTAGTTCCCTTTGAAACCCGTTTGCTATTAACGCCTTCTCAATTTGAACAAGTATGCCTTTCCTTTCAATCAAGCAGATTGATGGAGAAATAGGATAGATCTGAATATTATCTGGGACTTTTTCAACCAACATGCTAATTCTCCCTATCTCCAATTCTACCCTTTGAATATCAATATCTTCTTTAATAACTTGACCTACTTCTTCCCCTAAAACAAAAATAAGAATGCCAGAGTTATTTGGAAAGTTCCAATCATGATAGGTCTCTTCCACCTCCACGTCAAGGGTCACCTGTACTACACCTTTTATTTCATCTAAAAGGTGATTAATAATAACGGTTCTAGCACCATCCACATACTTGTTCTGCCCTTGTTGTAATAAGATATCTTCCATTGGAGTTAAAAAACCACGTATATATGTGACGAGATGATTCCCAGTAACAGCAGTACGACACGACTGAGGCCCTTTCCCAAATTTTTTCCTTAACAATTTACTAATATAACTACTAATGTACTCTTCTTTGTTATGATTCATCATCCACCTTCTATCTCCTTTTCCTCAATAAACAAGAACGTTCCAATATCATTTCCTATGTAAAATAAACCTCTATTCTTTAGTATGTACCAAAGCCTTCCTTGTTAAAAATAAAATCAAAATCCAATAAAAAAAACATGTTGTATTAGGGGAATTCCTACTTACAACATGTTTTTTTATTTACTAATGGCTGTTTTCATAAAGTTTGTTATTTGTGGAAAATGTATCGTTGTCTTCCTCTCCAATCCACTCCGAGTTTTCCATTGTTGTTAAAAGCAACACCCTTTTAGAAAACAGCCCTATTAACTCATCAAATATTCCTCTTTGGTAAAAATAAAAATAATATAATTTCGGTCACTTTCGTAGTCCCACATAATAAACATATCTTCGATAAGGCGGTTAAATAGGTCTTCAAACAGGCTTTTGTGTTTAAAATATCCTCTCTTTATTTCCCTAACTTGATAGAGTAATAAATCTAGATTTCCTCTTTGATAAACTAAATTTTCTAGTGGCAAAAGAACTCCCTTCGATTCTACGGCACAAATATTCTGTGTAAATTTCACTACCTTTAAACTAGTTGGTCTCCTATGATAACGAGAGCCTACTCCTTCAATCAAGTTAAAAAGGGTATCCTCAAAAAATACGTCTATTTTAGCTTCATGATCAGAATGGGCTTTTTCTAATAGAACTACTCCTGTGTTTGCATCATAATTCCAATCATGAAGGAAATTTCTAAACTCACCATCTAAAATCTTTGAAACCTCTGGTATAAAATCCTCGATAACAGCACCTATTACAGATGACCGAAAATTAATAGCCAGATTAAGCTCGTTATTCCCTATTAATACTTCTTCTGCAGGTGTCATAAATTTCCGAATGTACACGTATAATCTGGTTCCTTTAAACATTACAAAACATGTTTCTGGGCCTTTGCCAAATCTGCGTTTCAACAGCTTACTAAACGTGCTGCTAAGATATAGCAAATCCTCTTGTTTAGGTTGTTTAATCATCAATCTCTCCTTCTAATAAAAAAATAAAAAAAGCCTAACTTCTAGAAAAAGAAGTTAGGCCACGGGTAAGACGACTATTTTTATAGTTTCTTCCATTTACCAAACAAGTTACGTATATTCGTTTGTTTTATGTAAAGATGTATCACGACTAAGATGACTAATGACTGCAAGACATTAGACATAAGTATTTTAACATAAGCTTTGCTATACAGCAATAATTTAGGGCATAATTGGCAATTTCACCTCAATACAGGTCCCATCCGTACTACTCTTAACATTAAAATCGCCCTTATGCTCCTCAATTATTTTATAACTTACAGACATCCCAAGCCCTGTCCCTTGTTCTTTCGTTGTAAAAAATGGTTCATTTATGCGACTTAGAGTATCAAAAGGAATTCCATGTCCTTGATCTATAATCCGGATTTGAACACTATCCTCATTAAGAAGGATCCCCTCGACCTGAATCCTCCCTCCATCTGGCATTGCTTCAATGGCATTTTTTATGTAATTTATAAATACTTGTTTTAGTTGATTTTCATCACCCAATACAGTTTCCCCTTCAAGGTTAAACCTTTTTTCAATCTGAATATCATTTAACAACGCTTGTGATTCCATTAACGTCAGGACCTGTTCTAATAATAAGCGGACATTCAATTTTTTATGCTTTATTTTAGTTGGCTTTGCTATAACCATTAGTTCTTTTAGAATTGCTTCAATCCGATCAATTTCTGATTCTATAATTTTAAAATACATAGGTTTACCTTTATACTCACTCATTGTTAATTGTAAAAAACCTTTTATGGCTGTAATGGGATTTCGAATTTCATGTGCAATCCCAGCGGCTAATTGTCCTGCAGCCACTTGTTTTTCTGACATTAACTCTCTTTCTTTCTTAATCAAAGTAATATCTTTTAAAACGACATAAGTCCCAACTACTTCATTATCAAAAAGGATAGGGAAAGTAGTTAGATTCACATCTAGTAGAGCTCCTAGCTTCCTACGGACTTGAGAATCAAAACTAGTTAGTTCTTTATAATCTTTTTCAAAGAAGAATGTTTGTGTTTCATTTAAAGCTGTTGGCACAAAAACATCACTTAGCTTCATATGCAGCAACTCCAACCTAGAATACTCCAATAATGTTTCACAGATATCATTAACATAGACTAATTGCCCATCCCTGCTAAATATAAAGAACGGATCTGCTTTTTTTGATAAAACAGAAAAGTCCTTATCCACATTAGTATCAATGTATATCTCCAATAAACTATTTAAACGCCTTATTTTCTCTCTCCTCATTTGGATACTACCCCTCCCATTTTCTAATGTACATAAAAAAAGCCAAAATAAGCGTAGGTATTCCTACGTCTTACTTTGGCTTAAAATTCTAGCATTAACATGTCTAGAGAATCATTACCTATTTATAACATATAACAATCTTTTCATTACCAACAGGTTGCACAATTAGATTAGGGCAACTATCCCTATATCCACTATTAATATTATACTTATTTTTTAAAAAATTCAAATATTTTTTGTTACTTTTATTCATTAAAAAATGGGGATTCTTCTTTTAAAATACCTATCAAAACTCAAAACCTATTGACCAGCCCATGCTTTCACTGTGGAAATAAGGGATTCTTTTTGCTGTTGCAATTGTTTCTTTCTATGACCGTTTGCTCCGGAAGGATGAGGAAAACCAAATAAATAAGCGTGTTGTGAAAGTTTTCCTTCCTTAAGTAATTTATGAAAAACAGACTCTACTGTTTTTCCTAGTGGAATAATAAGTGCGGATTGCTGAATTTGACCTAGTTCTTCTGGAAATACTTCATAAGCGTACGAAGTCAATAATGAGGACTGATGGATACCGGGTTGGTGACCAGTATAGTTTTTCCCTTGATAAAAAACAGGGTATTTAATAATAGCTGTAGTATGTAGTAGTTGTCTGTTCTCATTAAATAGCGATGCAGAGCTGCTAACATGAATAGCCTCAGGGATACCACACTCATCTAGCATATGAATTAAATTAGAGCGGATAGTCCCGGAGAAACTGGCGGCTATTTTAACCTCTTTTAATATCCGCTCAGTATTATCGTAGGAATCTAAGCTTTTTAATAATTGTTCAAAAGCGGTTTTCATTTGATTCCAACCAGGAGTAATCCCTACCATTACAATGATTGCCTTATTGTTTATATACTCGTTATGAGGTGCATAATACATACTTAAACCTTCAGCCTTTTCGATTAAAAATCGATCTGTCAATAGATCTTGTTTTGTAAGAGTTTTTTGAGGCCTTAACGTTTGTATTGCAGGCAAAAATAATTGAAATTTGGTATTTAACACTTCTGCATCTCCTAACTAATCCGGTACTGGAGCAATCAAAACTCATGTTTTTTGATATTATGGACAAAATCCCAAATGAAAATAATGCTACCTCTAGTAAAAGGGTATCCTTATTTAGGCTACAAAACATCGCTGATTTATCTCCACTTCTACCAATCCGCTATACCCGTTCAACTCAAAATGGTATTTAAACCACGCTAAAAGCACCTGTCTCTTTGCCCATTCTAAACCATTGAAAGCTAGGGGAAGGCACCCATATCACCCTTTCCAACGTTAAGCAGAAAGACAACAATGAAAAAGCGCTAAATATGGCGCTTTTTCATTGTTGTCTAACTATCGCTTTTGCTTGTTTTTATTACCTGTTAGATTGCTTACAGCATCCGTAGCTCCATCAACGGCGTTCATCGCAACATTCTCCGTTGTTTCTAATGCACTATGAACTGCATGAAAAGCAGCTCCGGCTGTGTTTTTAATACCCTCTGATACAGCTTTTTCATTCTGCTTGTTTTCATTTGATTTATTTGACATTTTGTTTCACCTCCTAAACAGTAGGATGTGTAATTTACGGTTAATAATTCAGGATTACGGGACAAAAGACAGGCACTATTTAATGTATTTTATAAATAATTAGGAAAGTTTCTTATTAAAGATTTCCCCTAACAAGGACACCTTACTTTTATTTAGAATAGTGAGCACGTTCACCATCGCTATGATTTAGCATGTTCTTCATTCAACTCCCTTGTTACCCCTACCTCACTATTACTTTTTGACTTTAGTCAATCAACCCATTTAGTACTGAAGCGACACGTACAGAATGACTGAAAGGCGTTATTCCTTTCTAATCATTCTGTAGTGCTGGCGTTCGAAGTATTAAGTGTCCATCTAAATAATTAAATAAGGCTATTTTCGCAACGTTTGTTGCTTTTTAACGGAAAACTAAGTTTAAACCCACTGAGTTGATTGGAGCGGAGGGCACTTGACTCCTCAGGAAGGGAAGGAAGTGTCCATAGCGGAAATCAACGGGATAAATGTATAAGTAAAAACAACAATCTATGCGAAAAGAGCCTTAAATAAAAAGAGTACTCTCAAAAGAGAATACTCCTAGTATATTTATCTCCCAACCCTTAAACCCGTTTTTGTATTAACAAGGCTGGAATTAACATCAAAATGGCCGGTATGATATAAAAAGCTGCAATAGCATAAAACCCTACAAAAGATGAAACAACAAGTAGAGTCGTTGCAAGGGTTTTATTTTTTCCAATTTGGAAAGCCCCGATTACGCCGATTATCCCACAAATGATTCCTAAGAAGCCTATGTTTCCGAATGTATATGAGTCATCAATCACTGCAAATAATTGAGCTGTTAAAGAAATTAAGATTCCTAAAATTCCTCCAGTCATCGCTAAACCTTTCATATATAACAACACCCTTTCACATTAAGTTATTTTTGTAAAAACACGATTAGGTTATCAAAAAATAGAAGCATTAGAATATCAAAAGCTAATACAAGCCAAAAACCCATTTTTCTATAAAACATAAAGGTGACACCGTTAGTCAGCGCTACAAATGGAAAATATAACAAAATTAAATCAGCTGTCAAAAGGGCCCCTTGTTCAAGGTTAACGTTATTTACCCAATTGTTTGCAATTAAACCTAAAACTAAAAATCTAATTAAAATAAGAAAAGTAAAAAGAATATTTTTGAAATGTATCAATGTCTTAAATGGTTTGATGGAGGTTACTTCCTCTTCTTGTGAAGCATCCCCTGACTGTGTAGGAACATCGCTTGGAAACGAAGTCTGAAAAGATTCTAGTAATCCTTTGCAGTCACTACATTGTTCGATATGTTCCTCTATTATTTCTTTCGTACTTTCTTCTACTTCGTCATAAAATGGGATTAATTCATTACATAACTTATGAATCTTCATCTGTTCATCCATCACTTTCACCTCTTTCTAAGTTGGCAAGGATCTTCTTCCTTACTCTAAATAACCTAGACTTAATTGATGATACTGGCATATCCAAGAGAGAAGCTATCTCATCGTACTTATACCCATAATGTTCTTTTGCTAGAAAAATGGTTTTATCTAATTTAGGAATATTTGATAATGCGTTAAAAATTGTTTCTTTCTGTATCATTAATCCTTCTGGATTAGAAGTATCAACTAGTAAATCAGAAATAATTTCTCCATCCTCCATGAGCGATGGTTTTTTCTTCCGATAATGGTCGATCACTAAATTTTTTGCGACAGATACAAGCCACGTTCTTATATATTTCACTTCTAAAATTTTTTCAGGATTCCTTAGCATTCTAGAAAAAACCTCTTGAATGATGTCTTCTGATAACTGTTCATCCCTTGTTAACTTTAGTAAGAAGTGCTTTAAATACGAATAATTTTTTTCATATTCCTCTTCAATAACATTCAATGGATTAATACTAAATTTTTTAAACATAGGATATCCCTCTCTACTAGCCAGCTTCATAAGTGAGACGAACTAAACACTAAAAAGTTGCATGACTAAATAAAAAAATTTTTCTATGAGTTGTTATTATCAATACTCACTTTTCTTTTATAGACAGAAGGTGATAATACATCGCCTTAACATTTTCACAATTGGAGGTGCAGAAAATGAAGGAAAAGTCTTCTATCAACAAAAAAGATGAGGTATCAATTCAAGCCCCAGTAATATGTACAAAAAATCCTAATTGTTGTGAACAAAAAGGATGTCCTGGACTTTATAAAGTGCTGCCAGGAAATGTTTTAGCATGGCAAGGTTCTTGTTGTTATATTGGATAAAAAATTTAAGGAGATGAATCAAATGGACGTAACAAACATTTTAGTAAAAGAAATACCAGCTAATGGTTTAGCCGAATTATCTAGCGAAGAAAAAGGCTTAGTAAATCAAGTTCTTGAACATATCCAGGGTAAAGATGTAGCCGTACAAGCCACTCCAGTACTGAAAACATATGAGGCAACTTATTTTGGGCATAAAGAAAACAACGCTCCGTCAGACAGTACGAAGGCTATTATTCAAGAAAACAGATTTATTAAGTTTACTGACAAATTAAAAGTTCATTTATTTAAATCAACAAATATGGAAAAAGGAAATAGTTCCTTTATTGCTCAAGCAATCGCACTAAAAGAAGAGCACGAAAAGAAAACGAAGCAAATTGTAACATTTTTAAACGGCGAATTACTCGCTGATACTTTCTTAGATACAGAAGATCAGACTCTTGAACTTCCAGAAGACTTTGCTGAACTTTCAAATGCTGAAAAAGGTGAAACAGATGTTAGCGTTCAAGGTTTACCGTGTATCCAGGATGGTTGTTGCTCATTTAGATACAATGGATTACCGTGGAATCCATTAGTAGAATATAATTGGTGTGGTGCAAATTGCGGTAGTGGAACACCTGTAAATTCACTTGACCGATGCTGCAGAACACATGATTATTGCTATGGGTCGTATTCTAGTTATCCAGGACGCTGCGCATGTGATGAAAACCTAATCAACTGTGCTAGTTATACTGATAATGCTGGTGGTTCTCGTGTTATCACGGCATTCCAAGCAAAAATGCTTTATCAAGGATGCTAATATAGTGAAAGAAAAAACCTCGAAATTGAATTTCGAGGTTTTTTTGTTGTATTACCTATAATCTTATTGGACATTACAAGTTTTAATATACTACAATGAATTCCATAATTGTAAAAAAACAAATAAATTCAAACTTTAGACGGAACTATACTGTATAGGTCTACTAGATTACGTAGTAATATAGGACGAACTATAAAAAACTCATATAGGTAAAACAAAAAGATCAAGTTTGTTTTACCTATATGAGTCTACTTTTCCATCCCTACTCTAAATTATTATAGAATTCCCTTATATTATTTAATGCCTTTTGATGACTTTTAGAAATAGCTTGTTGCGATTTGTTTAGAATTTTAGCTATCTCTACATCCTTTAAACCATGAATGTAAGCAAGCGTTAATATCTCTCTTTGATTTATAGTCAGACAAGATAAAGAATCATATAAACGTGTATCTGATACTATATCTTCAAGTTTCCCTAAACTGTCCTCAAATGCCTCTTCTGGCAAGTTATCTCTAGTCTCTTCCGGAACTAATTCAAGTAGTGATGAATTCTCATTTTCAGATTGAGACTGATCTAATGTAAGAAGGTTTCTCTCTCGATTCTTTCTTTGCTTCTTATCAAAATTTACTGAGTTGAAATGGATCATTGTCGATAGATAGGAAGTAAACCTAAGTATGAAATAGTGTTCTTTAAATGCTTGATCTAATTTCCTAATTGAATGGGAATTAGAATTACATATAGCTTTTTCAAAAATTTTTAAATTGCTCTCTCTAGATAGAAAAGAAACCATCACTTTATTTTCCATCAACCGGGGATTCTCT
This sequence comes from Bacillus seohaeanensis, assembly GCF_042684945.1. Taxonomy (NCBI): domain Bacteria; kingdom Bacillati; phylum Bacillota; class Bacilli; order Caryophanales; family Bacillaceae; genus Bacillus; species Bacillus seohaeanensis. The sequence goes on along the minus strand of NZ_JBHUMF010000021.1, from coordinate 36,462 downwards.
TTTTTAAAATCGGATAGTGTTCCTTTACAGTCCTTTATTACCGTCATTGTCCATGTACCTTTCTCTAACTTCATTAGAACTGTCTTTCTCCGAGTTACATAGATTCTTTATCTTTTTTGAGGAATCCGCCGCACACTGTACTAATCCAACAATTAATTCTCTCTCTTCTTGTGATAACTCTTTATCATGGAGTAAATTGGTATATAGACTTTGAATTTCCCTCGTTTTACAGAAGCAAGTCATTAATTGGTTAATATCCATTATCCTATCACTTCCTCATTTATGTTTAATTTCTTTAATAACGTCTGACAGTTGCATTATCACTGTCTCTAACTTCTCAATTTTTCTTTCGAATCTAACAAAAAGATAAATTGTTATTGCTATCGGAAATCCAAAATTACCTAGTAAAGCTACCCATATAGGTAAATCAACAGGCATCATATATTTTCCTCCCTTCTTTTTTCTTAAAGAAAAAAAGAAGAAACCTACTACAACTTTTTCAACCTGTTTTTTGCATCATTTCTTTAAATTCAAAGAATCCAGGAGTAGAGTTAACATCATAACTTTTAATGGATTCAAATAGCTTAATTTTTATTTCTTGAGATAGATCCTCTCTATCTAGTGGGTTGGTTTGTAAGAAGGATTTTCTGATTTTTGGTTCAAATAACTCTATTATTAACTGGATATTATGAGTTCTGTTTTTTTCTTGAGTCATTAACTGATATAAATTATTCATTTTATTTCCTCCTCCTTAGTTAAATCCAAAGAATGTTCTACTAGTTAAAGAAACTAAATTAGGTAAAAAAACAACCTTTGAGGTTATTTTTTCCATGAAAACAGGTGTACTATTTTCTTAATTAAGTATAAAACAAGAACATATGTTTGTGTATTGAGAAAACAAATCACTGAACATACTAATTTCTTTACTATTTACTTTCCTATTTTCCTACAAACAAGAAAATTAGTATTATTGTCCCTGAGTAAGGGAATAAATTCCTTATCATAAAGCATCTTGTAGGAAGTCGTTTTTACCAAAGGAAAAAGGCTGTCGATAAATTCGACAGCCTTAAAGTAATATCTATTATTATTTTTCGCATTTTCCTATAAAAGCTTTTATAGAATATTAGAATAAAGGTGGTTCTTCTTCATTAAATAACACAATATCAGTATCTACTTGACCACTACCGAACAACGGTGGCTCTTCTTCATTAAATGGTTTCATTACTCCAACAGCAGAATTTACTGTAACTAATAACAGTAATACTGTTGAGGCCTTTATTAAAAACTTTTTCATTTTTATTTCCTCCTTAAATATTCTCTAATAGTTTATATGCCTGTTCAAAATATATTGCAGCTTTCTTATATTTTCTGTCATCATAATAATATCGAGCAAGTAGGCGTAAATTCTTTGCTTGTTCCATCTTATTATTCTTTTGCTCATAGTATGGAATGACAGTTTCTAATAAAAATGTTTCAAATTCATGTGTATAATTCGTGATAAGGTAATTATATGTTTGGAAGTCAATAGTTTGAGGGGAACTCTCAAGCTTTAAATTGCTGATAATCGCTTGTCCTTTCCTTAACCAGTTATAGGCGTTATCTCGATCCCCTTTGCTGAAGTACTCTTTAGTCAGACTAAAAATAGGTTTTAGAATGGAGATATCTGATGCCTCTCGTTTGTGATAACACGATAAAAAATGGTTAATTGCTTCTTCAGACTTTCCTTGAAGCGAAAGCAAATGACCAAGGTTCTGATCGGATAAAGAAATTAACCAGTCACTATCAATAATAGTCGAAAGCTCTCTTGCTTGTTTGTAACAATCAATAGCTTTTTCATACTCCTTATTTCTCCCATGACAAATCCCTAACAAAATATGACATTCTACACATCTTTTCATGTTATATTTTCTTTGATAATACTCTAGAGCTTTATTAGTATAGTTAATGGTTAAATAAGTATTCCACAACTTACTTGCCGTTAATGCAAGAGAATAATATAGGTCACTCTCTTCTTCTTCATAAGAATAGACATCGAAATGAAAAATCTTCTGAGCCTTTTTAAAGTATTCAAATGCGCTAGAAAAGTCATAGTTAATATAATGATAGTTTGCAATAAACTTTAACCAATAATATTCTTCACTTTTAGTAAAATGGAATCTTTGTCGTTTCAAGAGTTCTATTTGTTCTTTTGCAGATTTTAGGTCTCGCTTTAATAAAAAGTACCTAATTTTTTGAATCTCAAATAGCTTTAGAAAACCATAATGGTCAACACTATCTATTTCGCGATTTAAGCTCTTGAATAAGGTCTCCGCATTTTCTATATCGGATTTTAACAAGGATTCAAAAAACTCAACACAAAGATCTGGAATTCTAGAATCTATGGGAACTTCAGGATCAATGTTTAGCTTCTCACATATTAAACTGATAATATCCATACTACTATCGACCTGGTTATTTTCAATTTTAGATAAATAGGATATGGAAATAATTCCAGAAGCTAATTCCTCTTGAGTCATTTGCTTTTTCGTTCGATAATATTTGATTTTACTACCTATCTCCATATTGTCACCTTGCCTTCATATTACTAATAATTTACATATTCTTCAATGATATTTATTAATTTTCAAACTATTCAAGTTGTATCTGGAAATTTCACAAATAATATACTATTTTATCAGAAATTTTTACTAAATATCGACAATAATTGTTAAATATAGAAACGCAAAAAGGACTCTAGGTTGAGTCCTTTTGATTTATATAAAATCCTCATGATGGATTTACTATTAGAGGTGGTACTCGGAATTGAACCGAGGATAATGGTTTTGCAGACCATCGCCTTAACCTCTTGGCTATACCACCTTGTTTAATCCTTATATTAAGTAAAGTACATTATCCATTAAAAAATACAACCTACTTCAATATTTATTTAAAAGTTTTTGAGAAATCTACTATCCCATTACCAGTATATGAAGGAGAAAACTCCATTAGATTTGTAGATTTAATTAATTGTGCATATAATTCAGGCTCAGTAAGCTGCCGATTAAATTTCTTTTTACTCATTTCAATAATTAATGCTAATGCCCCTGCAATAAATGGAGCTGCCATGGAGGTTCCACTCATAACTCTATACTCATTATTTGGGAATGTAGAAAATATATTTCTACCCGGAGCAACGACATCTAATTGATTGTTATTATTTGAATAAGCCGATGGAGATAAATTCTCATCTACTGATCCTACTTGTATTACTCCATTGTAATATCCTGGATACATGTACTCCTCTTTTAGCGAACCATCTCCCTCATTTCCAGAAGCAACGACAACTAATATATTTTTACTAACCAAATAATTTACTGCTTCTTTTAGTAAAGGATTATCTGTTTTGGTTCCAAGTGATAAGCACACAATGTCCACTTTTTCATTCTTTTCTCCTCTCCATGAAACGGCATAGTATAGGGCTCTTATTAACGAGAGGATACTTCCACTACCGTTATATTTCATTGTTTTTAATATTAATAACTTTGCTCTGGGAGCGATTCCTATCTCATAGTTTACGTTATTAGCAGCAATTATTCCTGAAACGTGGGTACCATGTCCATTGTTATCATCATATTTATCAAATTGGGAGGAATAGTCGTCTGTAAAATTTGCTCCTCCGATAATATTTTCAGAAAGGTGTTCATGATCTGTATCGCATCCAGTATCAATTACAGCAACGATACTTCCTTCCCCAAATATTCCCTGACCCCACATTTCCCTAGCATTTACAGCCTCAATTCCCCAATTAAAGCGTGTGTCGTTTTCTTGAATTTGTATTTGGTGTGGCATTAATTTCATACATTTTCCCTCCTTTACGTATAAAGAAGTTATTTCAATGAATGTAACAACCAGGCTTGGATAAATGTGTTCTAGGTGAGTAAAACTTATTGTTCTTTTCTAACTTGTTCTAGCTATTGATTGAAGTGCAAGACGAAGACCCCCGGCAAGAGCGCAGCGCGTGGCTAGTTCGCTGTAAAAAAGATAAAATCCCCAAAAGGCAAAGGACACCTTTTGGGGATAGTATTTTAGTTATGTCCTAGCCTCTTTAGAACATTTCCTTAATATTCTTCTGCTTTCCATTCCTTTTCCGATTTGCCTACAAGGAATGAAACTACCATATCTCCAGTCACGTTAACGCTAGTTCGTGCCATATCTAGAATAGCATCTATTGCAAGGATCAAAGCTAAACCTTCTATTGGAAGACCAGCACTACTCAATACGACTGTTGCCATAATAGAAGCTGTACCAGGAACCCCTGCGGTACCTACCGATGCAATTGTAGCAGTTAATACGATAAGTATATAATGTATGACAGTCAATTCAATTCCATACACCGAACTTACAAATACCGCCACTATCGCAGGATAAATTCCACCACAAGCATCCATATTAATGGTCGCTCCTAAAGGTGCAACAAAGTTAGCAATCTTTTTTGATATTTTTAATTTCTTAGTTATGACATTAATGGTAACAGGAAGTGTTCCATAGCTACTTCTAGTGGTAAAGGCTACAGCCATAGCAGGAAAAGATCTATAAAAGAAGCCCAAGGGATTAACCCTTCCTACAAATCCAATCAAAGAACCATAAGTAAAGATTACATGAATCAGACATGCTATATACACTGTAACAACTAACAATATTAGTGGAATTAGGGTGTCTAACCCATAACTAGAAGATGTATTTGCCATCAATCCAAATACGCCAATCGGTGATAACCTAATAATGATATTCGTTAGCTGAAAAAACGTCTTGGATAGTCCATTAAAAAATGTAATAACAATCGCTACTTCTTTTATATTTCTTTGTTGCGCGGTTAGTAGTGCAACTCCAATTAGTACACTAAATAGTACAATCGGAATAATTTCTCCATTAGCCATATTTTCAATTGGATTTGAAGGCATAAAGTTAAGAAAAACTTCATTGAAGGTAGGAACTTCTCTTCCTTCAAAATTCTTTTCCAAATTTAATATTATTCCTTTTCCTGGATTAATTAGTTTAGCAACAACTATTCCTATAGAGCTTGCCAATACTGCAGTTAATAAGAAAAGGCCAATAGTTTTCACACCTATTCTTTTTAGTTGCAAAGTATCTTTAATTGTCACAATGCTGCTTATTAGAGTAGTAAACACTAAAGGAATTACAAGCATTTTCAATAAGGAAATAAAGGCTATTCCTACTGTTTCAAAAACAATTGCTGCTTCTTTGAAAACTATTCCAGATATAATTCCCACTAACATTGTAATGAGTATTTGTAAGCCCAACCTCACTTTATACCTATTAAACCAAAGCACAATTAAAACAATTGCAATAGAAAGGACTATCCCCATAATTAATTCCATCTACTACTACCTCCTTTTTATTCCTACCAAAATACTTGGTACTTTGAAGTTAAGATAAAAAGAAGTATTACTCTTAAAAAAAACAACAAAAAAGAAGAGAAAAGTTTTCTCTTCCTTTTTGTCCTTTTTGTATTTTTAACCTATTCTTGAATTGATAACTCCTTTGTTAGCTCCCCTTTATTAAACCCAACAATTTTTTTGATAATTTCTTCAGACTCATTTTTAAAAATTATAAGTGGCGTGGCTCTTTCTTGAAATTTATTAAACTCGTGAAGAGCTTGAGAATCATTTACAATGTCCTTTTCAATAAAGGTGACCCTATTTTCAATTAACCAATTTTTTAACATTGTACAAAATCTACATGTATCTGTTGAATAAACATAAACTTTCATTTTGACATACCTCCAATTATTTTCTCTACCATAGAAAGAAATTAGAGATACTCATTTCACAACCTGTTTTGGACGATTTTTGATTCAAAAATGTTTGTTTTTTAGAAGTTAAAATAAAATTTTCCGAAATAGAAGAGAATAGATGGACCGTATTGGATTATTTCTGAAATAAATCATGAGTTGGATATTGAACACCCCCAGTATTCACAAGGGATTGAGCCATAATCAATTTAGGCTCTTTTCTCACAGATTGTTGTTTTTATTTGTGAATTTTCCCCGTTGCTTTCCGTTAGAAAGCTACAATCCTTACCAAAACGGCCTTAATTTATAAAAAACTATTGAAAAGATATTGAATTGTATTGGTTTGGACATAAAAAATCCCGGGTTCTTACTAAGAAAAACCCGAGATAATATTGCGTCAGGACCGAAAATCGGAAATGTTTATTATTTTGTTACCCTTTTAAAATTAACTGTGAAACGCATTCCACATGCATTGTTTGTGGAAACATATCCACCGGTTGTACTTCCAACGTCTCATATCCACCATCTTCTAAAATCCGCAAGTCTCTTGCAAGCGTAGATGGATTACAAGAAACGTAAACAACCTTCTTCGGCCTCATGGATAGAATTGTATTAAGCAATGCCTCGTCACAGCCTTTACGCGGTGGATCGACGACTAGGACGTCTGCTTGAATTCCTTGTTCGTACCAGTTAGGGATAACAACTTCAGCAGGCCCTACTTCAAACTCAACATTATTCATTTCATTGAGTTTTGCGTTATTTTTGGCGTCATCGATTGCTTGTGGAACAATTTCTACCCCATACACTTTTTTGGCCTTTTGGGCAAGGAATAACGAGATGGTCCCGATTCCACAGTAAGCATCAATAACAGTTTCTTCTCCGTTCAAGTCTGCATATTCCAATGCCTTTTCGTATAGAACTCGTGTTTGTTCTGGATTAACTTGATAAAACGAACGTGCAGAGATGGCAAATTTGATGTTGCCAATATAATCGTAGATGACTTCTTGTCCCCAGAGAACATGCGTTTCGTCACCCATAATAACATTTGTTTTCTTCGAATTAACGTTTTGAATAACTGATTTTAAGCCATCAATACTTTTTACGAGTTCTTCCACTATCTTTTCTTTATGCGGGAGTTTCGCGGTTCTTGTAACGAGCACGACCATTACTTCGCCCGTTTCATATGCTGTTCTCGTCATAATATGCCTTAATGTTCCGCGGTGATTCGCTTCATCATATGGCTGAATGCCAAGTCGCTCGCAAATAGCTTTCACATGTTGAATGACTTCATCGTTTTTCTCAAATTGAACGATACATTTGTCCATATCGATAATTTCATGGCTTCGTTTTTGATAAAAGCCTGCGACGAAGCGCCCATCTTTTTCCCCAACGGGCACTTGAGCTTTGTTTCGATATCTCCATGGTTCTTCCATTCCTAATGTCGGATGGACTTTAATATTATCGAGTTTTCCAATGCGAGTCATAACTTCACGGACATGTTTTTCCTTAAATTCAAGTTGTCCTTCATACGTCAAATGCTGAATTTGGCAGCCACCGCACTCATGATAAATTGGGCAAGGTGGATCTTGGCGCTTCGGACTCTCCTTTGTACGTTCCATTAGTTTTCCAAAACCATAGCCTTTACTCGCTTTAACAACTTTGACTGTACCTTTTTCTTCTGGTAAAGCATCAGGCACGAATAACGGGTAACCTTCAACCTTTGTTACGCCATTTCCATCATGGGTCAAATCCTCAAAAGTAGCTTCTTCTATAAAATCATTTTTTTTAACAGGTGCTCTTTTACTCATTATAATCTTCCTTTTCTCGTTCCAACGTAAGCTTTTCTGATTGTACCACAAACAGCATGTGAAATTGAAACTTTCAAACAAACAGAAATGGAGAATCTGCTTGCCATCCTGGTCCGCTAGAATTTGTACATATGCCCGGCATCGTCAACAAGCATTTTCCAGCCGCATAGTATAAGAACAAAATCAATTATAAAGGCTGTTTTCATAAAGGGTGTTGCTTTTTAGTTGAAAACTAAGTTAGACCTACTGAGTTAATTTCCGCTACGGGCTGAATTTATAAGTGAAAACAACAATCTATGAGAAAAGAGCCATTATAAAAAAGGGGCATATCACACATGATGTTTCCACATACAGAACTGCGCTATATCAATGATCAGGTGGGTTTTGGCGTTTTTGCAAAGAAGTTTATTCCTAAGGGGACAATAACGTGGGCTTTAGATGAGCTAGACCAAATACTAGAACCAGCGTTTGTTGCTAAATTGGATAAAACAAGACGCAAATTTCTTATGAAATATGCCTACCGTAACAAAAAAGGCGACTATATTCTTTGCTGGGATCTTGGTAGGTATGTAAATCACAGTTTTCATGCGAATTGCATGGGAACAGCCTATGATTTTGAAATTGCTATTCGGGATATTCTTCCGGGTGAACAATTAACAAGTGATTATGGAACATTAAATGTTAGCGCATCTTTTAAAGGTACATCAAAGAAGGGAACCGGTCGGAAAAAGGTTCACTCTGATGATCTTTTACGATTTTACAAGGAATGGGATCAACAAGTACTGGAGGCTTTCAAGCATTTTAATGATGTCGACCAACCGTTAATTCACCTCATTCGACCGGAATTCAAGAAAAACGTGATAATCGCTGCCAATGAGCACATTCTTCTCGATTCCATTAAAAATAACTATTATGATCGTTCCGCTAAAGGAAAAAAGTAGGGTGTAACACTAAAAAATGTTGTGGATTACAATTGAAAACAACCTCTATTCGATTCAGACACCCTTAAAACCGCTTTTTCTCTAACACTTACCAAGAAACTACTTTACTCAAAATGTTAATTAGGGAAAAAGTTTTACTTCTAGTACTTCCTATCCTTTTTATCAATTTAAACTGGGTTTTGCTTGTAATTTTTATTATTTTTGTATATCTTTTTTGTAATCTGGTGTTTTACCTAATCGATTACCGGAACGTAAAAAATAAAGAAACTCGAAATTACAAAGTAGGTTGATAATATGGAAGCGGATTTCATTGTAAATCTAATATTAATTGGAAATGTATTTTTAGGTGTTCTTTTCACATTGAAATCACGTAAATGGTGGCTTCCGTACATATTAATGGCTCTGACATTTGTGACACTTGCTTTAGGGTTTGGTTATGCGATTTTATTTAATGGCGAGTCCATTTTGGCTTACCTCTTTATTTTTGTCGTCGGACAGCTTATCTGGGCTTTTGCCTTTGTAATGGTCGCTCAGTTATTGTCTTGGATTATTCGGAAGCTACCGCTGCGTCACAAGCAACAAATCGGCTGGGGATTTTTATTTGGATTCCCTTTATCATTTTTAATGTTTTTATTAGTTCAATAGGATTTAGTTCCAAAATAAAAAATGCTTGAGTCCATGCGTTGGCTCAAGCATTTCTTTTTATCCCACATTAACAAATCAGCAGGCGGAACTTCCCTTTACCTATCCGCCCGATCCTCTTCACGGATTTTGTCCAATGGTACAAATACTTCAAGATGACGATAGAGGTTTTCAAATTCAGCAGGAAGTACCCCACCTAGCTCACCATCCACGTTCAATTGAACTTTGTCTTTTGATTGGACTTTAATTCTATTTGCTTGTGTGTAGATAACATTGGGATCTTTCACGTGTTCTCCGCGAATTGCCAGCGATGCAATCCGAATAAATTCTGCTAAGTTTGTTTTTTTCAAAATCAGCAAGGAAAAAAGACCATCATTGATTGATGCGTCTGGTGCAAGACGTTCAAAGCCTCCAACAGAGTTTGTCAATCCAATGAGAAACAGCATTGCTTCTCCTTCAAACAGCTTTCCATCATACTCAATACTTACTTCTGTCGCCTTAATAGATGGAAGCATTTCGATACCTTTCAGATAATAAGCAAGTTGTCCCATCATTGTTTTTAATTTGCTAGGGACTTCATATGTTAACTCCGTAATACGTCCGCCTCCAGCAATATTAATGAAATAACGATCATTCATCCGTCCGATATCGACGGGAATCGTGTCACCTTTAATAATAATATCAACAGCACCCTTAATATCACGCGGAATGTGCAAGGCACGAGCAAAGTCATTTGTCGTTCCCATTGGCACAAGTCCTAGTTTTGGGCGGTACTCTTGCTCCGCTAAACCGTTGACCACTTCATTAAGTGTACCGTCTCCCCCTGCAGCAACAACTAGGTCATATTTTCGTTCAACCGCTATCTTAGCCGCCTCCGTAGCATCACCTTCACAAGTAGTTGCGTGACAAGACGTCTCATATCCTGCTTGTTCTAATTTAATTAATACTTCAGCGAGATTCTTTTTAAAAATCTCCCGACCTGAAGTTGGATTATAGATAATTCTTGCACGTTTCATACCCCATCATCCTAATCTTTTATATTCCGAATAAACGTAAAAACAAATTTAATAAATTACATACTATCTTAACCGAAACCCCTATGAAGTAAAAGTTCCTCTATTAGATAGAAATCATACTAGTTATTATATGTTTAGTTTTTGATCGGCATCCTTCCCCAAGTAGAATCCACTTTCACTTCATGAAGAAAAATACCAACATTATATTAATTATCTACCGCAAACTATCATACATCTTTTTCACGAAAAAATCTAATAGGAATACAACTCCTCTTTAACACTTTATCGTGATGAGGGACGGACCTTTATTAGATCACGAAAGGTCCGTCCCCTATTACGTTAATGCATTATCGCAGCCGGGGACGGACCTTTCATTATTGGATTGTGACATTTAATTGGTAGGCATTGGCTATATGGATAGTGTGTGTTGCTTTTCCTATTTTTAGTGTTCCCGATATCGGTGTCGACATTCCTTCAGGTGAGTTTATCGGAGGCACTTCTTCTGTTTGTGCCGCCCGTTTCTCAATAAAGTTCCAGCCTTTCTCCTCTCCATTTAGCTGCTCAATGTTTACTGCATCAAGCAATACATCTGCTGAGCTTGGTAGTTGGAGACTTACCTCTCCTCCGTCTGTTACAGTCCATGATTTTTTCATTGTTCTCGGTTTCATTTTTACCGGTTGATGTCCACCATCTACTTCTAATGCCACCTTCGAAGGGACGACAATCGTTGGAGACAGTTCTCCATTACTACGGAAAAACGGATTGCCGCTATTATGTGGTAGTCCTTTGAATGTTAGATATAATGTATCCCCTTGCTTTTTACTAGAAAGGTAGTCAGAGGCTTCCTTTAAAGGTACCTCTCCTTTTGCCATCGACACTCGATACGTACCAAAGACGCTTACTTCACTACTAGTAGAACTTTCTACCGTTAATGGACTATCCCCTGCCTTCACGACGACTCGTTTAATGGAATCTTCCAATCCTTCATTGTACTCAGGTATTTCTAACGTATTTTCTTCATAGCTCATCCACGTATTAAACTTTTCTGTCAAACCAGTCATTTGCAGGACAGATAGTCCAATTCCAACTGTCCCAATGATTCCAACAAAAAATATACTTATAAAATCATATTTGACTGTAGTATTTTCCTTATTTGTAAAAAATAAATACACTAAAATTTCTATCCCTAAGATAATAAATAAAACAGGCCACCATCCTGTCATTACGTAAGCACTATCCCACTTCAACAGTTGAGATAAAAGGAGGAACACTCCTAGCAAAAGAAGTGCAGCTCCCATTGAAATGGATCCTACTCTCCATGTCCTCATTCCGACATCTCCTCTTTTTCTTTTCTTTTTTTACTACCAATCAGCAGTTTAAATCCGCCTCCGATCAGCAGAACACAAACAAAAGCTGTTTGTGAGTACTGGTTAATCCAATAGTACAAGTCAAAATTAATATATCTAGAAATCACCGGTGAAAATATATTCGTAACAAGATAATATCCACCAAGTAGCACAAGTCCAATTCCGATCCATCTTTGATGATTAATGAAATAGGAGATGACAGGAACATCCTCCACCGGTTCTTTTCCATACTTAGAAGCGCGTTGCAAGCCGTCAAAAAAGCTATAAAACCAGATAATCGGCACTAAGAATAGAAAAAGCCCTAAACGAAGTGCATCTAGGATATAGATAGAAAATAAGAATGCAGCCATGAGCTGGATACCTCGACGTTGCAAGCCTAAGTAAAGATGTCCGGCTCCAGGAAACATGGATAAAAACGTTGCGATTGCCTTGCTTTTCTTTCCATCCTGATGTCTTCCTTCGAATTCCTCTAAAATTGAACGATCTTCCAAAACTTCACCATTTTCTTTTTTCTTCAACAGCTGCATTGTGTCGAAAAAGCTGTACACCCACAAAGCAGGCAGCAGCAATAAGAATACAAGGAATTCTCCTCGTCCAGTTAATACTGTCACAAACAGAAACATGGAACCTAATCCCAAAAATCCAGCGAGTAGTGTCACACCGCGGTTCATTAAACCTAATTGAAAATGGCCTAAGCCAGGTAATACAGATAAAATAATCGTGTAAAAACGCTCTGATTCCGCTGAAGAAGTGGTACCACTGTGCTCACCAGAAGTGTGGACTGTTTTTTCTTTGATGATCCTAGAAGCGGATATTGCGGAATCAACTAAATTGATCATATACAGTAAAAATGCTAATCCTCCCGGTATAAGAGAGAGTGCACCTCCCCCGCCTACCCCAATGACAAAGCTAATTCCTAAAAGACCAACAATACCAATGAAGTATAAAAAGCCCCTCATAAACTTTCCTAAATAAAGCAAACCGCCACCCGGAAAAAAGGCTAATAAAAAAGCGATAATTGGTTTTTTCATTTTACTCTGCCTCCTTCGTTTCTTCCTCAACTCGATTGATGAGGGACGTTGTTGTATTCATTAAACTCTCCGTAAGGGAAGGTTGATTTGACTTTTCAAATTTAGAAACAGCACCTGTAAGCTGTGTAAATACACCGGTTGTCATTAATAGCAACGTCATCGCCACCGCTAAGGCATAATGGAAAGCCTTTTGCTCATACCATCGCCCTCGAACAACACGCTTCGGCTCCTGTTTTTGAAATGAACTGTTAATTTCAGCTGTAGAACGAATGATTTCCTCCGTATACTCGCTTGGATTTGTAACGGTTGGAAGGGCATTCTCAGCGAGCTCAATTGCTTGCATATAGGAGTCCATGCAGTGATCACAGTCATATAAATGCGTTTCATATTTACTTCTCGTTGATTCATCTACATCATCTGTCACATATTTCATCCATTCATCCATAGTAATATGCTTCATATGAAATCATCCTCCCTCCAATGTTTTCTCATCCACGTGCGCGCTCTATACAGTTTGGTTTCAATCGTTTTTACTTGCACTTGTTGCTCTTCTGCAAGCTGCTGATACGACTTCTCCTCTAAATAATACCCTTCAATTACTTCCTGATAAGTATCTGGTATCTCATGTAATCTCTTTCTTACAAGCTGCCTTTGCTCTTTTTTTAAAATTTTAGTTTCAACCAAATTTCGATTCTGTCCATTGAAGTTTTGTTGTGGATGTGACGGGAGCTCTTCCACCATATCCTCTTGTTGCCGAGCAGCTTTGCGTTTACAATCGATTGCATGGTTAACAGCAATTCGTGTTATCCATGTTTTGAAACCTTGATGCTGATAGTGAGGGAGAGAGGTATAAATCTTCATCCACACTTCCTGGGAAGCATCTTCTGCATCTTTTTGATTTCGTAACACACCAAAAACACTTCGGAACACATAATCCCGGTACTTCTCAACCAACATTCTGAAAGCATGTTCACTTCCATTCTTCACTTGTTCCACTAGTGGCTCCTGCAACCTCTCCCCTCCTCTCTCACGCTGTCATCCTAATAGACGAACGAACTATATCAAACCCCTACACTAAAAATGAAAAAATTTTTGTTACCTCATTTTTGGGGTCTGACACCTTGGGGTCTGACCCACTTCATTCTTTTTGGGTCTGGCACCTGGGATCCGGACACATTACACTTCTTTTGGGTCTGGCACTCCGGACCCGGACACATTACACTCCTTTGGGGTCTGGCACCTCGGACCCGGACACATTACACTCCTTTGGGGTCTGGCACCCCGGACCCGGACACATTACACTCCTTTGGGGTCTGGCACCCCGGACCCGGACACATTACACTCCTTTGGGGTCTGGCACCTCGGACCCGGACACATTACACTTCTTTTGGGTCTGGCACCCCGGACCCGGACACATTACACTCCTTTGGGGTCTGGCACCCCGGACCCGGACACATTACACTTCTTTTGGGTCTGGCACCCCGGACCCGGACACATTACACTCAGTAACCACCTACAGCAAGGTCAGTGCCAAAGCAGCCTCTAATTCTAGCATTTCCACCACATCAAAAAACCGTCCAAGGATGTTATACCTCTAGACGGTTTTAGTTGAACAAAGTGACATTTCGTTGTTTAAGGAAGTGAAGCGTGTCATCAAGTGATGCGTTTTGAAATTGATAGACTTCTTGAACAATATCTTTCCAGCGTTGAATATCCCGCATTTGGTATTCTCTAATATTGCGATAGGTCATTACCTTCAATGTCTCATTGCGTAAAAAATAGCATTGGTTACCTTGAAAACGAACAGCAGTAATTCTTCTCATCGTAACATTTTCATCAGTATCTAAATAGGAAGAATCAATATCTGCGATCAAGTCCTCTTCCTCAAGCGGCCTCCATTCGATTTCTTTCGTTACAAATGTTTTACCATTAGAACGACGATTTATTTCAAATAAGAAACGATCTTTTTGCGTAAAAATAATCTCTTCCCCAAACCCATGAAGAAGGTGACGCTTTCGTGCCTCTAACTCGACCGGTTTCATAATCGGTGACCCATATCCAACATCAACATAATAACGGTGATCATCTAGCGTAATCATCAATCCCAAATGCCCAGGTTGGACACGGACAAATTGACAATCAAAGCCTAAACTTTTTAAGAGTCTTCCAAAATTAATATTAAGTGTAAAGCAAGTTCCTCCCCATCCTTTATCATACAAATTATCTACGAAGGTAGATAAAGAAGGTACCCGTTTCTCTCCATAGGAATAATAATAAAACTTGCTAAACGTCTCATACGGAATCCGTACCAAATGTTGCTGGATAAGTCTTTGCAAATAATTTAAAGTTGGTGTTTCTATATCCATATTTAAATATTCCGTGTAGCGCCTTATTTCTTGCATTCTATCACTCTTTCTATAAGGCAGATAATGAACGAATAGAGAAAATTTCCCTATTACCACATCTTTTACCTCTAACATTTAAGCTACTAAAAAAGTAATGGAAAACAACATTATTAAAGTTAACCTCCATTTACTCTCTCTCTATCATAAGTGATTTTATCAAAATTCGCAGTTAAAATTTGATGTCATCTCTCTAACAATTCTGCCTACCAACAATAAATTCCTGCTTTTTTACTCAACCAATGTTGGAATTTAACACTTTAAAGGAATGGGGGACGGACCTCGAAATTCGAGGTCCGTCCCCCATTCCTTTAAAGCATAAAAAAAACGACCAATATAGTTATCGGTCGTTGTAATCGTTAGTTGTGTACCCCTGCATGTGCTCCTGCTACTAATCTTCTGACATTTTGTTCAGAAGTTTTCAATAAGTCCGGTGTAAATCCATTGTTCATAATTTTATTCTCTTCATTGAAATAGGAAATGACTTCTGCGTCGAATTCAATTTCAATCAAATCACGAATATCCGTAATTCGAAGAGCAACCATGATTGCAATAAGGTGTGCAACAGTCAATGATTTCTTTTTAAAATTAACTAATTCGTTGATCGTTGCCACTCTAAGACCAGTCAAACGGTGAAGATCTCCTTGAGTCATACCTCTGTCTCTTAGAATTTTACCGAGCTTAATATGAACTTTATGGGGAAACTTCTCTAATGTCTCTATAACTATAGCATTAGTCTTTTGATGTATCATTCTTGGAACCCCCTATCACTAATCATAATACCGCGAATTACGTCATTCGTGAATAGGGAATCGATTCCAATCCGAAAAGCGCAAGCGGCTTGTTCAGCTCGCGAAGAAAATAGGGAAATACCCGAAAGGCGCTTTTTGCCTTTAGGGGATTTCCTCTTTTTCACAGCGAGTTAGCCGCTGGAGCTAGACAATTAGAAAAGCGCAAGCGGCTCGTTCAGCTCGCGAAGAAAATAGGGAAATACCCAAAAGGCGCTTTTTGCCTTTAGGGGATTTCCTCTTTTTCACAGCGAGCTAGCCGCTGGAGCTAGACAATCCGAAAAGCGCAAGCGGCTCGCACAACTCGCGAAGAAAATAGGGAAATACCCAAAAGGCGCTTTTTGCCTTTAGGGGATTTCCTCTTTTTCACAGCGAGTTAGCCGCTGGAGCTAGACAATCCGAAAAGCGCAAGCGGCTCGCACAACTCGCGAAGAAAATAGGTAGTCCCATTAAGCATTCAATATATCCTGCACTTCATTTATTTTTAGTTTAGAGATGTAGGAGATCTTATCGCAATCATGAAAATATGCTAGGAACGTTTCACCAGAAGACTCTATTCTATAGACCTTTTTCAAATTAACAATGTAAGACCGATGAGTTTTAAAAAAGTAATCTGGTAACCTTTCCTCTATTTCTTGCAACGATTCCGTCGTTTCATACCGCTCATTTTTTGTATGGATAACTGATTTTCTACCTTCTTTCTCGATAAATAGAATATCCTCCATTAATAGGAATATATGAAAGTTTTGGGATTTAACCACTAGTTTTCTTGGTGCTTTGTTTTTATTCCTATCGAGTCTTCTTTCAATCGCTTGCTTGGCCTTATCTAATGCAACAAATAGCCTTGTGCGCTCTATCGGCTTTACCAAATAATCAACTACCGACATGCTATAAGCCTCTACTGCATATTCATCATAGCCAGTAGTAAAGATTACTTGAATAGTAGGATTTATTTCCCTACACATTTTAACTGCTTCGACGCCATTTATACCTGGCATATTGATATCAACAAGAATGATATCGGGTCTTTTTTCCATCACTGTTTTAATCAAATCTTCTCCATTTTCTGCTTCTCCCACCATCTTCACTCCAGGAAACATTTCAGTAAAATGGAACAAAATCATTCTAGAGGGGGAGTCATCATCCGCAATCACGACTTTTAAGTTTTCCAACCTATACATCCCTCTCTTTCTGCAAAAAATTCAGATGGTCCCAACCTTATTCTTGCAAAAAAGCAGCCATCCTTTCTCTCATTTCATTTATTTTCAATTTAGAAACACTGGCATTCATATCAAAATCATAGAAATAGGAAACATAGGACTCTTTTTGCGGAACTATATGAGATACTTTCTGTAAATTAATAATATAAGAACGATGAGCTAGGAAAAAGTGGTTATCCAATTTTTCTAGTATTTTTGAAATGCTTTCACTTGTTTCAAAAACCTGCTTTTCCGTATAAACTAAACACTTTTTCTCTGATTTTTCAATAAAAAATATTTCATCAAGTGGAACAAAATACGTACAATTCTTCTGTTTAATAGGTAAATTCTTTATCTTTTCATAGCGTTTTTCTTTTTGAGTATAGGTAATTATTTCTCTTGCTTTCTCTAATGCTTGATATAATCTAGTTTTTTCGTATGGTTTAACAACATAATCAATGGCATGCAACCGAAATGCCTCTACTGCGTATTCTTCATAGCCTGTAATAAAAATAACCTGCAATGTGGGATAAAAGCTTAAACATTCTTTCATTGCCTCAATACCATTCTTTTTAGGCATATTAATATCCGTTATAACTAAATCCGGTTTTAACCGCATGACTAAATCAATTAGCTGCTCACCATCATTACATTTCCCAACCACTTGAAAGCCGCCTTGAATATTCTCAATAAAATGTTCCAGTACTTCAAGCGACTCCTGATTATCGTCTGCCAATAATAGTTTTATTTGATTCATAATTTCCCCCCTCCTTGTACCAGCGGCAGGAATCTTTTGGTCAAAAACGACCTACTCTATGCTATTAAAAATGCTTATCTCAATATGTTGTATAGTATTAGTCAACTGAAGCTCATGCTCTTTTAAACTTAAAAGGTGGGAATAATGTGGGAAATAAAATTGAAGGCCTTTTCACACATAAGCTTAATTATTGGCTTAACCGCCGTTTTCTCTGCTATTATCCCACTAATCCAGTAGCATAAAACACATCTCTTATGACCATTTTATCAAATCAAATCGGCTTCTTCCTCTGTAAAAAAACGGAAAAACCGCACCTCTATAAGGTGAATTTTCAACCAATCTAGGTTTTATCGCCTGTTAATGTTATATAAAGGCTCTTTTCGCATAGATTGTTGTTTTTACTTATACATTCAACTCGTTATTTTCTGAACCCTTGAACAGCCTATAATCGACATTAAGTTTATGTTTCCTGCTACCACTATTTTCCCCTTTTATGATGAAAAGTACAAATAGTTACATTGTGATAAACACACTACAAATGACCCGTTTATTTCATCCATTAAATTAATTAACACTATTATTTACCATTATTATATAACCTTTTTCACAATCCAAGTATAAAATTAGTCATTATTTGTAATAAATAAAAATTTTTTTGATAAATATAGGACTTTTTAACCCTAATACACTCCTGTTCGTGCTATATATTCGACATTTAACGACTACTATATTGAATAGAAAGCACCGGAAATTTATGATAAATAAGAAGAAAAATTGTTGATAACACTCATAAAACATTAAATACTATTCATTCACTACACCTTAGGAATGACAATTACCTTTATAACTGCTTCAAAAGTTAGATTGTTTGATAGGGGGAAATACCAATGGATATCAAAGAAAACATAAAAAGTAAGCCTATTCGAAAGGATAGTTCGAATCTCCATTCTACACTCATGATGAAAGATATCGATTCTGTCTACACAAGTTCTACTATGGATCAGTTGCTATCTACTATCGGCTGTTTTGATTATGATGTGGTAGAGGATGAAACATTTTGGTCCGATCAAGTGTTTACAATATTCGACATAAACAATGATAATAGCTTTGTTCCTACCTATGAAACACTTTTAACATTTATTCACCCTGATGACCAATCCTATTATGATCAAGCCATCAAGAATGCTTTACACCAAAGTAAAAGCTACTCTATCGAATATCGAATTGTAGACAAAAATAGTGTCATTAAAACAATCCGAGAACAAGCCAACATCATTGTAGATGAAAATGGTAACTCAATTCGAATTATTGGTACAGTTTTGGATATATCAAAAATCAAAAAAACAGAGAAATTACTACTGGAAAAAGAACAGCCGTTTGAGACATTTTATCATTCACTTGACACCGCTATTTGGTCGATGGATGCAAATATGGAAGAATGGATTTTCTGTTCAAATGCAATAGAAAACATAACTGGCTTTCCGGCTGATCTATTCTTGAATTACCAACTATCTTGGACTGATTTAATTCATCCATTATATATTGACCATTTCTATATTAATTACCAAAAAGTACTGTCTGGGCAAGATACAAACATGCAATATAAAATTTTATGTAGAAATGGAGAAGAAAAATGGATTCAGGAAAGGACTATTCCAGTTCTCAATGAAAAAAATGAACTCATTCGATTAGATGGAATTATCTCTGATATTACAGAGAAAAAACAGATAGAAGATAAGATAAATAAATTGGCATTTCTTGACGACATAACAGGATTACCCAATAGAGTAACATTAGAAAAAAGAATCGAATCCCAAATTCAGAAATTAGAAGACTCTTTAGAAGCTTTTGCACTACTTCTTATCGATATGGACCGATTTAGACAAATAAATGACTCATTTGGTCGTGCTGTCGGTGATCAATTAATAAAACAAATTGCCTTTCGACTTACAGAATGTGTTAGGGAAAAAGGGGTTGTAGCTAGAATGGTTGGCGATGAATTTTGCATTCTTCTCCCTAATGTCCATGATATAGATGCTCCTGTAAAACTTGCCGAGACCATTACCCAAAGCCTCCAAGAGCTCTTTATTATTGATAATTATGAGTTATATGTTACGGCAAGTATCGGAATTAGCATGTATCCACATGATGGAAAAACAAGTGAAGCTCTATTAAGTAATACGGATGTTGCATTAAATCGTGCCAAAAAGCTAGGACGGAATATTGTTAAAGTTTACAGTCCATCTATGAGCATGGAAGCCCACCGAGTATTCAAGCTAGAGAAAGACCTGCGAAAAGCAATTTCTAATCAGGAATTTTTTCTTGTCTATCAGCCAATTGTTGATGCAAATACCAATATGATTAAAAGTGCAGAGGCGTTAATTCGATGGGCACACCCTGAATTGGGGATCATCCCACCTTCAGAATTTATTCCGTTGGCAGAAGAAAACGGATTTATTTTGGAAATTACGGACTGGACGTTACAAACTGCATGTCATCAGATGAACCAATGGAGACAGCACGGGTTGCCACTCGTACCTATTTCTGTAAATATTTCAGCAAAGAGGTTACTCCGGAATGATTTTAAAGAGATGATTAACCAAATATTGATTGAGACAAAAATAAACCCTTCCTATATTGAGTTGGAAATTACCGAAAGTACCTTAATTAAAAATGAACAAGTTATCATTAACCGTATCGAAGAGATTAAAAAACTCGGTGTCCGTTTGGCATTGGATGACTTTGGAACAGGTTACTCTTCCTTAATCTATTTAAAGCAATTTAAAGTCGACACAATTAAAATTGATCGTTTTTTTATACAAGATTTACTGACAAGTGACGCGGCTATTACAAAGTCAATCATTTATCTTGCAAAAGGATTAAATATGAGTGTCATAGCGGAAGGTGTTGAAACGAAAGAACAACTTAACTTTCTTCGAGACCAAAATTGCCACTATATTCAAGGGTACCTCTATAGCAAACCAGTCTCATCCGATGATTTTCAAAACCATTTACAAAATGAATACATCGCAATACACTGAAGTATTTTAGAAGAATGAAGGAGATTAAACATGCAATTATTACGCAACTTGAAAATTTCTCGAAAGTTATATCTATTAATTATTACTAGTGCACTTTTTTTAAGTGTTATAGGGTTTATTGGCTATTATTATACGAATGAAATGGCTAAAAAGTCAGAAACGATGTATAAAGACCTTTTGATTCCGACACAATGGTTAGGAGAAATTCTAACACATAACCGAGCTCTTGACGCTAATACATTAGAGTTAATGAGTGCCACGGACCCAGCAAGAAATAAAGAACTACTGGATAATATAAAGCAAAGTACAGAAAAAATTGATCAATTGATTAGCAAATACGAGAAAATTGATTTGCAATCCAAAGAAAAAGAAACACTCCAAACCTATAAACAAAATTTGGTTGAACTACGTGCTAATAGAAAAAAAGTCATCGATTTAGCCCAACAGAATAAAAATAGTGAAGCGTATAGCCTCTATTTAACAGAAGTTAGAGAAAAAAGAATTATTGCAACGGAACTGCTTGATGATTTAAAAACACTTAATACAGAGTACGTCGCAAAAATAAACAAGCAAAATAAAGATGATTTAAAAACAGCAACTACCATGTTAATCTCTTTTATTCTTGTAGCACTAATTGTTTCTAGTATTCTTGGAATATTAATTTCTAATATGATTGTAAAGCCTTTACAAGAAATAAAGAGTTTACTCGCTAAAGCTGAAAAAGGAGACTTTACGGTAAATGGAACTTATCAATCAAAAGATGAAATTGGCTTATTAACTACATCTTTTAATAGCATGATAGAAGGTTTACGTAGCATTATTAAAACTGTCAGTGAAACTTCTCAACAGGTAGCAGCTTCTTCTGAGGAACTTAGTGCAAGCGCAGAGCAAAGCAGTAAAGCGAGTGAACATATCTCTACTACTATTCAAGAACTGGCTACCGGATCGGAGAGCCAAGTTCGTAGTATAGAGGAAAGTTATCAATCCATTAAAGAAATAACTAACCACACGGAACAAATTGCCATGAATGCAGAAACAGCCTCTTCAACAGTTTTACAGACGACAGAAGTGTCTAAAGAAGGAAACGAGGCAATAGAAAAAGTGATGCAACAAATGAATGCTATTAATGAAAACGTAAATGGTTTATCCCATACAGTTGTGGCACTAAATGAACGTTCAAAAGAAATCGGTAAAATTAATGAGGTCATTACGGATATTGCTGCTCAGACTAATTTGTTAGCATTAAATGCGGCCATTGAAGCAGCACGGGCAGGCGAGCATGGCAGAGGATTTTCTGTAGTAGCTGATGAAGTTAGAAAACTAGCAGAACAATCAGCAGACTCAGCAGAGCAGATAGCAAGCTTAATCTCCATTATCCAAAAAGAAAATGATCATACACTTGAGTCAATGACAACAACTAGTACTGCCGTTAAAACTGGTCTTGGTGTTGTTCAAGAAGCAGGCGGCTCATTTGGAAAAATTGAGAATTCAATACACGAAGTCGCAACCCAAATCAACAGTGTTTCAGCTGCAGTAAAAGAATTGAAAATCGGAGCAGAACAAGTCAACCAATCAATGGTTGTCGTAAGCGAAGTCGCTGAAACAGCAGCATCTGGTACTCAAAATGTATCAGCAGCTACTGAAGAACAGCTAGCCTCAATGGAAGAAATAACCGCTTCTTCTTCCGCTCTAGCGAACATGGCGGAGGAATTACAAGAGATGATTATACGAATTAAGCTATAGTTTCTACTGATCGCTTACATCTACTGAGCCATTTTGTTGGATTAGCGAGTGTCTTTCT
The DNA here is from genome assembly GCF_042684945.1 of Bacillus seohaeanensis. Lineage (NCBI taxonomy): Bacteria > Bacillati > Bacillota > Bacilli > Caryophanales > Bacillaceae > Bacillus > Bacillus seohaeanensis. Next base: position 13,878 of record NZ_JBHUMF010000021.1, on the reverse strand, counting down.
TCAGAAAAAATTAGGGGATAGATCCCTTTGCCTCTTGGATGAGTAGGTGAATCATTCTTGTACTAGGCAAAATGGGAACTATCTCCTTTTCTATTTAAAAAGTAGATATTCCCACTCACCGTATTTCCCCCGATAACAGGGAACTCGCACCGCAAATGTAAGGAAGATTATACAGACAAAGAGGCTGCCCTTAGGGACAGCCTCTTTGTCGATAGCTTGAGTTAAATAAACACGTTTTCCCCTACTATTTGTGGCAGTTGAATGATATCAAAAATAGCCTTCACTTGTGCCTGCACATTCGAAATCGTAACAGAAATAGCGTTATCATGATTTTTAATCGTATCTATTAAATTAATTAGTAATCCAATTCCTGTTGAATCGACGAAAGAAACGTGGGAAAGGTCAATAGTTATTTTCTCAAAGGCAAGTAAAGCTGGAATGATTTCCTGTTCCATCATTTCTGTTACTTCTATGTCTAAGTCTCCTTCGAAGAAAATGGTTACCTTTTTCTCTTCTGCCATCATCATCTCATATTTAAACATGTAAATACCTCTCCTCAAAGTCAGAACTAAAGCTTATTCTACCATTTTCATCTAACGTCGCTTCAATATGATGGATATCCTGGTCAAAGGCGTGAGAAAATTTCCCAATTTGGATAATTGTTCCTTCTCTTGCTAAGTCTATCATTATTTTTTGATCAGCTGGAACGATAATGCGTGTACTCACACCTGCTACAGCGCCTGCTTCTTTTATAAAAGCACCTAGTCTTGCGTATACTACTCCACCTCTTAAAACCCCATTGATTTTCACATTTCCACCTGATTGTATTTTTGTATTAAAACACCCTTGTCCAAATATAGTCACGTCTCCACTACAATAAATAGAACTATTTAGAGCATATAATAATTCGATAAAATTCTTTTCGTTATTCACTAGTCTATAGTTAGATTGGAACTGTTGCATAATAGATAAAAGAGCTTGAAGTTGTTCAAAGGTATGCCATTTACTAGGCATAGTAGATAAAAAGCAGTCACGTAAATGCACAGCAAGCTCTTCCCACTCCTTGTCTAACCACCCTTTCCCTTTCGTTATAACTTCTTTGAATTGTTTCACTATCGATGGAATGTTTTGGAATCTCTTTTCCAATAATAATTTAATTAGTGGAAGCAATCCTTTGCTTTCATAATCACTTAATTTTAATGCAGGAACTTTACTCAATTGATCTATTGATTGAATTAGTTTCGTAACATCTTGTTCAAGCTCGTCTACTAAGAGAAGTAATTCGGAAATAAATAAATTATCTTTTCCAGAAGAAATGGAACTACCAATTATATTACGATGGATGATAATCGAGTCCTTCGCATTTATTGTCGCCATATCAACATTTTTTGTAACGGTAACCATTCCAGTTGCTTCGACTTTCATTTCACTGGTGACATTACCGAGAATATCAACATCACCGTTAAAACGTATGTTTCCTGTTGATATATCTACATCCTCATGATGAATCATTTTATCCATAATAGAAACCTTTACTAATTGGCTTGATTGCTCGATCATCGGCCTGCCAGGTTTCATTGCCACAATCTTGGTGTCGTTTTCCATCAATAACACGCCTTTTTCAGTACGTACAATCAAAGGGTAGGTCTGTTTAGCTGGTAACAGCTCGTTCGTTACCGTGACACCTGGGAGCCCAGGGGTAGGTGGATGAATAACTGCAATCACTTGCCCTTTGCTTACAGTAGGTATATATTTTAACTCCCGATAATCCACATTTCCGTTTTCTAGTATTTTAGGTCCTTCTTCTTTCAAATCAACGTCAGACTTTAATTCTATGTAGCCATTTTGTCCTTCTGTCGACTCTTTCCCTTTTGCAATGATAAAACTACCAACTTCTTTTGTCTCAATCGCTTTCATGATTTCTGTATGATGAAATCCGTGAATAACCTTTAATGATTCCAACTTTAGTAAGACATCCTCGTATGTTAGGGTGTTTTGCCATTCCACTTCTTCGTGAGCTTCTAAAAAAAGATGGCTCTCCGGCTTCGTATCTTTTACATATCTGCTAATTTTCTTACCAGGCTCGACATGCAGCGTAACCGTTAGCTTTTGAGAGTCCATTTCCATATTCCATATCGTTTCGATGATTTCATCTTCCGTATGAATTTCAAATTTCACATCTTTTGTTACGACTACAGAACCTTCTATTCGTTCGCCATTTCTATACAGATTAATTCCTTTTCCCACTGTAATTGTTGGGTATTCCATTGGAGAAGGTTTGCTGACTAGTTGTCCACCTTCCACCCAAACTTTCCCTTCTGTCTGCATACTAGCTAGAAAATTGGGTTGCTCTTTTTCCTTCGTGATATTCTTTTCTGGCTCAATTGATTGCTCCAAGATTCTAGAAGTTAATTCTTCTGCAATAACTTCCTCTAATGGCGGGCTAGTTTCTTTCTCATTCTCATTTTTTGTTAGTTTAACGACCGCTGGTTTAGAGCGAAAAAAATTCTTCGATTCCTGCTGAATAATTTCGATGGAAACATCGTCTTTTTCTGCTCCTAATATCCCCAACCCAATGTTTACAGCATCTATGACATTTTTCCCTTTAGAAACAATAGACTGTGCCATACTAAATCTGCTCCTTTACGTTAGAACCGGAGAATTAAAACTTGAAATGTCACTCTTATCCTCATTTACTTTTAGTAAAACCATCGTAATATCATCCCTTTGTGAAACACCTTCTGTAAAATCCTGAACAGATTGCATGACACGCTTCTCTATCTCTTCCACTTTTTCATGATGGTTCTCTAAAAGGGTTTGAACTAGCCGATCTGTTTGGTACTGCTCGCGATTTTCGTTCATTGCTTCAATAATTCCATCTGTATAAAAGAAAACCAAATCCTCTTCCTGGACTTGAATAGTTCTTTCTTCATATTTTTGACCAAGTAACCCACCGACCATAATACCTTTAACTTTTGGAATCTCTTGCACCGTTCCTTCCTTGCCACTGATATGAAGTGGTAGAACATGACCTGCATTGGCATAAGTTAGCACTCCCGTAGAAGGGTCCCAATCAGCACAAAATAGCGTAACGAATGATTTTAATGATCGTAAATCTGCACATATTGCCTGATTCATGGCTGTTAATGTCTCACCTGGTCCCTTCGTGCTTTCCGCTGCACTTCGGAAGGCCCCCCTAGTCAAAATCATTAACATCGCTGCAGGTATCCCCTTCCCCATTACATCCCCGATCACAATACGAATCTTCCCATTAAGGAGTGGATAGAAATCATAATAATCGCCTCCTATTAACCTTGCTGGAAGAGAAGATCCTTTAATTTCTCCACCCTCCATTTGCGGAGGTGGACCATTCAATAGTTTTGTTTGGATATTCCGTGCCAAATTAATTTCTCTTTCTAATGTCTTATCCACTGCTTGGTCGTTATTCCTACCTGTTGGAGTGGGATGAATGTAAGTAAAACCATCTAAATACATCAAACCACCTCCCCTTGAACCGCTTCTAAGATTTTAAACAACCCAATGGTATCGAAAATGTCATATGTCACCTCATTTATTCCTTGTAGATTAATATTCCAGTCATTTTCTTGTGACAGATAAAAGAGTTCTATTATAGCCCCTACTCCCGTCGAGTCAATGAATTCTAATTGTGATAGATCTAATATGAGGTGTTCGGTGTTTTCAAGTTCATTAAAAGACTTTAAAAATTCATTAACCGTTGAAAAATCAAGGATTCCTTGCACATAAAATATTATCGAACTTGCCTGTAGATTTTTTTCAATGGATAATAACATTTGAGTACCATCCTTTCTATAGTTTAAATTTGTTCATATACTGGAGAAGCGTATTGGCGATCATAGACATTTCACTTGATTGCAAATGTAACGATTGAAGTACATCAAAAAGGGATATCGTTATATCGGTTGTAGCTGCTGTCCGCTCTTTTGCCAATTCCTTCATTGTTTCTATTTTTTCCACTAGTTCTACTGCTAACGGATCGTTTTTTTGATGTTGAAGATAGTTATTTACTTTATCTAGAAAATCAATAATTTCAAATAACTGTTCCCTTGTATTAATTGTCGCCTCTGAGGAAATCGAATAGATTTTTTCTATTGATTGGGCAGCATCTGCTTCTAAAAGAAGGGATAACCTTTGAATATTCATAGCTTGTTCACTTGTATCTTTAATCGTTTGACGCAGTGTAACCACCATTCTATTTGCGCTCTCGGACAGTTTCTGCAATTCCCCTCCGTCATTTACTTTACTATTTGCAGTTAAATTACCTGCTTCTAGTAAATGGACTTGGCTTCTAATTCGTTGAATATTTTCATAGATTCGGTTAAAGAAACCTGCCCCAAAAAGAAATAGTACTAATAAAGAAATTGCTCCCGTTACGATAAGAATAATCGAATGGCTATAAAGCGGCTTACTTATACTTCCGTAATCTAGAGACAAATAAACGACTTGAGACTCGTTGATTGGTAAAAACATTTTGTAATACTTTCGTCCATCAATTTTTTCTATATGTGTAAACTTTCTATTTGGATCTTTTTTCAAGAAATCAAGATCTTTTGAAGTTTGTAATGTAAAATCTCCGGCCTCTACTTTCTTCATGGGTGGAAAAAAGTCATTTTCTAAAGTCGGATCTTGAAAAACTTTTGGATTCAGAACAGCAACTTCCTCCACCACTTTATTCATTTTTCTTATTTGGTCCACACGTTCTTGAGGTCCGACTTTCTCCATATACAGACTCACTTCATTCGCTTCCATATATGGATTAATAATATAATCCGAATTTGGTACATGATAATAGGCGTATTTGAAATAGACTGCTTCATTTTTATGCGAGGCTGATTGGGAAATCGGTAAAATGACAGTATTGGTATTTGTAAATGTAGCTCCCGAAAGATTAGGGTTTTTATTAGTAAGTAGTTGCTTCCCCATCTCAAAGAGACCAACCTCTTTGAGGCCAAAACCAATCTCTTCTTCTTCTGTCGCATAGACACCGACAATATCATCTTTTAAATCGTTTTCTTTAAAAATAGTGATTCCTGCAACCCCAACTTCTTCTTTTATTACTTTCAGGTACTCGTTGGTAACTTGATTCGGTTGTTTCTCCTTAAGTAACTCGGCTATACGCTTAGAATACGAAACTAGTTCTGTATCAATCTGCTGCTCAATTATTTCTGCAGCAGTACTTGTTTCCTCTAAATTACTTACGATATTATTTGCGAGAATTTCTGCCTCATTACTTACTTGGGAAGAAATTTGCTCGTTCATAAAATATAACTGTATTACACCAGATACGATGGTAATAATGACTAAAATCGATAATATCTTTAGTAAGAACTGTCTTCTTAAGGTCTTAATATTTCCATTTATCACTTATCCTCTCCCCCCCTGTCTTTTATCTGTCCAAAATCACTTGACGCCTGTTGCAAAGGGTTTGCATGGACCTTACCTTGTAGTTCATCCTCTTTTTTAGTAAATTTGAGAATAATCGTTGATCCTCTTTCATTATTTGATAAAATTATTTGTTTGGTCATTTTCAGCATAAGGTGAAAGCCTTGTCCCATTGATTTTTTCGTTGAATACCCCGCCATTAACGTCATACTAGGCAGGTTTTTCAAATCAAATCCCGGTCCACGATCCTCTACAATAACGTACACTTGGTTATTATCACGTTTTACTATTACGCTTCCTTCTTCAGCGTGCTTGATAATATTTGTAATAACTTCCGAAATCGCAAGTAGCCAGTTCATCATATTTCTAGTTCCTACTTGCATCTGTTCAAGAGTCTCCCGGATTTCTTTTCTACTATTTGGGATATCCGCTCTTTCTTTTATTTCTCCCATGTAGACTATTTCGCCAAATGAAAGTTGATTAATTTCTTCCGGAGTAGATAATAACAGCTTCTTGTTTGTTACAGCATAAATAACATCTCGGTATATATCCCATTCTGTATTTGTTTCTAGTTGTTTCTGTCTATCTACTAATGTAGAGCAGGATTTCGATTTCTCATTTTTTAATACCTCGTGTAAATAACAGGCATCTTCTTTATAAATATTTGTTAATTCCCATTTCGTTTGAGGAGAGATATCTAATTGTTCTATATTCCCGAGAACATCATCTCTTTCTTGTATCCAATAAACCAGTTGTTTACTTAAGTTTAGAAAAGAAGATTCTTCTCCCTTTTCCTCTTTAAAAGATTGATAGAATAAGCGGTCAGACTCTCCTGTCGCTTTTCCTACAGCACTAGAAAGTTTGCTAGCAATAAATCCAGCAACCGCTCTTGCTTGTACACTTGTAAAAGAATACTTTGCATGTAGATCATCCGGCTTCTTACGTGCTACCGTAGCAGGGCCTATGCTTATATGCGTTCTTTTATTTTTTTGTTTGATAGGAAGCAAATTTTTGATCATTGCTTTAATAATAACCACTTCCTTTCCTCAGACGACAATATCCCTCAGATACAAAAGCTTCAGGTAGCAGTACGATGGTCAAACGCGGAATGTTTTGTCTCATTCTCTCGTTTGAGGCATCCTATTTCCCTGAAGCTCTGCTAATATGGAAACCCCGTCGTTCTCATCAATTGCAAATCTTAATTCCTTTTACTATGGGGATATTTAATCGTTTTACCTATGCTAAATCTATTTTCTTTTTCAACTTCTTCTAAAATAATTGGAAAACCTTTTTGCTTTAGAGTAGTGATACGTTCTTTACATTCGAAGCGTTTTTATACTGTTTCGTCCACTTTTTTCTTATTTTATATATAAAATATACATATAGGACTATTATCCTGTCTAGGCAAGTTAGGGCATCTTAAACGCATAAAAGAACATAATACGTCTCAAAACTGGTAGATTGAGTAAAAAAAGGGACCTAATACGACAAAATTTACAAGAGGTGGAAAATAACTTTATTCTAATAATTAGTACTATCTATACTAAAATGGAGAGTTGGAATACGAAGATTATAAAGAGAATTCGTCATAAAAAAACTGATTAAGCTCACACTTTCTCAGAATGTTTATTGGACACTTCCCTAGACTTTTCGGATAAAATATAAGGTTTACTAGACAAATAGTTAGTACTCTCTAGCAGGCAACTTTGTGGAGATTCTACCCACAAAAAAAGAAAATCTCCTAATGATTCAGAGATTTTCTTTATTACTTTTTTATTCATTTATATTTTTAGTATGTTCCTAACACCTTCTGTATCTTAAACATCAATTCGTTTACATTTAATGGCTTCGCAATATATTGGTCGAAACCAAGCTGAACTGCTTTTTCAATATCGGTAGGCATTGCATTCGCACTTAACCCAATCACAGGCACTTCCATTGTATATTCCTTCGACTTTAGCCTCTCTATTACTTGGTAACCAGTCATATCGGGAAGGCTTATATCTAGAAGGATTAAATCAATCGCTTCCGCCGATGCTACTGTTATTCCCTCCTCTCCTGTGCGAGCAGAAAATAGTTGGTAACCTGGACGTAATTTAAATATTTCTCTCACTAAGTGTAAGTTAGATTCATTGTCTTCTATATACAGGATATTTAAATCTTTTTCATCCTCTTGATTAGTATTTTCACCTTGACTACCGGTTCCTTCAGGGAGCAGTTTTTGGCTACTAGCGTCGACGGGAAGACTTATCCAAAAGTCACTACCTTCCCCTTGTATACTCGTTACCCCTACAGAGCCTCCCATTAACTGTACTAATTGTTTTACTAAGGGTAGCCCAATTCCCACCCCTTGCTCCTTCGTACCTATAATTCTGTAGAAAGGAGTAAATATTCGACCGTATTCCTTTTCAGAAAAACCTTGGCCAGTATCTTTAATGTGTAATCTGACACTATTACCGTCTGTTTCAATGGAAACATCTACTCTTCCATTTTCCCGATTATATTTAATAGCATTATCTAAAAGATTAAGCAATACTTGTTTTAAACGTAAAGGATCAGCAAAAACATACAACGGTTGCTCCTCCACCAATTGTAAATGAATAGTTATATTTTTCTTCTTAGTCAATGGTTGGACCATATTTACACATTCCTTAATCTGTCTAGTAAGATCCATAATTTCGAGTGAAACTTGTAGGTTACCAGTTTCAATTCTAGACAAATCCAACACTTCATTAATTAACGTTAGTAAATGTCTTCCACCGTTTAGAATTTCTTGTACAAAAGACTGTTGGTTTTCCTGCAAACTTCGGTCAAGTTCTAATAATTGAGCAAATCCAAGTATCCCATTTAAAGGCGTCCGAAGCTCATGGCTCATCTTTGATAAAAACTCTGACTTCGACCTATTTGCTTTTTCTGCTTCTTCTTTTGCTTTTAAAATGGATCTTTCCATTTGCTTCCGTTCAGTTATATCTTCTAATGTCCAAAGATGCCCATTGTAATCATCACTAGCTATCGGAACATAATTTCTAATATAGTACCTACCGTTAAGAAATTTTACTTCTTCTATGTCTGGAACACCTTTATTGATTAGTTCTTCGACTTTTTCATTTGACCAACTTTGTTTAGCATAGAAGATACTTTCCGATTTCTCTTCCCCAATACCAATGAGAGGATCGGAATCTTCACTAATCCCGAACATATCCCGGAAGCGTTGATTTACTAGAGTAAGTCGTCGGTTACGATCAGTAAGGAATATACCAACATTTAGACTGTTAATTAATGTTTTTTGAATAGTATTAGATTCTCTTAGCTTCAGCTCTTGTTGCTTCTCTAAAGTAATATCCATAAAGGAGGCGAGTACATCGATTTTTCCCTCCTCGTTTAAAATAATTGGCCTTGTATTAATAGAAAGCCACTGCTTAATTACCCCATTTATTTTGACCCCCACTACCGAGCCAGTAAGGGGAATCCCTGTTTGCAACGTGTAGATAGCAGGTATCTCTGTAAAAGGCATTGGGGAACCATCTTCTTTTACAAATTCAACTCCCATCTCTCCCGCTGTTCTCTCTGTATAATGTCCCTGTTTCAAGCCAAGAACCTTTTCAACATTTTCATTCAAGTTCGTAATATAGTAGGAATGATCCATGATAAATATTGCTTCCGACATCGTGTTAAGAACCGTTCGATATAAATTCTCCTTTCGACGAAGTGCATCTTCTATCATTTTTTTCCGTGTAATATCAATACTCGATCCAATGACTTCTACCGTTTTACCACCCTTAATAACAGGTCGTAACGATGCTAAATATTGAACTCCATTTACGTCGCCTTCATATTGCGTAATATTCCCTTCCCACGCTTCCTGATAGATAAGAAATTTCTTTTCTGCCTGATCCTTTGGGAAAAAGGCATCTAAAGGCTTACCAACAACTTCTTTCGGTGATAAACCAATACGATAAAGCAATTCACCGTCACATAACGTATGGATAAATGTATCTCCATGTTTGATGAATTTAAATATCATGCCTTGTTGCTGACGAATCGTATCTCGCAATTCCACCTGTGCTTTATGGACTCTCTTTTCATATTTCGCTAAATCCTTCATGGCTTTGCCAATCAAAAATGCTCCCTGAATTTGCCCCTTGCTATCCATTATTGGAACAAGATTAATATTTAACGAATTCCCATTTCCAAGGAGAGTAGCAGTAAAATATCGGGATTCCCCACTTTTTACTTTTTGAAATTGAAATGATAAATAATCGTGTTCTTCTTTTTTAAAAAATTCCATGTATGGTTTACCTAGTAACTCCTCCACATTTGCATGAAAGAAGTGCTGACTTTTTTCATTACTACTTGTTACCTTCCCGTCTAAGTCAACGGAAAAAACTAAATGAGGAAAATTAGTGAATAAAGACTGATAATAATCCTGCGGAAGTAAGTATCTATTATTACTTCTGCGATTTTTGATAAAGAATACTAAACTTGTAACAATAGCTCCAATTACAAAAAATAAGATATTTATACTAGTAGGGGCTCCCATAAATCCCCCTCCTTCAATCAAATTATTTGTTGCTCTAAAAATAGGAAAAATGACTACTTTTTTGACATAATAATACAGGATTTCTCCATTTCAGTAAATTCCTCTTCCAAAAGTGGATAAAAAGACCTAATATAGTAAAAAAGTTGGTTAAAAGCAGGAGGTTGGTAAGAATGAAATGTTTAGTGTTTACTGTATTAGTGGAGAAAAGTAGAGAAAAACTAGTCTATGTATCAAAAAGGTATGGCTTAACATCAAAAGAAACCATCCAAGCCAGCCAACAACTAGATCAAATCCTTAATCTATCTAGTAACCAACTAATAGAAAAATAAAATTTTCATCTAAATAGATACCAAAACATAGACCTTAAAGTACATATATTCTTCCTTAATGTTGAATTTAATTTGTAACTTTATAGGTATGCTTAATAGATATTACGTTCTTATATAAAAGCTGTTTCCTAAAGGATTATTGTGAAAACGTGGAGTAGAGTTAGAGTGAATGGAAACAGAAGACACTTGACTCCTAAAGAAAAACCGAGTGCCTGAAGCGGAAAGGAACAGTCCATTACCCACAGACAATCAACTTTACGAAAACAGCCTATATAAAAAATGACGTGCTGGCTAAAACAAAATAAGCAGCACGTCATATCGTTACTTTCTAGTAACAAGTTGTCCATTTCTACTTGCATTGTTACCTAACCGCATTTGTACGGACTTCAGCTATAGTAATGAACATCTCAGTATTTACTTTCCTGCACTTTCTCAAAACCACTTTTATCGCAAAACTTGGTTTAATAGAGTCGTTTTAATACTTTCGTATACTTCTTCCCAAATTTCTTCGTTTCCTACATACTGGGATGTAAGGCGCCCGAACATTTCCTTACGCTTTTCTTCAAAAAGTTCATGGTCTTTCGGTGGAAGCTTAGCGTTTTCCTCATTCACAAGCTGTTGTACCATTGGTGCACGTGGCCCCCACACAGCAACTTCCTGCCCCTCTTCATTAATAAAAATAAAAATAGGAATAGAACGGGATGTTCCATTGGTTAAATATTGATCCATCAGCTCTAAGTTTTGATCGCGTAAAAGTAGGCTCACTTCCATATTTGCTTCTTCTGCGACTTTCAATAGAACTGGAACGTTTACCATTGCATCTCCACACCAGTCTTCTGTTAATACAATAACCTTAAGGTTTTTATCAACAATCGTTTTTAACACCGTTTCTTCCCCTGCAGGTATCGTAAAACCATTTAGTACAGTTTGGACATTTTCTTTATTTACACTCATGCTCTCCATGTATGCTTCTGGAGACATTCCTTTTTGAAACCAGTCGTTTAAATTCATGTATTCTTCCTCCTATTATCTAGCAGGTGGGAGGGCTTGATCCCTTTCTAGTAAAACGGATGAAAGGAAAAGACAAAAGCTTTTTATCATCGTTCAAGCCACTCCCACTTTCTCTATCTACGATAAACTAACGGTACATTTGTAGCTGTCATTCAAATGTCAAGTTCAAATAATAGCTCTCCCATTTAATTTTATTCTCCCTATAAGAATATTCATGTTTTGCCTATTCTTCAAGTAAATCCTCTTACCAATTGTAATAAATTTAATTGTTTCCAGATTCGTTCAATACTATAATAAGAATAATGAACTGTTCTAGTATCATTTATTAATAAACATAAGGGTTACTCCTTCTCACTTTTTCATTCAGACCAGAAGAGAAAAGTCTATTAGATGTAATGGGGATTTGTTGTTTTTCCTTAACTTAGGCTTCCTGCCAATGAAAATTTGAGCATAAAAAAAGCTGACCAATATGTCAGTAGAAGGTTTATCCTAATTAATACTGTGGTTGTTATTTGTATTGACCCTGACTAGTCAGCTTAATCATTAATAGAGCTTTCAATTATTCTTTTTATTTTCTTATAATAATGATTCAGCTCAACAACACTTTCTGCACCTTTAAGTTTTTCCAGATAAAAACTTACCTTGGAGTATAGCTCTGGTGCCAATTCAACCTTGATTCTCTTTTGGCTTGACATCATCAACCGGTTTCACCCCATCGTGTTTTGATGATCCTCCCTTAGAGGTCGACTCGAGCTGATATTGCGAAAGCTCTTGAATATAGGATGCTTTTGTAACCGCAAGATTTTGCTCAATTTTTCTTGTTATAACGGAACTACCTCCGATACCTGATAATAAACTAATGTAGATGCAATACCATATCGGCACTGTGTCAATAACCGGCAAAACGGATAAGTAACCTGCCAACACTCCAATGATTATATCTTTAGATGACCCAAAAATGTAGTGCTTATCCCCTTTATCATCGACAAATTTTCGCGGGAAAGTAAAATGACCATTTTTAAATACCAGAACATGTCCTAAGCCTCCAAGACCACCCATTAACATCGGTAACAAGATCACTTCAATTAAGGACATAACAGCCACCCTCTGGAATGATTTACTATTATTATACATTATTTACAGAAAATTCAGAATAAGTAATTGGACGCATCTTTGTCCACTATAAAGGAGTAGGAATAATGAGAAAGATTGTGATTAAAGTCTCATCACTTGATAAGCTTCGGTTTCAAAACTACATGACGATGCTCAAAAAGGCTGAAACGAAGGCCGAAGCAGACATGTATTTTCGCCTAGCCAAAGAAATTATCCAGAAAGCTGGCCATAAAGAAAGAAAAACGATTTAGACTCCATTCATTGATTCAGGTATATTTTCTCAGCAAGCTCTTCTACCTTACAAACAACAATTCCCTGTTATACCTTGATACGAAAAAGTGTATGTGCCCTATGCTCTACATAGGAAACTCGACAGATACTTTGCCCACATTCGATTGTTTTAACAGTTCTTTCTTTTATTAGCTAATCTTTTTTCCATTACTAAAGTTTTTTTGTTTTCAAATCGTGTTTTTTAGCATATGATTGTAGTATTCATTTTTTAGGGGGGTGTAATGGTGAGAAGAAAAAATGCCTTAACATTCCTACTGATGTTTATTCTTTTTTCTTTCTTACTTGTCAGTTATCATGGTACTGTCAAAACTACACACCCAGTAAATTCAGCTGATGCTATTTTAATTTACGACCTAGGAAGCGAACTGCTTCTAAAGGATGATAACGACAAAAAGTATATATTCACATTATTCTTTTCTACTTTACTTGTTATCATTTTAATCCAATTACTTTTGTTATTCCATCAGCTTCCTGTATGGTATTTTGCCAAAAAGAATAAAATACTTAATCCGATATTCTATCAGTCTAACTTCTTAATCCAATCTCTTTGATTTTTAAACAACTAAAAATCAAGGAGGTCCTTATTATGATGCTTTGGATACGTTTTTTAATGATTGGATTCTTTTCCATTACGGCTTTAAGCTTAGTATCTTTTCAATGTATGGAAATATTTCATGCATTTTCGGATTTAATGAAAAATAAATAGAGATTATCGAGTGTGCAAGCTGATGCTTGTACACTTTTTTTGTTTAGGAGATTTTTATTAAATGCGAAGAGGACTTAAACAAGCCTTTTTTCCCTATTCACAGGGTTACTGGACAAAATTTTAGATTTTCTAGACAATTTTTCTTACTTTTCGGACACTTCCATAGGTTTATTAGACACTTTCTTGTGTTTTCTGGACAAATCCCCACGCTTTGTGGACAAACTTACTTTTTTTGTAAATAACTTTATCCTACATTAACGCAATGTGTCCCCGCAATGTGTCCCTGGAACAATTCCCGTAATCTGTGCCTGGTACATTTCAAGCATTCTATACCAGGCACAATTCAAGCGATTTGTTCCTGGCACACACCTCACACACCTCAAAAAGTCGACCTCAACAAAAAGGTTCTACGTCAAATGTTGGGGTAACATAGGCTACCGCGCTTTTGCTTGGTGGCCTTTTATAAG